>CALUWK010000003.1 GCA_944324475.1 Candidatus Gastranaerophilales bacterium
AAGAAGCATTATATTTAACTAAATTTGCTAAAAAAGTTTATATAATTCATAGGCGAGATAAATTTAGGGCTGATGAAATTGTACAAAAAAGAGTTCTGGAAAATGATAAAATAGAGTTGCTTTTAGATTTTGTTCCTGTTGAAATTTTTGCAAAAGATAAGGTGGAGAAAATTAAATTACAAAATGTTAAAACTCATAAAATAAAAGAATTTAAAGTAGATGGAGTTTTTCCTTATATTGGATTGGAACCTAATATAGAGCTTTTTTCAGGGCAGATTGAGGAAGATAAAAATGGTTTTATTATAACTGATAGTGCCATGAGAACTAATATAGAGGGGGTTTATGCTATCGGGGATGTAAGAAATACTCCTTTGAGACAAGTAATAACTGCTGTTTCTGATGGTGCTATTGCAGGGGTTGAAGTTAGCAAATATTTAATGGAAGCAAGAGAAAAAGTGAGGAATTAATAGAAAATGAAAGCACTTGTTTATGATGAGAAATTAAAATTAGTTGAAGATTATGAAAAACCCACCCCTGCTTGTGGCGAGGTTTTGATTAAGACATTGATGGCAGGTATATGTAACACTGACTATGAAATTACAAAAGGTTATATGGGTTATAAGGGAGTTTTGGGGCATGAATTTGTTGGAATTGTTGTCGGGGTGGGAGATAAAGTACCCAAAGATATAATGGGTAAAAGAGTTGTCGGTGAAATAAATTGTGCTTGTGAAAATTGCTCTTGGTGTTATAAGGATTTGCAAAGACATTGTCCAAACCGTTCAACTTTAGGTATTTATAAAAAAGATGGGTGTTTTAGTGAATATTTTACCTTACCGTATAAAAATGTTTTTGAAATTTCGGATAATATTGATGATATAACAGCAACTTTTACTGAACCTCTTGCAGCCGCTTATGAGATACTTGAGCAAGTTCATATAAAGCCTGATTCAAAGGTTGCTGTTCTTGGAGATGGCAAATTAGGACTTTGCATTTCTCTTGTATTCAGGGCATTAAATATAGATTTTGTTCATATAGGTAAGCATGAAAATAAGCTTAGAATTTCAAGAGATATAGGTGCTAAGACCATGCTTTTATCAGAGTTGACAGAAAAACATATAAAATCTTTTGATGTTGTGGTTGAAGCAACAGGTTCAATAGGCGGGTTTGAGACAAGTGCTTCTCTTGTTAAGCCAAGGGGGATTTTAGTTTTAAAAAGTACAATTACAGCTAAGGAAGGCTTGAATTTAGCTTCTATTGTTGTAGATGAGATTACAATAGTGGGTTCTCGTTGTGGTCAATTTGCACCTATTTTAAGGCTGCTAGAAGATAAAAAAATTGATGTTAAACCTTTGGTTGAGAAAGTTTATAATGTAGAAAATTTTGTGGAGGCATTTGATAAAAATTCAAAAAAAGGTACTTTAAAAGTTTTAGTAAAATTTTAGTTGTGGTAAAATAATTAAAAAAGTCGGCTGATAATTGCGCAACCCGAGCCGAGCGAAACGCAGTGCGACTGCACACGTTGAGCGAAGGCGAGGGCAAAGGTGTGTGAAGGGCGTGACGGTGAAGCGGGAGCTTCAGCGAACAGCCCGCAACCGTACCCGAGTCGAGCCGAGCGAAACGCAGTGCGACTGCACACGTTGAGCGAGAGCGAGGGCAGAGGTTGTGAGGAAAGTCCGGACAGTCAAAATAGCAAGCTTGCTTGGGAAATCCAAGTGCCCGTGAGGGTGAGGAAAGTGCCACAGAAAATATGTTACAGTAATACTGTACAAGTGCAACGGCGGAGTAAAAGCCCACCGCTGGTGTCGTGAGGCATCAGGCAAGGTAAACCCCGGCTGACTGCAAGTTTGATTTTGCAATAAGGTGCTATTTCCGTTTTGTTTTACAAATATTGCAAGAAAAAACGCATAAGACAGATAATTATCTCATTACAGAATCCGGCTTATACCCGACTTTCTGCCTCTTTGGAGGCAGTTTTTTATATAATAAAATCCTAAAACTTTTATTAGTTTTAGGATTTTTTGTTTTATTTTTTGTATTTAATTAAAAATACATAAAATCTTTATCTTTTCTTTTAAAATGACTTATCATAGGTAACCCCATAACTAATTGTAAAAATGTTCTTTTTTGTTTTTCGGTTTTATCTTGATTTCTATAGACCATATCATTTAGGTATAATTCATCTGAGTCTGATGATATTGAACTTTGAAAATCAACACCGCTGTCACCACTGTTGTTATCATTATCACTTGATGAGTCATCGGTACCTGTGTCTGGACATTTTGTTGGGTTTGGTTTTGGGGTATTAATGACTGGGCTATCTTCAAAATCTGCCCCGCTGTCACCACTGTTGTTATCATTATCATCTGATGAGCCATCTGTGTCTATGTCAGGACAGTAGGTTGAAGTTGGTCTTTCAGTCGGTTTAGTTGTCGGTTTAGCCGTTGGTTTAGCTGTCGGTTTAGCCGTTGGTTCAGCCGTAGGTCTTTCAGTCGGTTTAGCCGTTGGTTTAGCTGTCGGTTTAGCTGTCGGTTTAGCCGTTGGTTTTTCTCCCGGAGGAGTTGCAACTGGTGGGTCTGTTAAAATAGGCGTATCAGTTGGAGTTATGGGTGGAAGTGTATAATTCGGAGTTGGTTCAGCTGTAGGCTTAGCCGTTGGTTTAGCTGTAGGCTTAGCCGTTGGTTTAGCTGTAGGCTTAGCCGTTGGTTTAGCTGTTGGTTTAGCTGTTGGTTTAGCTGTTGGCCTTTCAGTTGGTTCAGCTGTAGGCTTAGCCGTTGGTTTAGCTGTAGGCTTAGCTGTTGGTCTTTCAGTTGGCATTGGAGTTGGTTCAGCTGTAGGAATTGAAGTTGGTTTAGCTGTTGGTCTTTCAGTTGGCATTGGAGTTGGTTCAGCTGTAGGAATTGAAGTTGGTTTAGCTGTAGGAATTGAAGTTGGTTTAGCTGTTGGTTTTGGAGTTGAAGATTCATAAACTATTGAAGTTGGTTCATAGTCAATATGAGCATATGCTATAGGTTGTAGGTTGATTTTTGCGTTTTCGCCATCAAGTAAACTGTATCCTAGAGGAGTTTGTAAATCTTGTTCATTTATGACTCTATCACCATAAATATTTATTAATTCGTTATTATTATCTATAATTTGTCTGTATGATGAAGTTAATAATGCGCCGTATTTTTCAGGGTTTTTGTAATACATTTCTTTTAGACTTTCATCATCTGTTAAGCCGTACAAATCCAGTATATCAAGAGGAGTTGTTTCAATGCCGTTTAAATCTTCAAGATTAGCAACTGTTCTATCGGATGTAATATAGCTTATTGCAGGAGCTTCATCTCTTTCGGTTCTTAAAAATGTATCAATGTTAAAGTTATTTTTTTGACTATCCTTTATTATTACACTTACAGGAACTTTAGGACATACTATTTCAAGTTTATTATTATATTTTACGTAGTTCATAAGAGCATCTTTGTGGTTAGCTTCGCTTGCATATTTAAATATGTCTTCGTTTTGTTTTTCCGCACCTATTGCATGCCAAATAGCGTCTCCAGCATAACATTCCATGGTATCAAAACCGTAAGTTTCCGAAAGTTTACTGTTAACAAGTTCAATTAAAGTGTTGTTATTCATTGCTTCATTTAATTCTTCTTGCGAGAAGTATATCCTAGTTTCGCCAAATTGATCTGCCTCTTTTGGTAAAAGTTCTATATTTGAAATCATTATAGAATTGTAATCTTTGGTAGTTTCTTCCGTAAGATTGAATTCAGGAACAAGAATTGCTGTTTTTTCGCCTTCGGTTGTGTAGTCTGTTGCACGTATTAATTCAGGGTCAATATTTGACATATCACCTTGGGTAAAATCGACTTGACCATCAGTAACTTTTTCTGCCATCCATGGGTTAGCTATGACTCTTGCTAGTGCAGCTTGATTTTTGTAGTATTCATCATCTGTTTCGTTTGGATATAATGCCGAGGTTAATTCATCCATGTCTGAAAAATCATTCCCTGTTTCAATGTTTTGGGTGATATATGCTAAAGATGTAACAGGTTTGAAATTTTTTGCATCCCAGTTTCCTGTTAAATCAAAGGTTAATGATGGTGCATCTAATGTTTGTGCAAGTTGAAATCTGTTATCATCTTCAATTTCTATAATTTCTGTTGGAGTTAAATTAGAATAATCATCGATTCTTTTTTCAAATGATGATGCAGATGCTTTAGCAGGACTTAAAAGAGAAGCTAATAAAAGTGCTCCTGAAGCTAGGTATGCCATTATTTTATTTCTGTTTTCGTCATCTTCTCTTTTCCCTTTGAAATTAATAGGATTTAGATTGTAGTTGTTTATTGTTCTATTTACGTTGTAGTTTCTGGGTTGATTTGATCGGATAGATGGAATTTTAGTTACATTCATGATAAAGACTCCTATATCTATGTATTTGACAATAATAAAAATACTAAAAATAATAATTGTTGCTTCAAAAATAATATATTATAATTTTTTTACATTTCTTAATAAAAATTACTGTGAGTTTCCTAATTATATATGTTAAAAATTATTTTTCAAGTTTTGTTTTAGTTTTATTATGTTGGTTTTTTAAATAAAAAATCGCCACCAAGGCGATAATGGAGCGGAAGACGAGGCTCGAACTCGCAACATCCTGCTTGGAAGGCAGGTACTCTACCAATTGAGTTACTTCCGCGACTATAATAATGTCTTCTTTTTTATATTTAATTATAAACAAAAAATATTTGCAATGTTTTTATAAAATTTTATCCAATCGTTCCATTGCTTCTTTTGTGTTTTCATTTGTATTGAATGAAGTTAATCTAAAAAAGCCTTCTCCGTTTTTGCCAAATCCTGCTCCGGGAGTCCCCACAATAGCTGCTTTTTCAAGAAGAAAATCAAAAAAATCCCAACTTGTCATGTTACTTGGACATTTTAACCAAATATAAGGTGAGTGTATTCCGCCTGTAAACCAAATATTGTGTTTTTTTAGCGTCTCAGCGATAATATTTGCATTTTTTTTGTAGTAATTAATATTTTCTGATATTTCTTTTTGTCCTTGTTCACTAAAAACTGCCTCAGCTCCTCTTTGAATAATGTATGGTACACCGTTAAATTTTGTTGTTTGCCGCCGAAGCCACATTTTATTAAGGCTCATTTCGTCAAAAATTAAATCTTCTTTTACTATCGTATATCCGCAGCGAGTACCAGTGAAGCCTGCTGTTTTAGATAATGAACAAAATTCAATCGCACAAGTTTCAGCTCCTTCAATTTCAAAAATGCTTTTCGGCAAATTTACGTCAGATATAAAACATTCATAAGCAGCATCAAATAATATTAGCGCATTATTTTGTTTCGCCCATTTTACCCATTTTTCAAGTTGAGATTTATCGTAAACTGCTCCTGTAGGGTTATTTGGAGAACATAAATAGACAATATCCGCTTTAATATCATCTTTTGGCATTGGCAGAAAATTATTTTCTTGATTAGCTTCTAAAAAGATTATTTTTCTATTCTGCATAATGTTTGTGTCAACATAAACCGGATAAACAGGGTCTGGAATTAAAACAGTATTTTCTTTTGAAAATAAGTCCAAGATATTACCTAAATCAGATTTGGCACCATCTGAAATAAAAATTTCATCGAGTTTTAAATTTATGTTTCTTTTTTTATAATATTTTAGGATTTTTTCCTTTAGAAAATCGTACCCTTGTTCGGGGCCGTATCCTCTAAATCCATCTTGTGTACCCATTTCAAGTACTGCCTTTTGCATAGCTTCAACTACACTTTTGCACAATGGTCTTGTAACATCTCCTATGCCTAATTTTATAACCTTTTTATCGGGGTTATTTTTTGTATATTCATTAACTTTTTTTGCGATTGTTGAAAAAAGATAACTTTCGTTAAGTTTTTTGTAATTTTGATTTGTTTTCATTTTACCCCCGCTTTCATTATTGGAATTATACTTTTTTTAAAAGTATTTTGCAAGAGAAGATAAAATGTTAGTTCATTTCGGCTGTTAAAGTTATGTTAATAGGTTTCGATATAATACCATGGCTTGGAGGTTTCATGTATGTTAAAGTATCTGTTATGACCTTTTTAACTGAAGCATCAATAAGTTCTGAGCCTGATGAAGTTGTTATTTTTATAGAATCTATTTCTCCGTTAGATGCTATTTTTATGTCTGTTTTTACGGTTTTATTAATAGGAATATCATTTACCAGTAAAAGTTCATTTTGAAGGTTTAATTTTATATTTTTGCCTGTAAGTTGGAGATATTTTTTATAAGAATCTTTTTTTGTTATGCTTTCTGGTGCTTCCCAAGCTATTCTTGTTATTGTTGGAGCATAAGCTGGTTGAGATGGTTTTGGTTGTTGTATTGTAAAATTTTCCAAGTTTTCTTCTTTAGGGATTAATTTTGCTTCGCCTGTCGGATAATTATAGTTTTCGGGATAGTTTTCGTCCAAATCTTCAAATGGTTCTTCAAAAGAAGCCATTTCTTTGTTTTCTTCAATTATTTCGGATGTCCCTTTCATGGAGATTAAGGCAAAACTTCCTAAAATAAAGAAAATTATTATGGTGATCATGATTGTGCGTTTGTTTTTTGCATTGACTATTGTTTTAATTGGTGGAAGTTCAACTTTTGGAATTTCGTCAAAAATTGCATCAATTACTTTTTTGCTTGTTTGTTTTTTGTCATTTTTATCTAATAAATCAAACATTTGAACAGTTTTTGCATCATCATTTTTGATGTTGTCAGTTTTGTATGTAGGCTGAATATTTATAAAATTTTTGGATTGATTTTCTTGTTGTTCTTCAATAATAACGTTGTTTAATCCTTCTTCAAAAGTGGTTGAATTATTTTGTATTTCAAGAGAGGACGTTATTGCCATAGCAGGAATTTTTGATTCGTTTTTTCTTAATAAATTGGGGTAGAATCTTATATTGTTTGCAAGTTTTTCAAATTCAACGGCGTCAATAAAGCGAGCTCTACATGAATCGCAGTTCATTAAGTGTTGAATAAGTTGCCTTTTGTATACTGATGATAAGTCATTGTCTATGAATTTTAAAAATAAACCCATGCAGTCGATGTGTTTGCCGAGTAATGTTTTGCTCGCAATAGAATGTTTGGTGAGTGTTGCAAATTTTTTTATGTCAAAAATCATATCTAAAGTAGGATAGTAAAATTTTGAATCATGTGAACAAGAGGGAATGTTTTTAGCATCAATGAAACCAATCATTTTAGCTTCTTTTATTTTAGCTCCTATTTGAACAATGAAATAAAAATTAGGCATTATATCCATGTCGATGTGAATTTTTGGAATTTTAATTGTTTTTTCTTTGTAGAGAGTAATTACATCAATTCGCCAATTACCGTAGTATATATCGCTAAGTTTAAATTCTTCAAATAAAAGAGGTATTTTATAAACGCTTCTTCTTGTATCAATTCTGAATTTTCTAGCATGCAAGTAGTTTATTGCACAAGAAATTCCAAGCATTTCTATCATGCCTCGTTTTCTGATTTGAGGGGTTGATAGCCCGCTTGCTAAAAGCTTAGCGCTGTGAGCTTGTTCATCGTTTATTTCAATAATATCTACGTTTAGCATTTATCTTAAAAACCAATAACTCTTTATTTATAATTTGACACACATAAAAATAATTTTCAAAAAAAATAAGTTATTTTCTATAATTATGTTGCATTTTCTTAATAAAACATAACAAATTTATACTATGTTTTATTTTTTATACTACAATTCTTAATTATGAAGAAAGATTTTTTATTGGAAATACAGGTTCAGGAGCTTCCTTATAAGTTTATCCCGTCTGCTATATGTCAACTTGAGTGTTCATTTAGGAAGCTTTTGAAAGAAAATGCTCTTGAATATGATAATATTAAGGTTTATGGGACTCCTAGGCGTCTTGCGGTTTTGATAAATGCATTGGATGTTAATCAAAAAAGTGTTGAAAAAGATGTAAGAGGACCTGTTTTAGATATAGCAAAAGATAGTAAGGGTAATTATTCTCCCGCTGCGTTGGGTTTTGCAAAGAAAAATAACGTAGATACCTCTTTTCTTTATGAAAAGGATAATTATATATGGGCAAAAATTCAAATTAAGGGTAACTTAGCCTCTGAAATTATTAAGAATAATGTTGAGAATATAATTTTAAAACTCCAAGGTTCGCATTTTATGCGTTGGAAAGATTTTGATGAAAAATTTTCACGTCCCATTGAAAATGTGGTTGCGATTTTTGGAAATGAAGTTATAAATCTTAATATTATGGATAAAAAAGCAACTAACAAGACTGTGGGTCACAGATTTTCTTTGAATAAAGAAGTTATAATTGATGAACCTAAAAATTATGTTGAATTGATGAGAAAATCTAATGTGATAGTTGATCAAGAGGAAAGAAAAAAGATTATTATTGAAAGCGCTACAAAATGTGCACAAAGTGAGGGACTTAAAATAAATTTTGATGATATGTCAGATTTGCTTGAAGAGGTTACATATATTACAGAATGGCCTATTCCTGTTATTTGTGAATTTGATGAAAAATATCTTCAAATTCCGGCTATAGTTACTACGACGGTTATGTCATCACATCAAAGATATTTTCCTTTGTGGACAGAGGATAATAAGTTGTCGAATAAATTTATTACGATGGCTAATTATGTTGGAGATGAGTTTTCTAATATTAAAGCTGGCAATCAGAGAGTTATTATTGCTCGTTTGGAAGACGGTATATTTTTCTATAATGAAGATACAAAGACAAAATTGATTGATAAGCTTGATAAATTAAAAGGCATGACATTTCAAAAGAGCTTAGGTACGTTGTATGACAAGACTCAAAGGATGTTGAAATTATCTGAAAAAATATGTGATGAATTGGCCATTAAGGAAAAAGAGGATATTTTGCGCTGTGCAAAGCTTGCAAAATGTGATCTTTCAACAAGTCTTGTGTTTGAATTTACTGAGCTGCAAGGTTTTATAGGTGAAAATTATGCTCTAAAAGACGGAGAGAAGATTAATGTTGCAAAGGGAATTTGCGAACATTATTTTCCTTTGGGGGCAAATTCAATTTTACCTTCTTCTATTGAGGGACAAGTTGTTTCTATTGCAGATAAGATTGATACAATTTGTGCTTTATTTATCTCAACTCAGGGTGATAAAAAGAAAAAACGCCCCACTGGTTCTAATGATCCTCTTGGTGCAAGACGTGCTGCTATCGGGATTTTAAGGACGGTAATCGAGAAGAATTTAAAGATTAATATTGAAAATATTATAGATTATTCTTTAAGTCTTTTGTCGGATAATTTTTCTATTTCTCTTGAATCAACAATTAAATATGAGTTAAGGGAATTTTTTATTCAAAGACTTTTGGTTATGTATGAAAAAGATTATGGTTCAAAAATAATTGCAGCGTTGGAAAGAACTAATCCTTTAGAGGATTTGGTTGGTTTTATAAAACGTGCTCAAGTTTTGGTAAAATATAGAAACGATGAGAATTTTAATAAAATTAAAGAAAATGCAAATAGAGTTTCAAGAATTTTAAAAGAAACCTCCGAGGTTGATGTTGACAGTTCTTTGTTTATTTTAGATGAAGAAAAGAAGCTTTATGATGCAATAAAATCGCATAATAGTTCTTCTGTTAATTTGGATGAATACATAAAGTCTTTAAAAATGTTAATTAAGCCTACGTCTGATTTTTTTGAAAAAGTGCTTGTTATGGATGATGATGAAAAAATTAAAAATAATCGTTTAGCTATGTTAAATAAATTAAAATTAAAATATGATGTTATTTGTGATTTTGAAAAGCTTTAGATGAAGATTTTAATTGTAAGTGATTTATATCCCTTAATTAAAGATAGGTCAATTCCTTCAGTAGTTGAGGATTTTGTGCTTGCCCTAAGGGAAAAGGTTGAGTGTATTGAAGTTATAAGACCCAATTTTTTATTTAATGTTTTTTTGAGAGGTCATAAGTTTGTAAAATCGGGTGTATATTTTAAAAATGGTATAAAGGTTTATAATAGGAATTTTATTTTACCTTTTGTTTTTGAAGATAAAAAATTTATAGAAAATTTTAGGGATTTTAATTGTATAATCTCTCATATGCCATCGGGGCATATATATTCTGATTTGATAAATAAAAATCTTAATTTAGCTCATGTTTCAATTATTCATCAAAGTGATTCGAAAATAATGGAAGATTTTAAGTATAAGTTATATTTTAAAAAAAGATTAAGAAATTCTTTTTTAAATTCAACTTTATTAGGTGCAAGAAATCATTTTTTAGCTAAAAAGTTCAATGCTAATTTTATTTTACCTTCATTTGTATTGAAGGAGAATATAGTTAATGAAAAAAAATTTAAAAAAGATAAAATAAAATTTGTTACTCTGTCTAAATTGATAAAGAGAAAAAATCTTGATATTGTTATAAATGCATTGAGTAAGATTGATTATGATTTTGAGTATAATATTTTTGGAGAAGGTAAACAAAAAAAATATCTTCAAAAGTTGGTAAGAAAATATAATTTGCAAGAAAAAGTAAAAATTAACAATTATATTGAGCATGATAAAGTATATGAAAAATTAGATAAAAATGATGTATTTATTTTACCTTCGGTTGATGAGACTTTTGGAATCGCATATCTTGAAGCTCTTTCGAGGGGTTTAATTGTGGTGGCATCTAAAAATACGGGCATAGATGGGGTTATAAAAGATGGTGAAAACGGTTTTTTAATAGAGCCGTCCATTGAGTCGCTTTTTTTGGTTTTAAATAAGATAAAAAAATGTAATTTTGAAGAAATTAGTCAAAATTCATTAAGCATGATTAAAAATTATGAAAAAGAGAAAATTATAACGAAATATTTTGAAATTCTTAAAAAAAATCTATGAAATAAGATATTTTTAAAATATAATGTTTTTAAAAGATGACAAGAAGGAATTAAAAATGCAAGCAAGAAGAGCAAGCAGGGAATTAGCTTTGATATTATTTTCACAGTTAGATAAAAATTTGGAAAAATATAAAGATGAGGATTTTGTTCAAATAGTTTTAAAATCCGTTAGGACTTTAGTTTCAAATTCTCACGATGAGGTTTCAATGTGTGTTTCTGAATTGACAAATATAAAAAATCAGATTATAGATTTTGAAAATAATCATGAAGATAATCTTTCTCGACCAATAGATTGTGAAAATATTCCTGTGGCCGTTCCTTTAACATCTGACTTAGAAGGAAAAATAGATGTTCTGTTAAATGCTGCAGAAAAAACTTTATCCGCATTGGATGTTGCAGAGTTGTGTACTTTAGCTAATAAGGAAGATGTCCGAGAATATATAATGGAGATATGCTTTAAATATCAAAAACATAAACAAGAAATTGATAAAATGATAAGTGATTATGCTTTTGGCTGGGATATAGAAAGGCTCTTTAAAATAGATAAAGATATTTTAAGAATTGCAATAACCGAGCTTGTTTATATTAAAGATGCTCCTCATAAAGTAGTTATTGATGAGGCCTTGGAGTTAGCTAAAAAGTATTCAACCGAAGATTCCCCTTCATTTATAAATGGTATTTTGGCAAGAGTAGTTGAGAAATATGTTTAATTTTTTTAAAAATAAGAATGATGTAAACAGAGAAAAAATCCAAAATAATTCAGGTTTTGTAGTTTTAAAGAGTGTTTTATCAAAAACTGCAAATTCATTGGTAAATAGTGTTACAAATTCAATTACGGGAGATAAATTTGTTGATGAATTTGAGCTTGAAGATATTGAAACAATGTTAATTAAAGCAGATTTAGGTGTTGATTTATCCGTTGAGATTGTAAATAAAATAAAAGATGAAAAAGTTAAATCATCTCAATTAAGAGATTTTTTAAGAAAAGAATTTAGCGAAATTTTAAATGTTGAAAAAGAAGAAAAATTAAGTTTTGATAAAGATAAGCTAAATATTTATCTTGTGGTTGGAGTTAATGGCGCAGGAAAAACTACTTTAATAGGTAAACTTGCAAATAAATTTAGAGCTTGTGGAAATAAAGTTTTATTAGTTGCTGGGGATACATTTAGGGCTGCTGCAGAAGAGCAGCTTGAAATTTGGTCAAAAAGAGCGCATGTGGATATTTTGCGCGAAGATAAAGCAGATAGTGCGTCTTTGGCATTTAGAGCAATAGATTTGGCAAGAAAAGAAAAATATAATGTTGTAATTATAGATACTGCTGGACGCTTGCAAAACAAATTTAATTTAATTGAAGAATTGAAAAAGATTAAAAATGTTATATTAAAAAAACTTGACGGCGCAAATCTTGAAACTATATTGGTTCTTGACGGTTCACAAGGACAAAATGGTTTAAGTCAGGCGCTTGTTTTTAAAGAAGCTGTTGATATAACTTCTATTGCTATTACTAAACTAGATGGAAGTGCTAAAGGTGGAATAATTTTTTCAATAGCTAAAAATTTAAAATTACCGACTAAACTGATTGGAATTGGCGAAGGCATTGAAGATTTGACAGATTTTAGTAAAAATGATTTTATAAATGCTCTTTTCGATTGAAAATGGAAGAAAAATTTTCATATACAAAATTATTCACGATTTTATTTTCAGTATTTTACATATTGGGGCTTTTTGCTTCTTTTTATAATTATTCATTAATTGTTTCTGTTATTGTTCTTTTTGTTTTAATTTTAATCACTTTGTTTTTAAATTTTGGCTTTAAGAGAGTAATTATATTATATTTAGTCTTTTTTCTTGGAATTTTAAGAGCGTCTGATAGTGAAAATATAGATAAATCTTTAGAGAATATAAGCACAGGTGGTGTTGTTTTAGCTGGTCAAGTGGTGTCATCAAAGGAAATTTCAAACAGGTATAAAAGAGTCAGATTTAATATTAAAGTTGATAAAGCAAAGATTTTAAATAAAAATTTTAAAAATCTTAATTCTAAAGTTTTAGTTAGTTATATTAGTGAAAATGATAATACACCTGAAATAAATATAGGAGACTATATTGAAGTTGAAGGTAGATTGTCATCTCCTAAGGAAGCTAAAAATCCTCATCAATTTAATTATAAGAGGTATCTTTTAAATAATGATTGCGTAAATGTTTTATATGCAAAATCAGAAACAATTAAGAAAATTAAAGAACCTGTTTTTGATATTCATAATTTGAATGATTGTTGGTATTATATTTTAAAAGAATTTGAAATAAAAAGACAAGAAGTTATTTTCCGGCATGCAAAATATATAAAACATCCTGAACTTGAAATTTTGGGTGGTATAGTATTTGGTAATGAGACTATAAATCCGGATGAAAAAGTAAAAGAGGATTTTAAAAATTCAGGTTTATTACATCTTTTGGCTGCAAGTGGATTAAATGTTGCTTTGATATTTGGTATATGGTGGTGGATTGCAATGTTAGTGCGTATTCCATATAACTTTTCAATTATTTTAGGAGCTTTCTTTGTTATTTTATATACTTTTATGACCGGTTTTCCTCCTTCTATTTTAAGGGCATCTTGTATGCTTTTATTTGTTTTGTTTGGAAAATTGATAGATAGGAATGTTAATTCTGTTGCGTTGGTATTTTTTGTTGGATTTTTGATTTTGTTATTTAATCCTAAAATGATTTTTGATGTTGGTTTTCAATTATCATTTGTTGTAACATTAGGGTTGATTATTACTTGTCCTGTTGTTATTTCAAAAATAGCTGACAAAGATAAGAAGTTTAAAGAAAAATATAAAAATTCAAAAGCATTAGTGAAATATTTTGTTTATGCATTTTCTCCTGTTAATGTTACTTCTGTATTTTTGGTTCCTTTGGTTGCGCAAATTTGGGTAATGCCTTTGCAGATGCATTATTTTAATAATTTTGCATTGTTTAGCGTTCCTGCTAATATTGCGGTAATTCCTTTTATTGGTATGTTAAGTTTTATTGGATTTGTTAGTTCAATAATTTCTCTTATTCCTTATTTGAATGAACCAATGGTATATTTGTTTGATATGATTGCAAAACCAATGCTTACATTATTGGTTAAAATAAGTGAATTCTTTGCGTCTTTTAAATGTTCAATGCTGAGTGTTATGGGATTAGATGTGTTTCAAATGTTTGGAATTTGGATTTTAATTTTGCTTTTTCTTTTAAATTTCAAATATGATTTTAAAAATAAAAAATTTTTGGTTGTTTTTGTTTCTTTTGCTTTAATTTTTTTAATAAGTTTTATAAAAATTGATAATTTTAGAAATGATTTTGAAATAGTTATGTTTGATGTTGAAAATGCTGATAGTTTCTTAATTAAGACTCCTAGGAGAAATTATGTTCTTATCGATGCTGGCAGAAAACCTTATAAAGGTTTGTCCAGTGGAGAAATTATTTTGAATCGTTATTTTAAAAATGAAAGAATAACAAAATTAGAAAAACTTATAATAACGCATTTTGATATGGACCATTGTGGAGGGGTAATTGATGTTATTAAATCAATTAAAACACATGAAATTATAATTCAAAAAGATAAAGCTAAATCAGAATTATCTCAAGAAATTCTGAATTATATTAAAGAAAATAATTTGAATTATAAAACTGCAAAGAATAATGAAGTTGTATATTTTGAACCTGATTTGGAGATTAGAACTTTTGTCCCTGAAGTAAAAATGTTAAAAAATGATGATTCTTTTGATAATGAAACTTCGGTTGTTGTACTTATAACTTATAAGGGCAGGAATTTTCTTTTTATGGGTGATGTGGGTATTAAAGGATTTAATTCTATTGTAAAAAATTTACCTGATAAGATTGATATCATAAAAGTTGGTCACCATGGTGCAAAAGATGTATTAAATAAGAAAATATTGAATAACATAAAACCTGATTATGCTTTAATTTCTACAGGGATAAATAAATTTGGTCATCCTCACTACACTACTATTAACCTTCTTAGTGAAAATAATGTAAAAATTATTTCTACCAGAAATTATGGTTTTGTCAAAATAATTTTGGATAAAAATTTGAACTATAGATTTTATCATTTTGAAAGTGAAACCAAGAAACTCAAAAAGGTTTTATTTGATAAACAAAATATTATTCCTTTTCATAAATCAAAATATGTACAAGATTTTATAAAAGCTAATCAATAGCAATTTTAATAATAACTTTTTTAATGTTTTCAGAGTTGTTTACACTTAACATTGGCGCATGGACATCATTAGGATAAAAAATTATAAATTCACCTTCTTCGAGGTTAATATAGTTGTATTTTTCTCCTTTTAAAAATTCTACATCTTTATTTGTGTCATAGTTTTTAATGCTTTTAAAATTTTTGTATATTCCATATCCCATACATTCTTTTCCTGTTATTAGATATTGAATATCTATATATTTTTTGTGTGCTTCCCATTTTTTTTCAGATTTTTCTTTAGTGGTGAGATTTTGTACATTAGCAAATATTTTATTTCCTTGTATTTCATATTTGCCTTCTTTTAGAGATTTTAAATTGTTATTTAAAAGGAATTCAAAGCATATTTTAAAGTTTTCATTAAGTTTATAATATTGTTGCGCGTTGTTTAAGTTATCAAATATCATGGTTGCTCCTTTATTTTTTCAAATAACATAACTTCAAAAATGAAACTTTTAATAGCTTTTTCTTTTGCGTAGATGAAGCCTTCTTTTCCACACATAAAAGCTGTTTTTAAAAAATATTGTTTTATGAATATCAAAAAAGGTTTTATAAAAATTGATGGTTTTTTTGAGGTTGTATTTTTTAAAAGTATTTTATTTTCATCAATGAATTGGTAAATTTTTCTTGAAATGTTCAAATTATCATATTTTAAAATGTATAGATTTTTAATTTTAAATGTTTTGTTTATTTTTTGTGTTTTATTTGGGTTTATTTTTAAATGGGTTTTGTAATTACTGCTAAAATATGCCATGCCTTTTTTAAAAAATTTTAATTCTTGTTTTATTCTTGCCGCTTTTACCTCTTTATTGTATATAAAAATTTTTTTGTTTAAGGCAACTATCGGTCTATTTTTTTTAGGATTTTCGGCATAATTTTTAAGTTCAAAAAGAAGCTTTCGAGGCACTATTTCGTCATCTTCTAAAAAAAGTATCCAATCAAAATTAGCTTCGTTTATCGCATTATTTAGCGTGTTTTCAAGTTCATTTTTATTTGAATATATTATTTTTGCTTTATATTCTTTTGCTATTTCTATGGTGTCATCAGTTGAATGACAATCAACTATTATGATTTCACTGTGGTCTTTAATTGCTTCAATAACTTCGCAAAGAGTTTTTTCTGAGTTATCTGTTTTTATTATTGTGCTAATTTTTAGATTGTTTTTTGTCATAAAAAAATTTTAGCAAAAATTTTTATTTTGGGCTAAATTATTGATTTGGAATTTTAATGCTTCCTCTAACGTCTTTATTTATTCCTACTGTTTCAAACAGCGAATTTGAAAGATCTTGTTCGTTTTGAGCGCTTAAAAATTTTCCACTTGTCATTAAGGCTGTGCATTTTAGTTGATTGTTTGCTTCAATATCATGAATATCGAAGGCTATGACATCAATTTTAACATCATCTCTTGTTTTCATAAGATTTATTACGTATGTGCAAGGGCTTTCATCACAATTTTCTCCCCCATCGGTTAAAAGAATGATGTGTTTTTTGCCAGTTGTTCCGATGAAATCGTTATTTATTGCTTGTTTAAGGGAATAAGTAATTGGGGTCCATCCTGTTGCACTGGTTTTATATAAACTTGTTAAAATTTGCTGATAGTTACCAGTACCTAAAGGTACGGTCAGACTTGATGCTTGGCAGCCTTGAAGATAGGTAAAACCGGCTTTATGTCCGTATACTCTCAATCCGGTTTTAATATTGGCAGGAATTTTGGGTAAAATCTCGGCTAAAGTATTTCTTGCCATATCAATTTTAGCTTTACCATCTATTTTATCGTTCATAGAATTTGAAAAATCTACAATAAAAATTATTTGAGAATCTTTTTGAGCTTTTGCAACATTTTTAGATATTTCAGTGATATTTTCTGGCACATACACCTTATAGCTATAGTTTGGCTCTGTTTTAGCTTTGGGGCATAATATAGCCGTAAAAAATGCTAAAAATATTATGCTAAAAATTACTTTATTTTTCATAAGGTTTATTATACACCAATATTCTTTTTGTTTTGTTGTATAAAGAGATATTACCAACTAACCTTATAGCTTAATTAAGGCATCTTGTGATAATTCTTGTCTGAGTTGCTCTACTGTAACTTTTTCTATGGGAGAGTTGTTGTCTTTTCTTAAAAATACAGTTTCAATTCCTGATTGCACAATGAATCTTTTGCACAAAATACAAATAAAATTATGTCCCCATATATACATAGTTCCATTTTGGCAACGGTCTTGTCCTGCTTGTATTATAGCATTTTGCTCTGCATGGATGCTTCTGCAGGTTTCATATCTTGTTCCTGAGGGGATGTTATTTTTAATTCTGTAACATTCGCCAAGTTCCATACAAGAGATTACTTTTGATGGTACGCCATTATAACCTGTTGCTTTAATTTTTTTATCTGCTCCGACTATTACTGCTCCAACTTTGGCTCTCAAACAATTTGAGCGTTTTGCAACTGTATGAGCAATTTCTAAGAAGTATTCGTCCCACTCTATTGGTTTGTTATTCATTTTAAAATTCCTCTTTAATAAAATGTTACCATAGAAGCATGCTAAAAATGTCTTGAAGTTCTTTCATATTAAGAAATATTACGTAAAAATTAACATACTAAAACATGCACCATGGCATGGTTTTAGCATGTTTTTAATTCTTATAAAATTAAGTGAAATGAATTTTTTGCAAGTTAAAAACAATATTTTATAATAAAAACAAGAGGCGTTTTGCTTCTTGAATGCGAATAATTGGGAGTATTATTAAGGCTTTTAAAATGACTGTAAGTGATAATCTTAACAAAGTTTTAAAAGATATAGAAGGTTATAAGCCAAGAATTATCGCAGTTACAAAATATTATGATATTAAAAAGATGATGGAGGCTTTTAAAGCAGGATTGAGAGATTTTGCAGAAAGCAGGGCGAAGGATAGTATCGAAAAAATCAATAAAATAGATGATACAACCAGAGTACAATCGATATATCATTTTATAGGACATTTACAAACGAATAAGGTAAAGTACGTTGTTGGTCTTTTTGACTATATTCATTCTGTAGATAGTTTAAAGGTTGCACAATGTATTGATTTTGTAGCAAAGCATAAAGGCATTGTTCAAAAGGTTTTGTTGCAGGTAAACAACGCCAATGAGATGCAAAAGTTTGGGGTTTGTCCAGAGCAGCTTGAAAATTTAATCAATGAAGTCTTAAAGATGAAAAATGTTAAATTGGAGGGACTTATGAATATAGCTCCTTTAACAGATGACATTAAAAAACTTCAAGAGCTTTTTTCCGAGATGAACAAGTTGAGAGAGATATATAATCTTAAGGAGTTATCTATGGGAATGAGTCATGATTACAAAATAGCCGTTGAAAACGGCGCAACAATGATTAGATTAGGCAGAATTTTATTTGAATAATATAAAGGAGAAGAAATGGCACTTTCAGAAAAAATCAAGGAAATTATCGGAGCATTGACGGATTCATTAAATCCGATGGGCGAGGATGCTTATGAAGAAGAAATCGAAAACGGATATGATTCTGATTATCCAACAGATAGAAATGCTGCACTGCAACCAAGTTTTACTGAAACAAATCCTATTAGAAAAAATAGAGGAAATCTGAGAGTTTTGCCCCAACCTAAGGCTGGTGCTTATGAGGTTGTTGTAATTGAACCAAAAGCGTATAATGAATCAATAACTATAGTTGAAGCCCTGAAAGAAAGAAAAACAGTAATATTAAATTTACAACTCCTTGATAGGGAACAATCTCAACGTATAGTTGATTTTTTGTGCGGTTGCACTCATGCTCTTGATGGTTCTCAAAGAAAAATTGGTGAAAATGTGTTTATTTTTACTCCGTCTAATATAAATATTTCTCAGGAGTTTGTAAATTCAAAATTATCGTCAGATGCTATGTGGACAAAAGCTTAAGTGTTGGTTTAGTAGCATTGCGGATTTTAATAGAGAGTTAATTTAAAGGCACGGTTAGTCTGTGCCTTTTATTTTTTGTGGTTACTTCTTTTGAGCACTCGACATTATGTATTCATATTTTATAATATTGTTAGATTGATATTTTATAAGGAGAAAACCAATGGAAGAAAATAAAAATCCTTTTGGTGAAGAAGAAGAAAAAATAAAAGACGAAAATAAATCACAAGAAAGTGCCGAGACTGAAAAAAAATCAGATGAAATAAAAGAGGAATCGCCTAAAGAGGATGATTTCGAAGAAAAGTTTCAGGATTTAAATAACAAATATATACGTCTTGCTGCGGATTTTGATAATTATAGAAAAAGAATGGCTCAAGAACGTCAGGAGCTTTTAAAGTATGGTGCTTCTGAGGTTTTGGAGAAATTAATTTCCGTATTGGATACTTTTGAAAGAGCAAAAGAATCTCTTAAAGATATAGATAATTGTGAGAAAGTTAAAGAAGGATATGAAGTTGCATTAAAACAACTTATGGATACTTTAAAAAAAGTCGGATTGGAAGAAATTGAGGCTCTTGGAAAAGAATTTAATCCAAATGAGCATGAAGCAATAACACAAGTTCAAACAGATGAATATGATGAAGATTGTGTTGCAGTTGTTGCTCAAAAAGGTTATAAGCTGGCAGATAAAGTATTAAGACCGGCCTTGGTCGGCGTTGCAAAGAAGAAGGAAAATGAATAGTACAATGGATTATTATGAAATATTAGGTGTAAGTAAGAATGCTTCAAAAGATGATTTGAAAAAAGCATTTCGTACGCTTGCAAGAAAGTATCATCCGGATGTTAATAAGGCACCTGATGCTGCTGAAAAATTTAAAGAAATAGGTAAAGCCTATGAAACTTTGTCGGACGATAATAAACGTCAAATTTATGATAGATACGGTGAAGAAGGCCTGTTAAATGCAGGTTTTAATCCTCACTCATTTAGTATGGATGATATTGATTTATCAGATATTTTTTCATCATTTTTTGGTGGTTTTGGAGGTTTTTCAAGCAGTTATGAAAGAAATCCGAACGCTCCGATTGATGGTGAAGATTTGAGATTGGATATAGAAATTGATTTTTTAGAAGCTTGTTTTGGCTTGGAAAAAGAAATAAAAATAAAGCATTTGGAGCCTTGCGAGGTTTGTAATTCAACAGGCCTAGATAAAGATGCAAAAGATACGGTGTGTCCCGTTTGTCATGGTCAAGGTAGAGTTCAAAAAAGTACTCGTACTATATTAGGTTCTTTTACTTCTGTCACAACTTGTCCGAATTGCCATGGAACTGGAAAAAACCCTAAAGCTTTTTGTAAGGTTTGCAACGGTGAAGGAGCAGTTGTAAGAGAAAAAAAATTAACAATTAAAATTCCAAAGGGTATTGAATCCGGTTCGAAGATGCGTGTTGCAAATGAAGGTAATGCGGGCAAAAACGGTGGACGCCCCGGAGATTTATATGTTGTTGTTTATGTTAAGTCTTCAAAAGAATTTGTGCGCAAAGGCTTTGATATTTTTTCCGAACTTGAAATATCTGTTCCTCAGGCGGTTTTGGGAGATGAAATTCAAATTAAAACGATTTATGGGGAAATGTTAGCTAAAATTCCTTCTGGAATTCAAAATGGTGATAGGATTAATTTAAAAGGGCAGGGAGTATTTTACCTTGGCAGTGATTCACAAAAGGGTAATCATTACGTTACAATAAAGATAAATATTCCAAAAAAATTGTCAGACCGTGAAAAAACTTTATATAAAGAACTTTTTATGATTTCGAAAGATCAAGGAGGGTTGTTTGATAAAGTTAAGTCTGCTTTAGGTAAATAGTTTCAGTTGAAGGAGTTTTATGAAATTTAAAATATATGTAATGTATTTATTTTTGTTTTTAATGTTTTTTAATTGTGCTTTTGCTTCAAAACTTCCGGATGATGTTTGGAATTTTATAAAAGAGCAAATCCCTAATGCAAAGCAAAGATTTGATAGCGTTATAACAATTTCTGATGATATTATGTATATTCCTTTGTATCCTCCTTCTGAAAAAACAGTGGATAAAATTTTAGTTGAATATTCTTATCCTGAAAAATCCTTAAATTCTTTGCCTGAAGTTGTTTTGTTGAATAATGGTTATTCTTTGTTAAAGGTTTTTAAAGATAAGGATGGTAATTACACATTAACAAAAAAAGATGATTTGCCTGTGAAAGTTCGTCTTGGCTTAATGCCTCAGGACATGTTGACTCCTGTAGGATTGAAAATCCCTGAGAGTTTGAAATTAACATTAGGTGATTTATTAATCCCTTCAAAGGGAGACCATACCTTGACTTTAAATGATTCAGATAAAGAAAAGATAAAAAGTCCATACAATCCTGTGGTAAAAAGAAATGAATTTGTGCCAACAGTTGAATTTAAGGATAAAAAGACTTTTATTAATCCAAAAAATTCTAAGTTCCTTGAAGTATATGACAGTACAAGTCAGAATCCATTGTATGAGTTGAAATTGTCTTCAATGCCTTTAAAAATATTGACTTCGGAAAAAACTAAAGTTGCACTGGTTCTCTATTGGAGTGGAAAAAATCTTGAAATAATTGATTTGAAAGACGAAAGAACTATAGCAACAATTCCTATTGATGCAAATGCAAGTGATGTAGCGTATAATAAAAAGGAAAATTTAGCTTATGTCACAAGTCAAAATGCAAATTCTATTTATGTTATAAGTCTTGATTCAATGGCACTTGTTAAAGTTATCAGGGTTGATCAAAAACCTTCATTGATTACATACTGTGAAATTGATGATACTATTGCTTTTTATGATGAATTTATGCAAAAAGTATTTAATGTAACAAGAAATGGTGATGAATATGCTGTACAGCCTATGGGAAGTGTTAATAATGTTTCAAAGGTTTTGGCAGATGTTGCAAATATATATGCTATATCAAGGACGCAAGATCAACTTCTGGTTTTTGATAAGGTTCATGGCAAATTAATTAATACCGTTGAATTGGATAAAAAGCCTACTGATGCAATTATGTTTGGTACAAAATTGTTTATTCTGTGTTCAAAAGAAGGTTATATGGATATTTTTGATACTGTTGAAGGGAAAGTTATATCAAAAGAACAACTTTCAAAAGATGGTTTTTATTCAAAGATGACTTTAATTCCAAATGAAAATAATATTTTAATAACAGGTATCAATGCAAAGAACTATCTTTTATATAGTCTTGATAAAATGCAGATAGTAAAAAAACAAGAATCTTATATTGATGTTGCGAATATTATTATAATTGACAAAGCGCAAAGACTTTAAGTTATGTTAGAAAGTGATATTAAAAAAATAAATTCTATTTGTTTTAATGAAAAAACCGAGGAAGTGCTTTCTTTGCTTGAAAAGACTCAAAAGGAATTTTGGAATTTAGATAGAGAGAGTGCTAATTTTTTAAATTTATTGATAAAAATAAATAATTCAAAAAATGTTCTCGAAATAGGAACATCAAATGGATATAGTGGAATTTGGATTTTAAAAGCTCTTGAAGAAACTGGAGGAAAACTTACAACTATCGAATTTTGGGAAAAAAGACAAAGTATTGCAAGAAAAAACTTTCAACTTTGTGCTATAAGTGCTGAGTTTGAAGCTAAAATTGGCTCTGCTCTCGTTGTTCTTCAGGATTTGGAAGAAGAAATAAGAAATTTAAAACGCGATAAGTTTGATTTTGTTTTCATTGACGCGAACAAAAAAGAGTATTTTGATTATTTTTTGTTGGTGGATAAAATATTAAAATCAAACGGAATTATTGTTGCAGATAATATTTTAACCCATTATGAAAAAACACTGCCTTATGTAGAGACTCTTTTTAAAAATTGTGACTATCAGTCCCAAATAGTTCAAGTTGGTGCTGGTATGATGATTTCAAGAAAAAATTAATGGGCTCATTTTTGAACCCATTTTTTTAAGTTATCGCCTGTCCAAAGCGCGATTTATGCATTAAAAGCTGAAATTACAGTCGGAATTTGTGTTGTGTTTGATGCAGATATATAGTTTACAGTCCAGATAAACATTGTGCAAGAAATTAATACCAGCGCTCCTAAAAGAAAGTTTGTTAGTCCGGTTTCTGTCATCTTTATTTTCCTCTATTTTAGTTCTATGCCATTGCAGAAAAAGAGCCTGAAGTTGTATTTGTTGAATTGCTCGCTATTGAACCTGCTGTTTCTGTTGAGAAAATTGATGGAGGAGTTGAATTTACTGCAAGAGTTCCTGCGGTTTCAGGTTTAGGATTTGAATTAGTGTTTAAATTTACTGTGTTTAACATTTTTTATCTCCTTTTAAATAGGTATATCGTATATTACATTTATATAAAAACGATATAAAAATGTTAATTTCAAAAAGTATTAATTTTGTTACATAACTTAATATTGTTAAATTTGACTTATTAATTCCTCAATTTCTTCTTCGGTTTCAACTTTTTTTATTTCGGTTAAAATTCTTTTTTTGTGCTCTATTGTTTTTTCAAGGTTTTTAATTTTTGCATCAATGTTAGTAGAATCAAAATTAGTCTTCGCTCTTTTGTATTTTTCTGATAACTCATTGATTTTAGCTATAAGTTCATTTTTTGGAGTTAAGCTTTTTAGTTTATTTAGTAGCTCATCTCTTTTGATTTCATCTATTTGCTTTTCGTTTAGTAAATCATAATATTTGTTTAATTCTGCAATAATTATGGAAATTTCGTTAAGGTTTTCTTGAATTTTAATTAAGTTATTGTTTTTTGCAAGGTTGGCAATAATTTCTTTTGCTTTTTGTTGTGCGAGTTGATAAATAAGACTGTTTATTTGTGGGATTTTGCGGTTTTGATTTTGTTTTTCTTCCATTTCTTTTGCCACTATAATAACTTCATTCATTTTTTTATAGGTTTCAAGATCTTTTTCATTGCATTCTGATGTGTCAATATTTTGGTTTTCTTGTAGTAGGGCTTGAATTTGCGCTTCTTTTTCTTTTATTTTTTGTTCTATATTGTTGTTGTTATTTATAATTGAATTGAGTTTGGCAATTTCTTGATTTAGTGTTGCTATTTCAGATAATTGAGCTTCTAACAATTCTATTTGGCTTTTGATGTCTTCAGGAAATTCAATTTTACTTTTTAATATTTCTAATCTATTTTCTATTTGTGAAATATTATTTTGAATTTGAGATAGTTTTTCTTGCGCATTTTTTAATTGTGCTTCAAGTATTTTGAAGTTTTTAGAGTTTAAGAAGGATTCGATTTTGTTTATTTCTTTTTTGCACCTTTCCTTTTCTTTTGGAGTGAGATTGTCTGTTTCAAGCTTTTTTTTCTTATTTTTTAATTCTGTTATTTTATTGTAGTATTTGTTTAAAAATGATTTCTTTTTGTTTATTTCTTCAATGCTTTCTTTTTTTTGAATTTCAAGATATTTCTTTTTTGTTTTAAGGATTGTATATTCAACTATAAAATTGAATTCTTCATTTTGGTTTAATTCTGCTTTAAGCTTTTTTAGAGCCTCTAAGTCTTTTATTTGATTTTCAAGAGTTTTTTCAATTTGTGATATTCTTTGTTCTATGTTGCTTGGATTGTAATATTCTATTTGTTCGATTTTTGGAACAGCTATGTTAACTTTCTTTTGTGTTTCTGTGGAGATTGTTTTTGAGATATCTTCCAGATAAGTTGAATACGCATTTGAAATTTCACCTGATTGTAGTTTTAGCGCAATAATAATAAAATAATTTTTTAAGTTTTCAATAAATAAAGGTATATTTTTAATAAATTGCAAAAGTGGCATGTCATTTCTTTTTGAATTGCACTCTTGGCATTCTGCTATATAGTTTGCAGTATTGTTTTTTCCGCCCTTAGATTTTGGTTTTATATGTTCACAAGTTATAAAAGAAGGTTTAACAAGTCTTGAAGCAATTTCTGCTTGACTTTTGTTAGTGTATTTAATAAAAAATTCAAGTTTTTTATCTTTTATGTCAGGCATATTTTTTATAGTTTTTATGATTCTTTTTTTGTTCGAATATTCGCCTTGTACCTCTTCTTCGATTTCATCTATAATGGCTTGTTTGTTAAAATAGTTGTCGTTATTGTATATATTTTCATATTTTTCAATTATGGCGGTCATTTTTTTTCTTTGAGAAGGTGGCAAGTTTTGGGTTAATTTTTTTATTTTTTTAATAGCATCTTCTTGTTGCAATGTGTATTTTGAAAAAATTTCGTTAATATAATTACTGACAAGTTCTGCTATATTTTTATCAGGGTGCTTTTGTGCCTCAAAACTCAGTATTTCTGCTATTTTTGATTCGAAATCGTGAAAATACTTTTTGTATTTTGACAATAAAATGCAAAGCTCTTCTCCTTTTGTATTTTGTATTTCATTAACAAAATTATCGATTTGGTTTCTTTGAAGCATGGGGAATGAACATATAGGGCAGGGGAGCTCATATAAGTTTTTTATTTCAAAATCAGATTCTTGACAGTCGAAACCCTTAAAGAATTGTTTGTTTTGTGGTTTTAAGTATATATTGTTATAGTTTATATATGTAATTTTCATGATTTATAATATATTGAATTTAAGAGTTTTCTGTATTCTTCGTCGTTTAGGGCTCTATATTTTATTTTTAATTTGCCTAAAATCTTTTGATTATAGGATAATATATCTTGAAGGTTTTTAAGTTCAGTTGTAAGATCGGAGAAATTTATAATTTTTTGATGCAAAAGGTATTCTGATTTTAATTTTTCATATAAAGCTTTAATTTCATTCAGACTTTTGTTTTCACTTATTTTGTTATATTCGAGGTATAATCTTTGAAGTTCGTGTTCAATTTCATTAATTTCTTTTAGTCTTGTTCTTATAATTGCTTCTTCTTCTTGAAATTGGGATATTTTTGCCAGATTCATAAAATATCTGATTTCATCTTTTTGAGTAAGGGCGATAACTTTTTTTCTTATTTCATTTTGAGCAATTTCGATTACCTCAAGAGCGTTTTGGCTTGAAATTCCTTCATTTTTTGAATTATAGTATTCGCCAATTTGATTTGCGGCTTCATATAATTGTTCAAGATGGCAATATTTCTGATATTTTGCGTTATCTTTTGTATCGACTGTCCCCTTTTGAAGAATTGCTATATTTTCTTCTTCAAGCTCTTTTTTTTCTTTTTCAATGGAAGCCAGTCTTTCTTTAAGGATTTGCTTGTCAAATATGGAATTTTTAATTGAATTTATTTCCGAAGTTATTGATTCGAGTTTTTTTATGGTTGTTTCTATTGTTTCAAGTGAAGTATCGAGTTGGCTGTTGTTAGCAATTAATTTTTTTAAGGTATTTGATTTATCTTTTAAAATATTTATTTGATTTTCAATTTGATTGAGTTGTTCGTTTATGTGGTTTATTTCATTTTCGCTCATTTCAAGTTGTTCAATTTGGTAGGTTTTGTTTAAGTGTTCTATTTCTGTTAAAATTTCATCAACATTTTCGCTTGTATTGGTGTTTAATTTTAGTTCAAGTGCTGATATTTTATTGAGAGTATTTATGCAAATTTCTTTTTTCTGTTGTGAAATTGTTAGTTTTTGCTTTAGTTCAGTTTGTTTTGCTTCAAGGTCTTTAATATTTTTTTGAATTAATGAATATTCAGAAATGTTTTCAAATTGTGGATGTTCTTTTAATTGCGCAATTTCTTTTCTTAAAAATATTATTTTTCCTATTAATTCACCCATTTTTCGATTTATCGCATTAATTTCCATTCTTCTTTTTTCAAGAAATGCTTTTTTTTCTTCGTCATTGCTGCTGGTTGGTTTAGTTAATTTAATTTTTCCATGACTTATTTGTGAAATTGTTTTAATAATTTCTTCGATGTAGTTATCGTATTTTGGATTTAATTCCCCATGATCAAGCGCTTTTTGAATATCTGCGAGATATTGTTGCAGTCCTTCTTGTATGTTTTTTTTATCTTGTACCCATTCGTCAAATAAAATATTACCTCTTGATGAATTGCAATATTCGCAATCACAAATAAAATTGTTTATTTTGTTTGGTCCTTGTTTGGATTTTGGTACTAAATGTTCTGTGCTTGGTGAAGTTTGTTTTATTAATTTGCTTGCAATTTCTTCATTTGAGCGTGTAGTTTCTGAATATTTTACAAAAAATGCACTTATTTCATTATCTGAAGTTGGAATTTTAACCGCAATTTTTATTATTTGTTGTTTAATTTTCTCATCTTTTACTGTTGATTGAATATCGTATATGAAATTTTTTCTTTTAAATTTGGTTTCTGATATTCCTAAGGCTTGTTTCTTGTATTCATTTAATACGTTAAAGAAAGTTTCCTTTTCTTCTTGAGTTATTTTGGTATTATTGATGTAATTTTCTAATTCATTTATTACTGCGAATTGTTTTTTTATAAGTTCTTCGAGGTATTTTTTTGATTTTAATCTGACGAGTTCAGATATTGACAGGTTAGGATATTCAAGAGCCATTTGTTTTAAAATGTTTACAACTTCTTGTTTTTGTTTTCTGTATATCGTTTTATGTTTGTTCATGCCCTCATCTTTAACAAATATGGATTCATCTTCATATTTTTCGAGAGCATCTTTAAGGTCTTTACCTTTTTTGTTTGCTACATCATCAATGAAAGCTTTTTGTTCGTTGTTGTTTAACATTAAAAGACCACAGATAGGGCAGTGAAGGTGGGGAATTTTTTTTACTTCATCAAAATTGTTTTTGCCAAAATAAATAGGCTGAAAACCTACAGGATTTGTTTTATATGTTTTTGTATTTATTTTGTTTATTTTTGTTATTTGAAAATTTATTTTCATAAGGATGTCTCATCATAAATTGGATTTTGTTTAATTAAAATTGTTGCAAGTTGAGCATTTTCTTTTAATTCCAGATAATATTTTTGATTTGGATATAACTCTTTATTTTGAATTGCAAAATCGCAAATTTTATCAATTTGTTTTAAAATACTTATCATTTGTGAAATTATACTATAAACATTTCCTTCTTGTGTTTTTCTTAAATATTCTTGCGCAGCATCTTTTGTATTTGTCATTTGTTCGTGTGTTAAAGGATTACAACCTGAATTTGTAAGTTTTCTGAAATTGGATATTGAATCATTATTTTTGTTGTTTAAATGCGCCCAAAGGTACCCGCAATAACCTGAAAAACTATCGGAGTATATTATTTCGTCAAGAGGTATTTTGTTTCCCAGAAGATTTTTTAGTATTTTTTCTTCTGTTTCTTGGAATATTTTTCTTGTATTGTTGAAATTAGTTTTTTGATTTTCAAAATCAGTTTCATATTTTAAAATGTCATAAAATCTTTGATTTAATAGTGATGGCATATTTTCATTTTCTTTTTGTGTGATAGAAATTGCTATGTAGCCAATCATTTGGCATAATTGCTCATAATTAAGGTTTTTAAATTTTTCATCATATACTAAAGTTGCAAGCATGAGAGGGTTTAAACCTTGGCTTAAAGTTAAAATTTTCCCTTTTGGAGTTAAGTGTATTTCATTATTATTTTTTTGAATAAATCCTTGTTTTAAAAGAACTGATTTGTAATTTTCAAATTTGCTTAAAAGCGAACGTTTTGTTTTTTCGGGATCTTTTGATAAGTATACTTTAAAAGATGAAACAATAATTTCTTCTAAATTGTTCATTGTGGAGTTATTTTCAAAATATTTTGCAAGCATTTGCCAGTCAGGCTTAAAATGACTTTTTAGTTTATCTAAAGGGGAATCTATTAAATCGTATGCTTTGTGTAGCTCATCTTGTTTTTCTATTTTTGTTGTTTGTTGCTTGTTTTTTTGGGAATTAAAATTGTTTGTTTTAAGATTGTATAAAATGACGTAGCCCAGGGAGTCTATTCCTCTGCGTCCTGCCCTGCCTGCCATTTGATGAAAATCATTTGTGCTTAAATCTTGATATTCAACTTCTTGTGTTAGTGGGTTATATTTTTTGAAACTTGTATCTGAAATTACTGTTGTTTTTGCGGGCATGTTAATTCCTGCGCTTAAAGTAGAAGTTGCTATTACAACTTTTAGTAATTTTTTTGAAAATAATTCTTCGATTAATTTTTTGTATGCCGGTAAAATTCCAGCATGATGGTATGCAAAGCCTGATAGAAGCATTTTTTTGTCAAAATTATCTCCAAGAAAAATATTTTTTGATTGATAATCTTTTATAATTTTTGAAATTTGTTCTTTTTCTTCGTCTGTTGTAAGGTCAATCTTTTTTTCTTTTAAATTCTGGGCAATGTTAGAGCAACTTTTTTTCGAAAGTTTAAAAATTAGTGCAGGCAACATGTCATTTTCTTTTAAATTTTCAATAAGCTTACAGTAGTCGTCATCATGGTGTTTTGGGTATATTCTTTTTGTTTGTTCTGTTCCTTGTTCAATTAGAAATTGAGTTATTTCATTTAGCTGAGTATGGTTTAATTTATGGTATGTTCTTTTAAGAATATTTTTAAAGGTTTCTTCGTCTATTCTTTCTTGACCTTTTATTGTTTCTTTTAAACTTTTAGCTTGTGTTTCATATTGTTCAGAGGTCATTTCGTAGTATTCGTTAATGTTATTTTGTGTTTTAAATATTACTTCAAGTGCTCTTTTTTGCCTTTCTGTGGGATTTTTGATATCAAAATTACTCAGGTCAACAAAACCTTCTTTAATTGGTATAAAATTTTTATTTGTAGTTATTGTATTTGGATTTTCTTGGTAAATGTACCAAATAAGAGGAACAAATCTTTCTTTTGGATTTACTTCAATTTTGGAGATTTTTCGTTTAGGGCTTATTGTGCTAATCCAGTCAGTAAATTCATCACTATTTCCTATTGTAGCTGACAAGCACAAAATTTGTACTTTATCAGAGGGAGTATTAATAATTGAATTTTCCCAAACGTTTCCTCTATCTTCGTCTGAAATGTAGTGAGCTTCGTCAAAAATGACAGTTCCTATATTCTTTGAATTTTCTTTTAAACTGCTCGATTGATTGTTATATATTTCAGTTGTCATTATTTGAATTGGAGCATTTGTGTTTAATTTAATGTCTCCGGTTAAAAGTCCGACATTGTCATTGCCGTATATTTTTCTAAATTCTCTTAATTTATCATTTGCAAGCGCCTTGAGCGGGGTTGTATAAATTGTTTTTTTGCCTTTTTGTAGGTTTAATGTTGTTATGTAATGTGCTACAGCTGTTTTACCGGTGCCCGTTGGAGCGCAAAAAATTACAGAATCTCCTTCGTATAGTCTTTTAGCGCATTCAAGCTGGTATTTATCGGGCCTCAGTTGATAAGTTGAGCCATCTGTAAAATTTATTTGAGGTAATTGAAAGTAGTTTTCATTTAATGTATTTTGAAAGCTTTGTTTCGTTTGAATTTGAAAATGACCTTTAAAAATTATATTTTTTGGATAAAATAGATGGCATTTTTTTGAATTGTTTTCAGGTTCTTTGGATATTTTTTTTGTTTTCAATTTGCTTTTTAGTGGAGCAAAATTGATGTTTTGTACTCGTGTAATCATTATTTTCTCTATTTGCTATATTAAAAAAATGCATGTAAAAATTTTTTTTTGTTAATTTTTTATATGTTGTAAATTTATGTAAAAAATTTTGATAATGTTTGTTATTTGCTGAAGAATATTTTGCATTTATTTAAAAATATAAATATTAAAAAAATGTCCACGAGAGGATTCGAACCTCCGACATTCACCTTAGGAGGGTGACGTTCTATCCATCTGAACTACGTGGACATTTAACTTGATTTTAACATAAACTTATTTTATAGTATACATGTTCTGGGTTTGTAGCTCAGTTGGTAGAGCAGTTGACTCTTAATCAATTGGTCGTGGGTTCGAGTCCCACCGGACCCAGATTTAGTTTAGTGGTTTTAAAAATTAATTATTTCGTTTAGTTATTTTTTAATATTATACTTTAAATCAATTATTTTAAAGTTTATTTGTGTGTTATAAGATAATTAGGATTAGTTTTAGGATTGGTATTATGAAAAAAGTGATATGTTTTTTGGCGTTTATTATGATGTCACCTGTTTTTGCGGCAGATAAGCTGCATGTTAGCGCCATGAGTGATTTTAGTTCAATTAATCCTTCTGGTAATTTTCAAGTAATGTTAATTGAGGATGGAATTTTGAATGATGTTTATATGCTCAAGGGTGATATTTTAAATTGTACTTTGAAAAAAATTACCAATCCGACACGTGCAAAAAGGGATGCAAAAATATATTTTAATGTGGTAAGTTATTCTGATAAAAAGGGGACGCATAAAATAGAACCTAAAATGATTGCAAAGTACACAGAAAAAGTTCTGTCAGTTGAAGAAATTAAGAAAACACCGCCTAAAAAAATTGCAAAAAAGGCTGTAAGTACTGTGGGAAATTTTTTTGTTGCAGGATTTTCTTATGGAGTTTCTTTTGTTGATGGTGTAAAACAAAATAAAGAAGATAATAGGTTGAAATCAGGCGTTAAACAGGTTTATGATGATTCTTTTCTTTCTTATGTAGAATATGGACATGAAGTTGAAATTAAAGAAGGACAAGAGTTTTATTTGGTTGTAAAAAAAGCAAAAGAAGAAAAATAATTGTAAAGAATTGTAAAAAAGATATTATAAATTCTAAAGTTTATTTGCATATTTGACGATGTTCCTTATGTAGACAATAAAGATTTTAAGAATAAGGAGCTTTGACAATGGACATTAATCAAGTAAGATTTGGTAATTTTTCGGTTGGCAGTTCTAATGCAAGGCAAACAAAGCAAGAAAAATCAGAAGAAAGCAAAGCGGAAGAAAGCAGGAAGGAAAGCATAAGTACTTTTAGCCCTGAGAAAATGTTGGGCGCAATGGAAGCTCAAGGGTTACAGAATTTGGCACAAGTTAATGTCGTGTCAAAAAAGGAAGTTAACCCCGCGGAATTTTTAACGGAAGATAGAATAGCAGACATTGAAGCCATGATGGGTGAATTTGAAAATGGAGTAAGTAAGGTGGCAGATGTATTGGAAGAAGAATTTCCGATGATGTCGCCTGATAATAGACTTGCTTTTGCGGCTCACATATTTGCTGCTGAGTAAAAGTCAAGAGAAGTTTTCCTTATTCTCCTCTATTGTTTAATTTTATGCCGTTAAAGAGTTTTAACGGCTTTATTTTATATTTTTTATAAAATTAATGGCTTCTTGTTTTGTTGAAATTTCGCCGCTTAATTGTGCTTCTTTTAACATTTCTAATATTATTCCAATTTTTTTTGAAGGTTTAATATTTAAAATTTGAATAATTTCATTACCATTTAAAAGGCTTTTGGGGTTTTTAATTAAATTTTGAACTTCATTGTAGTAATTTAATAAATTTTTTAGATGATTTAAAGAAAGTTTAATCATTTCTTTACTTACTGCACTGCCTTGTGCTGATAGCCTGTCTGCACGTGATAGTTCTATAATATCAGGAGTGTCGTCTCCAAGTTTTCTTATAAATCTTGCATATGCTTTTTTGTTTTCATTGCAATTTATAAGGCTTGCAGGGTATATGTGGTATTTTACCATTTTACAAATGTAGGCAATTTGTTTGCTTGAAAATTTGAGTTCCGTGAGCTCTTTTTTTGCAAGTTCACATCCTTTTATATCATGTCCTATAAAGCGGTGTCTTCCTTGGGGTTCAATGGTCCAAGTTAAAGGTTTTCCGATATCATGATATAAAGCGGCAATTTTTAAAAGAGGGTTGTTTATTCTTATATTTTTAACTGTTTCGATGGAATGATGAATTAAATCAAGGTGGTGATGAGAATTTGGGGGAATTTTTTTAATTTCTTTAATAAATGGAAAAATAATTTCAAGTGAACCATTTTCATACATTTTCAAGAGGGTTTCGGTTAAAAAATTTGATTCAAAAATTTGTAAAATTTCGTAATTTATTCTTTCTTTTGCACAAGTTAAGACTTTATTAAAATTGTTTATAGTATAATTTTCGAGTTCTTTTTCAATATTAAACCCTGTTTGTGCCATAAAACGGTACATTCTGAGGTATCTTAACGGATCATCATCAAGATTTTTAAGATTGGGTGTTTTTATAATTTTATTTTTTATGTCGTTAATGCCATTTAAAGGGTCAAAAAATTCTTTTTTGTTAATGTTATAAAAAATTGAATTTATTGTAAAATCTCTTCTTTGTGCGTCTTTTAGAATGTTATTTTCAAGTGCATTAGAAATGTCAAAATAGTTTTTTTTATCGGGAAGAACTACTCTGTATATTTTGTTTTTTTTATCTAATTCAATAAAAGTTGCATTTGTTTTTTGTGCGATTTTTTTTGCAAGATTTTCTGCTTTCTCAATGCAAACTAAATCTCGGTCATTTGAAATTTTGTTTTGTAAAAAGTAATTTCTTAAGTAACCTCCAACAAGGTAAACTTCTTGATTTTTAATTATTTCATTTATTGAATTTAAAATATCATCTTTAAACATGTTTATTCGATTCTTGTAATAATATTTGAAATAGCCGCTGTTATTGCATTTGGAGCCTTATATATCATTTTTCCTAGACTTATTAATTTATAGTTTTCTTTTTTGAAATAGTTAAATTCATTATCCGAAAAGCCACCCTCGGGACCTATTACAATGGCTATTTTTTCGTTTTTGTTGATATTTTTTATGGATTCATCAAGGCTTATGTTTTCATATTTTTCTGCAAAAATTAAGATGTTTTCTTTTTTAAAATTTTTTAAAACAGTTTTAAGGTCTGAAATTTCGTGTATTTTTGGTAAGTCTGCCCTTTGGCATTGTTTAAAATTTTCAAGTGCTATTTTTTCCCATTTTTTAATTTTGTTTTTAACTGAGCTTTCTGATACGGAGACATTATCGGAAAAAACTGAAAAAATTTCTTTAATTCCTGACTGTGTTGCATTTGCGATAGCTGTATTTTGGGCGTCTGACATTAGAATACATTGAACAAGACAAAGTTTTGTTTTTAGAAACCTTGTGTTTAGTGTTTTTTCAATTATTTTTGCTTTGAGAGAGTTTTTTTTAATTTCGGTTATTTTTGAAAGGTAAACTATTTGATTTTTGTCGATAAATTCAATAGTTTCACCTATTTTTACTCTTAAAACTTTTGTTAAATGAAAGAAGTTTTCATTATTAATAAGTTCAATATAATTGTTTTTTATTTCTTCTTTTTCTATTGGAAAATGTGGCATAACTATATAATTCTATCACATAAATGCTAATTTCTCATATATTTGTAGGATATTTTAAAATAATTTTAAAGTGTTTAAAACTATTGTTATTATTGAGTTTTATTATTTTTTTTATACTAAAGTATGAAAATAAAATACTAAAGTATAAAAAAATATTTTCGATATAAGAAGTGTGGAAAAAATGGAGAGAAAAAATGGCTATCACATTAGGGACAAATGTACCTGCATTTATTGCCCGCATGAACTTGAATAGTGTTACGAGTAGTTTAACTACGACTATGGAGAGACTATCTTCAGGTTTAAAAATAAATAAGGCAGGTGATGATGCTGCGGGACTTGTAATTTCTGAGAATATGAAAGCGTTTATCAGTAGTTCAAAACAGGCAATGAATAATATTCAAACAGCCGAGAGTTATCTGAATATTGCTGAGGACGGAATGGTGTCTATAGGAGATCATTTTCAAAGGATTAACGATCTTTTAACCAATATGGCAAATGATACCAATGACATTAATTCAAGAACTGCTGCAGTGAGGGAAATTATTGAACGTCTGGATGAAATTAATAGATTGGCCGAGACGACAAATTTTAATGGTCGTACTATGCTTGATGGCTCCGCTGAAAATGCGCAGATTATTGTTCAGATGGGTCCGGATGAAACAGAATTATCAATACTTGATATTTCGCCAGCTTTAACTGATTGTCATGTTAGTGCTTTAGGGACACTTTTGCCTGATAATTTAAATCCTGATAACCCAGCTTTTGAACCCAGTAATGAAAATTGTAGAGCTTATTTAGCTCAGGTTCAAGATGCCATAGCTGAACTTGCAACAAGAAGAGGGCTTTTAGGTGCTTATGAAAATAGAATGGAAAGTTCTTATGACAGTTTGTCAACTCGTATAGAATCTTTGGAAACTGCAAAAAGTATTTATACTGATGCTGATATAGCAGAGGAAGCAACTAATTTAACTTCCCAACAAATAATGCAGCAGATAAATGTATCAATATTATCGGTTGCAAACAGTATGCAACAGACCGCATTATCTTTACTTGGCGGTTAAATAGCTAAAAGGTTATAACTTTCTCTCCACAAGGCTTGCTTTTGAGGGTTTCAGAGGCAAGCCTTGGTTTATTAAATGTAAATGCTACAAGGTATAACTCTTGTAGCATTTTAACTTGAAATTATTTTTTTGTTTTAGCCTCTGATACCTAATTCTTTGATTAATGCACGGTATTTTTCAAGATTGGTATTTTTTAAGTACGTAAGCATACCTTTTCTTCTTCCTACCATGACCAAAAGACCTCTTTTTGCTTGAAAATCTTTTTTGTTGGTTTTTAAGTGTTCTGTAAGTTCAGAGATTTTTTGAGAAAGCATTGCGATTTGAACTTCAATGTTTCCGCTGTCTTTTTCGGTTTTTCCGAATTTTTTGATAATTTCTTGTTTGTTTTTCAAGTTGATTGACATTTTTTTGTTTCCTTTTTTGTTATACTCATTTGTAAATTGTAACAAAAACATGAAAAAATTAACAAAAAAATTTAATAAAAATTAATATTTTATATTGAAATATATAGAAAATTAAAAACTCATATAAAGTAATAATTTTCTTGATGTTATAATTTCACTATGAATGATTTTATCGAAATTTATGGTGCAAATCAACACAATCTTGATAACGTAAATTTAAAAATTCCTAAAAATGAATTAACTGTTTTTACGGGAGTTTCAGGTTCAGGCAAGAGTTCTCTTGCTTTTGATACAATTTTTGCAGAAGGTCAGAGAAGGTATGTTGAAAGTCTCTCAACTTATGCAAGACAATTTTTAGGTCAAATGGATAAACCTGATGTTGAGCGTATTGACGGCCTTTCACCCGCTGTTTCTATTGATCAAAAATCAACTTCAAATAATCCTCGCTCAACTGTCGGTACGATTACTGAAATATATGATTATTTGAGACTTTTATATGCAAGGGTCGGAATTCCCCATTGTCCGAAGTGTGGCAGGGTAATTGTTCCTCAGACGGTTGATGAAATAGTTGAAAATATCATGAAATTATCTGAAGGCGAGAAGATTCAAATTTTAGCTCCAATAGTACGTTCCAAAAAAGGTGAATATAAACAAATGCTCTCGGGACTTTTGAATGAGGGTTTTATTCGGGTTAGAGTAGATGGAAATGTTTATAATCTTGAAGAAGACAATATTGAAATAAATAGAACCCAAAAACATACTATTGAAATTGTTGTAGATAGAATAATAGTTAAAGAAAGCGCAAAATCAAGAATTTTTGATTCCGTACAGACAGCTTTGATGAGAGCTGATGGTCTTTTGATTGTTAATAAAATTCAAAATAATGAAGATATAGTGTTTTCTGAAAAATTAGCATGCCCAAGTTGCAATATAAGTTTTGAAGAATTGACCCCCAGAATGATGAGTTTTAATAATCCTTATGGGGCTTGTCCTGTTTGTCATGGGATAGGCGCACATTATGAAATAAGTCCTGATTTGGTTGTGCCTGACAGTGAAAAATCATTAAAACAAGGCGCGATATATCCATGGGCAAAAACCGCAAATCCGTATTATTCGGATATTTTGGAAAGTGTTTGTGAACATTACGGGATTGATTTTGAAGCTCCATTTAAGTCTTTAACTCCAGCCCAAAAAGGAATAATTTTATATGGCAATGGTGATGAAAAAATTAAAATAAGATATGCTGATTTCGGTACAAAAAATTATAGAACTCATGTTATGAGTTATATGGGAGTTATTCCTTATTTAACAAAAAAATATGAGTCAGATTCTGATATTATAAGAGCCGAAATTGAAAAATATATGATTTCTAATCCTTGTAAGGCTTGTGGCGGTGGAAGATTAAACAGTTTTGCTTTAAATGTTAAATTGCAAGATAAAAATATTTTTGAATTTTGTTCAATGTCTGTTGTAAAAGAATATGATTTTATTCAGGATTTATATTTAACTTTGGATGAATTCAAGTTAAAGATTGCAAAGCAAATCCTTGATGAAATAAGAGCAAGGTTAAAATTTTTAATTGATGTCGGAATAGGGTATTTAACTCTTGCTCGGTCTGCAGGTACTTTATCTGGTGGAGAAGCTCAAAGGATTCGTCTTGCAACTCAGATAGGTTCAGGTTTGTCAGGTGTTTTATATGTTCTTGATGAACCTTCTATTGGGCTTCATCAAAGAGACAACAGTATGTTAATTTCAACTCTTATAAAGTTAAGAAATCTTGGAAATACATTGATTGTTGTTGAACATGATGAAGATACAATGAAGACTGCTGATTATATAGTTGATATTGGACCTTATGCGGGCGTTAAAGGGGGAAAAATTGTTGCAACAGGTTCAATAGATGATATTAAAAATTGTACTAAATCATTGACGGGTAAATATCTTTCAGGAGAAAGAAAAATTCTTGTTCCAAAAAAAAGGAGAGAAGGTAATGGTGAATTTCTGGAAATTAAAAATGCCCATTTAAACAATTTAAAAAATATTGATGTAAATATTCCCTTGGGTAAAATTGTTGCAATAACAGGTGTTTCAGGTTCGGGCAAATCAACTCTTGTTGGAGATATTATCTCCGAGTATGCTCGCCATGAATTGTTAAAAAATAAACCAAAGCCTCAAGGTGTGGATTTAATTAAAGGTTTTCAGAATATAGATAAATTGGTTATAGTTGACCAATCACCAATTGGAAGAACGCCAAGATCTAATCCGGCAACTTATACTGAGGTTTTTACTTATATCAGAGAACTTTTTGCTCAAACTCCTGAAGCTAAAATGCGAGGCTATAAGCAGGGTAGATTCTCTTTCAATGTTAAAGGTGGAAGATGTGAAAAATGTTCAGGTGATGGACTTTTGAAGATTGAAATGAATTTTTTGTCTGATGTTTATGTTACATGTGATGTTTGTAAGGGCAAGCGTTATAATCAGGAAACCTTAGAAGTAAAATATAAAGGTAAAAATATAGCCGATGTTCTTGAAATGAGCGTTGCTGAAGCTTTGGAATTTTTTAAAAATGTTCCAAAAATTGCAAACCGTTTGCAAACATTGTATGACGTTGGTTTGGATTATATTAAGCTTGGACAAAGTGCAACGACTTTGTCGGGTGGCGAAGCTCAAAGGGTTAAATTGGCTCTTGAATTGAATAAAAGAGCCACAGGAAGAACTTTATATGTTCTTGATGAACCCTCGGTCGGACTTCATTTTTATGATATTGATAAATTGATGAAAATGTTGCATCAGTTGGCAGATAGCGGAAATACGGTTTTAATTATTGAACATAATATGGATATAATTAAATGTGCAGATTGGATTATTGATCTTGGTCCTGAAGGCGGAGATGGTGGCGGAGAGGTTGTTTTTAAGGGAACTCCGGAACAAATTGTAAAATGTAAAAAAAGTTATACGGGTGAGTATTTGAAAAAATATTTATAGTGTTATTTTAGTTTTTTTGTGATTTGCATTGCGCTATATAAATAATTTAAAAAATAGTGTATAATGATTTATAATCCGTTAGTTTTGTGGAGGAATAATGAAGAAAATATTTTTTATATTCATGGTTGTGTTTATATTTTCAACATCTGTTTTTGCGGGTGAAAAGGAGGATGTTCTTGCAGTTTTTGATAGGTATGTTAAAGCTGCAAATACATATTCAACAACGCTTCCTTCTTATTATGTAGAAAATGCAAAAATTTTACGTGTAGTTAATAAAAAGCAAGGTGGCCAAAAAGTTATTGTTATACCGTTTGATAGATATTTAAATGAATTAAAAAGTCGTGCTGCTCTTGCAAAAACAGTTAGGTACACAAATAGATATGAAAATAGAAAAGTAACAAAAGTAGATAATGACTATAAATTAACTGCAACAAGACTTCCAAGAAGTGATAAAGAGGGTTTACCCTGTTATTTTATATTTACAAAACAAGGTGATAAATGGAAAATTAAAGAGGAAAGTTTAACAACAAACGTTCAAACATTTTTAAATGCAAAATAAAAAGAGCTAAAAGCTCTTTTTATTTATCTTACTTTGTTTTCTTGTTTTTTTATAAGGCGTTTTATATTTTCTCTGTGTAAATAAACTATGTAAATTGCTGCAATAGCGCAGTATATGATATAGCAGGGTGGATTTTTAAATAAATACATCAAAATAGGAGACAAAATTAAAGCAATAATTGAACCTACTGAAACATATTTTGAAATATAGGTTATAACTCCCCAAATTAGTGCTATTAAAAGACCGACAGCAGGGTTGAGGGCTAAAATAGTTCCAACGCCTGAAGCAACCGATTTTCCGCCTTTAAATTGCAGAAAAATTGGTTTAGAATGACCTATTATAACAAAAATAGCACAAAAAACAGCAATAATTCCTATTGTATCGTTTGTATAATTTGCTACAATTTTACCTAATATGACAGGTAGTGCTCCTTTGATTGCATCAAGTATCATGACAATAAAAAACCATTTTTTACCCAGAACTCTCTTGACATTAGTTGCGCCTGTCGAGCCTGAACCTATTTTTCTTATATCATCTCCGGTTTTAGCTTTTACTATAAGGTATCCGGTTGGAATTGAACCTATAAAATATGATATTATTGAAAAAATTAATATATATGTTGTTAAATTCACTGTTTGTCTCCTTTTTGTCTATATGAGATAACTATGGGGACTCCTTTAAAGCCAAAGTTTTCTCTTAATTTTTTATTTATATATCTTTTATAGTGGTCTTGAATTAAATCTTTATTGTTTATGAATATTATGAAAGTTGGCGGGTTAATTTTTGCTTGAGTTGAATAATAAATTTTTAAAAGTTTACCTTTGATTGATGTTGGCGGGTTTAAGCTAAAGGCTTCGTTTATAACTTTATTTAAAAGACCGGTTGAAATTCTTTTCTCACGTTCATTTTGAACTTCAATAGCTATTTTAAATATTTGTTCAAGTCTCTGCCCTGTTTTTGCAGAAATAAAAATTTTTCGTGCATAGTTTAGAAATGGTGCTTCTTTTTCAATTTCTTCTTCAAATTTGTGGGTTTGAACATTTTTTATTAAGTCCCATTTATTAAATGCTAAAATTAATCCACATCCTGCTTCTTCGCAAATTGAGGCAATTTTTTTATCTTGGTCTGATAAGCCTTCGAATGAATCAATTACCAAAAGTGCTACATCGCATTCTTTTATTGCTTTTATTGCTCTGTCAACTGCAAACATTTCGACGCCATAATCTACTTTGGATTTTTTTCTTATCCCTGCTGTGTCAATAATACGAAAAATTTTATCGTCATAGACAATTTCTTCATCTATACTGTCTCTTGTTGTTCCTGAAATATTGCTTACAATAGCTCTTTCTTTTCTTAAAAGATTATTTAAAATTGAGCTTTTGCCTGCATTTGGTTTACCTATTATGGCTATTTTCAGGGGTTTATTTTCTTCTTCAATTTCTTTTTCAACTTTAATGCCTTTTGTAATTTCATCTAACAAATCTCCTACGCCACAATCACCATGCAGAGCACTTAGAGGATACATGTTATTAAAGCCTAACGCCCAAAACTCACTAGCAAGGTCGTTTTGTGCAGCAGAATCAACTTTATTTACAACCAATATGATTTCTTTTTTTGTTTGCCTTAATTTATTTGCAATGTCATAATCATAAGGATTTAAACCTGATTTAGCATCAACAACAAAAAGTATGGCATCTGCTTCATTTATTGCAAGATTTACCTGAGTGTTGATATTTTGGACAAATTCATCATTATTACCCTCAACTATGCCGCCAGTGTCTATTAGTACAAAATTTTTATTTTGCCATTCGGCATCAATATAAATCCTGTCCCTTGTTATATTTGGTTTATCGTCAACAATTGAGAGTCTTTTGCCTGCTATTCTGTTTACTAGTGTTGATTTTCCGACATTAGGACGTCCAACAACTGCAATAACTTTTTCTTTCATAAAAGAATTATAATATAAAATTTAATATTTTGAGCAAAAAAAATGATGTATTTGTTTTAATATAGTTGTGCTATACTAACTATAGTAGATGTGTGCTTTTTAAGCAAGGGAGGTTATATGATTCAACCGCTTAAAGCAATCGCAGGTAAGACAATGGTTTCAAATCCCATTGCCTTAAATCCCCAAGGAGCTTATAAAAATTCAATGAATTATTCAAGCAAAGGGGAAAAGTTAAATATCAACTGCAATGAAGTTCGTTCACTTACTCGTGACGGTTTAAAGCTTGATATTTTAGCTTAAAATAAATCGGGTTCATCTGAGCCCGATTTTTATATATAAAATAAATTGTCACTTTACATATAAATTAAATTGTCAATTATTAATTGATTTTTTTATAAGTTGTAAATAAATTATTTACTTTTTGAAAAAAAGTTTTTTTGTTAAACTTATATTATGCTTATTGATACTCATGCACATATAAATATGTTAAAAAACCCTGATGAAGGGATAATTGAAGCAAGAAACGCTGGAGTTGGTGAAATAATCATTCCTTCTGCATCTGAGACTGATTTTGATTATATTCTTGAACTTTGTCACAAATATGAAAAAGTTTATGCATTGCTGGGCATTCATCCTGAAGATTGTGAAAAATTTAGTGATGAAACAGCAAAAAAAATTATCAATTTTGCAAAAGATAAAAAAGTTGTAGGAATTGGTGAGATTGGTTTAGATTATCATTATACAAAAGAAAATAAGGATATTCAGAAGCATTGTTTTATAAATCAAATTGAAATAGCAAAAATGCTTAATTTGCCAATAGTGGTTCATGATAGAGATGCTCATTTCGATACTCTTGAAATATTAAAATCTGAGAATGTAAAAAAAGTTCTTTTGCATTGTTTTTCTGGTTCGCCTGAATTTATGAAAGAGTGTGTTAGGTTGGGTTATAAAATTGCGCTTGGAGGGGTCGTTACTTTTAAAAATGCTAAAATAATTAAAGAAGTAGCAGCTGAAATTGATTTATGTGATTTAATGCTTGAAACTGATTCTCCTTATTTGGCTCCGCATCCTTTTAGAGGTGAGGAAAATTCTCCTAAATACATTGGTTTTGTTGCAAAAGAAATTGCTAAAATTAAAAATATACCTTATGATAGTGTTGTAGTTCAAACAACAAAAAATGCTATAGAGTTTTTCAATTTGGAGGATGAATAAATGTCTCAACAACAAATTCAAGGAACAATAAAAGTAAGAACGGCTGTTTTGGTTTTTTGCCGCGATGTAAGTAATCCTATGGTTTTGTATTTTGATAATGCTCAGAAGGTTTATGATGATTTAAAAACATTAATTAATTCAACAGAAGTGAAGATGGTTGAATTTGAACCAATAGGACCTATTAAGAAAGCTTCTTTATTGTCAAGTAATATTGTAGGAGTTGCCTTACAGGAAGAAAGGTATCTTTCTCAAGAATAGTAAGATGGTAAAAAAAAGACTTGATTTAATACTTTTTGAACATGGTTTTTTTGAAACAAAGAGTGCTGCAAGTGCTAATATTTTGGCATACAATGTAAAAATAAATGGTGAAGTTATAACTAAGTCGGGCACAATGTTTGACGAAAGTATTTTATTTGATTCCAAAAAGCCTGCTATTATTGAAATAAATCAAATTCCTTTTGTTTCAAGAGGCGGACTAAAATTGGCTCATGCAATAAAGGAATTTAATATAAATTTAAAAGGTAGAATTTGTATTGATATGGGCGCTTCTACGGGTGGCTTTGTTGATTGTATGCTTCAAAACGGTGCGAAGTTTGTATATGCTCTTGATTGTGGCTATAATCAGCTTGCTTGGAAATTGAAAAATGATAAAAGAGTTAAATCTATTGAAAAAATTAATGTTAAAAATTGTTCTTTCAAAGATGTTTATGGGTTAGATGAATTTTCAGAAGAAAATTTGCCTACTTTTATGAGTATGGATTTGTCATTTATTTCAATAAAAAAAGTTTTAAAAAATTGTGAAAAATTAATTTTTAAAAATTGTGAGTGTGTGCTTTTGATTAAGCCTCAATTTGAAGCAGGCAAAAATGAGGTTGATAAAGGTGGAGTGGTAAAGGATGAAAATGTTCGAAAAAAAATTATTGATGATATAAAAAAATATTGCGAAACCTTGGGTTTTTTAACTTTGGGGTTGATAGAAAGTCCTATTCAAGGGGCAAAAAGTAAAAATATTGAATATTTAATATATTTAAAAAGGGGAAAATGATGGCTGGAGTTGTTGATGCGTTAAATATTATAAGTAAAACAATGGAAAATATTTTAGATTTTGTTGCAAATGATAAGTTTTTGGCAGATGATTTTCAACAGTATCTTGAGATTAATAAAATAGAAATAGAATCTGAAAAAGAATTTAATAATGTAATTATTCAGTATGTTTTAGATATGAAAATGCAAAATGGACTGAGAGTTTTAGAATATTACAGAAGAAATAATAAGACTTATGATGAAGTAATTGATGCTCTTTTAAATTCTTTTTGTTCTGTTTTTAAGGTTAAAAAAGTTTTGTCTAATGCGTTTGAAGTTAATTGTTTAACTTCGAATGTTGATTTAACGATAATTCCGATGGTAAAAATGAGTCATTTAAAACAAATTGGAAAATTTGATTATATCCAAGCCAGAATAATTGAGTTAAATAATGTTCAATATATTCTTGAGATTTATGATGTAATTTCGGAGTTTGATGTTTATAAAGCAGCTACGGTTGCGATAAAATATATGCTTCAAAATCCAAAAACTGCGTATTTTAAAAATGATGAAAAGAAAAAGCAACTTGAAAGGAGTGTTGAAGATTTTGGAAAAAAATTTGATGAGTATTTCTCGTCTCAATTTATAATAACAACAAATAAAAAAGTTGATAGTTTGATTGAATTTTTTAATTCTTATCGTTTATCAGATAAAAAAGTAGATTATAGTCAATTAATCGAAGATATAGAGCAATGCAAGTATTTTAAGGTGGATGAGTTTAATTGTGATGATGATACTTTTATGCAAAATGCAATAGGTGGATTTGCTTCACATAAAGAAATATATGATGTGGCGCTATGGCTAGACAAAAAAAGGGGTTTGTATATAATTCCTTTTTTGAAAACATTTTTTAAGTGTTTTGAAGATGATATTGAGGGAAAAAATGAATGTGTTAGAGAATTCTTGACAAGTGATAAAATTCCTCCGAGTGTTATAAAATATGTATGTGAGAAATATGAGAAGTTTTTTGATGTTGTTAATGATGCTCTTGGTACAAAATTTGATAATCTTGAAGAACTTTTATTTAATACTAAAGCGGCTTATATTGATTCGGGCGTGTTTTCTCCTGTTATAGTTCTTTTTAATTCTGAATTGTTTTCAACCATGCTTGGAATAGAAGAAAAGAAAACAGATGAAAATATTATAGATGTAGGAAGAAATGATTTATGTCCTTGTGGGTCAGGTTTAAAGTATAAGAAATGTTGTGGAAAAAATTTATAAAAAAAGTCTTTTAAAAAGTAAAATTTTATGATATAGGTAAGTTATATTTAATTTAAGGAGTTTAGTATGTCACAAGAAAATCAAATTGAAGAAAAAGTAGAAAAAAAATGTAAATTTACTATGCTTGCTATTTTGGTTATAGTTTCTCTTTTACTTTCTGTTTCCTCTTTAACTTTGTCAATATTGTCTTTTAAGGGTATGGGTACACCTGCTGAGGGTGGCAAGGTTGTAATTTCGAAGCAATTTGACAAAGGAAGAAGTCTTGACAAGGCAATGGCAACGAAAAAGCCTATGATAGTATTCTTTTACACTGATTGGTGCGGATTTTGCCAAAAATTTATAAGAACTTTTGATAAAGTAACAAAAGATAAAAAAATTAAACAAAATTTTGCAATAGCATTTGTAAATTGTGAAAATCAAGATAATCAGAAGTATGTTCAAGAATATAATGTCCATGGATTTCCTACCGTATTTGTAGTTACTGAAGATGGTAGAAGAATCCAACTTGATAACAATACTTTCTTTAATGAAGATAGTGTTGAAGTCATTAAGAATAACGCATTGGATGCTATTAAGTAGTTATAGAATTTATAATTTAAAAATGCTCCACGACATCGTGGAGCATTTTTATTGTTTGCTTATTTTACTTTATACTGCAACTGTTGAATTTGCTTCTTTTACACATTCAATTAACGTTCTTGCTACTTCTTTTTGTTCTTCTTTTGTAATTTCCGCAAACATCGGAAGTGAAAGAACCAGTTTTGTATTTTTTTCTGTTATTGGAAGCATTCCTTCTTTAAAATTATATTTTGCATGAACTTTTTGTAAATGTAAAGGAATAGGATAATATATCATAGCTCCAATACCTTTGTCTGAGAGCATTTGATGGACTTCGTCACGGTTTGGTATTTTAACTGTGTATTGATGATACACGCAATATGTATTATCCAGTTCTTTTGGTGTTTCAATTAAATCGCATTTTGAAAATAATTCATTATAATATGCCGCATGTTCTCTTCTTGCTTTGTTCCAAGAATCAATATAGGGTAATTTAACTCTTAAAATTGCCGCTTGAATTTCATCAAGTCTTGAATTGACACCAATTTCATCATGATGGTAACGAATGGCACCGCCATGGTTTCTTAGTGCTACTACTCTATCTTTAATATATTGAGAATTTGTTGTTAAAAGTCCGCCATCTCCCATCGTGCCGAGATTTTTGGTTGGATAAAAGCTAAAACACCCTATATCACCAATGGTGCCGACTTTTTTACCTTTATATTCCGCTCCTATTGCTTGGCAAGCATCTTCTATAACAAAAAGATTGTGGCGTTTTGCAATGTCAATTATTGTATCCATATCGCAAGGTTGACCGTATAAATGAACAGGGATTATTGCTTTTGTTTTTGGTGTAATTGCAGCTTCAATTTTAGCGGCGTCAATATTAAATGTATCAGGATCAATATCAACAAAAACAGGTTTAGCTCCAACTATTCCGATTGATTCAGAAGTGGCAACAAAAGTAAACGCTGTTGATATAACTTCATCGCCTTCGCCTATATCAAGGGCACGAAGTGCAAGATGAAGTGCGTCAGTTCCGGAGTTTAGGGTTACTGCATGTTTAACATCTAGAAATTTGCAAATTTCTTTTTCAAATTCTTTGTTATTTACCCCTAAAATGTATGAGCCGCTTCTCATAACATCAAGTACTGCTGCTTCTGCTTTTTGTGCTATTGTTTCATATTGTCTTTTTGAATTAATAATAGGAATTTTCATATTTTTCTCCTCGTTTTCTTCCCTGATTATTTTATATTAGCACGATTTTATTTTTAAATTTATAAAGATTAAATAAAGATTTACAGGGCATCGTCATCCAACAAAATATCATGTCCAACATTTTCCATTAGATCAAGGTATGATTTGAAAAAAAGGTTCATAGCGCTTAAATAATCACTTATAACGTTGTTGTATTCATTTTCAATTTGAATAACATTCAAAAGGCTTGCTTCGTTTTTTCTGTATTTGTTTTTGTATAGATTTACTATATCTTGTGTGTCTTTTAGAATTATTCTATAGTGTTTTAGATTTTCTTGTGCGTATTTAAATTCATTGTAATCTTTTTTTAGAGCTATTTTTAGATGGCATTCATAAGAATCCTTGTTAATTTTTGTTTTTTCTATTGTTTTTTTTGCCTTATTTATGTCTGGTTTATATTGGTTTAGGATTGGTATATCTATGTATGCTCCAACAAAAGCTCCAGGAAGCGCTTCTCCTTTTGTTTGGTGAGCTGTTTGATAGGCTGTTCCTCCAGCTAAAGCTATATCCGGAATTATTTTGTGTTTTTGTACTATTAAATCTTTCTTTGCTATGTCGATGTTGTTGTTTGCAATTTTTAAGGAGTGACTGTATTTTAGTGCCATTTCTTCTATTGTTTTGTAGTCAGGGACAGTTATATTTAAAATATTTAAATTTTCGTCAAAAAGGTTATTTTCAACTGTATCATACATTTTTGAGTCGTCTTTTAAATTTAAAATGTCGTTAAAATTAAATTGCACTGCCAGCAGATTTGATTTTGCACTATTTATAAAAACAAGTTGTCTTTTATGTTTTATTTTCGATTGCAGGAGCTCTGCTTCATAATTTATATTTTTTGTTTTTGATTTTGAAATGTCTTGCATTTGGTTAAAGAGCTTTTCTCTATCTTCATATACTTTTAATATTGATTTAGCATAAAGAATGTCGAAATAAGCTTTCATTACTTGTATTTTTAATTCATGTTCAAAAGAGGAGATTTCTTCTTGGGTTTTGTTTAATTCTGAAATGACAACATCTTTTCTGGGTTTTCTTTTAAATAGTTCAATGGGTAAAAAACCTCCGAATTGACTGGAGTTACCTCTTGTTACTTTACCCATAAGAAAATTTGATTGAAATTGTGGATTTTTTAGTTCATTAGCGATTTTTATTTCCTGATATTTAATTTCAATATCTTTTTTCTTTGCTTGGAGTTCAAGATTATTATTAAGCGCAACTTCAACAGCTTCTTGTGCTGAAATTTTTGTAATTTGAGCATGTGCTGTTTGAATAAGGCAGATTGTTAACGTTAAGATTATAATTTTTTTCATATTGTATTAAAGAGTCATTATCTTAACTTAATTATTACAATAAAAAGATGTTATTTTATAAAGATTAGATAAAGATTTTTTATAAAACTTTACATAAAATTTTTGTGATATAATTTTTAGTAAAGTGAAAGTTAAAAAAGGAGAAAATAATGAATTTTAAACTTGGTAAATGGCAAACGGAAATTAATGTTCGTGATTTTATTCAAAGAAATTATACTCCATACGATGGTGATTCCAGTTTTTTAGCTGGTCCAACAGAAGCAACAACAAAACTATGGGAAAAATGTTGTGATTTATTTAAACAAGAAAGAGATAAAGGCGGTGTTTTAGATATGGATACAAAAGTTGTATCCACAATTGTTTCTCATGGCGCTGGATATATCGATAAAGACCTTGAAACAATCGTAGGTCTTCAAACAGATGCTCCCTTAAAACGTTCACTTCAACCTTTTGGCGGTATCAGAATGGCTGAAACTTCTTGCAAATCTTATGGTTACGAAGTTGATCCTGAAGTTACTGAAATCTTCACAAAATACAGAAAAACACACAACCAAGGTGTTTTTGATGCTTATACTCCTGAAATGAGAAAAGCACGTCACGCAGCAATTTTAACAGGACTTCCTGATGCTTACGGTCGTGGTCGTATCATTGGTGACTATAGACGTGTAGCACTTTATGGTATCGATAGATTAATTGAAGATAAAAAAGAGCAACACGCTTCATTGGATGGCGAAATGACTCCTGAAAAAATTCAATTAAAAGAAGAATTAATGGAGCAAATCAGAGCTCTTCAAGAAATGAAAGAATTGGGTGCTATTTATGGTTACGATATTTCAAAACCAGCTCAAAGCGCTAAAGAAGCTATCCAATGGTTATATTTCGGTTATTTATCAGCAGTAAAAGAACAAAATGGTGCTGCTATGTCAATCGGCAGAACATCAACTTTCCTTGATATTTATATCGAACATGACTTACAAAATGGTGTTATAACCGAACAACAAGCTCAAGAAATGATTGACCATTTCATTATGAAATTAAGACTTGTTAAATTCGCAAGAACTCCTGAATATAATTCATTATTCTCAGGCGATCCTACTTGGGTTACTGAATCAATCGGCGGTGTTGGTGTTGATGGTCGTCACATGGTTACTAAAAACTCATTTAGATACCTTCATACATTAGAAAACCTAGGTACAGCACCTGAACCAAACTTAACAGTTCTTTGGTCAAAAAGATTACCACACAACTTTAAACAATATGCAGCTCATATTTCAATTAAAACTTCATCAATTCAATATGAAAATGATGATATGATGAGAGTGACTCATGGCGATGATTACGCTATTGCATGTTGTGTATCATCAATGGTTGTTGGTAAAGAAATGCAATTCTTCGGAGCTCGCGCTAACCTTGCAAAATGCTTATTATATGCAATTAATGGCGGTGTAGACGAAAGATTAAAAGAACAAGTTGGTCCAAAATATCGTCCGATTACATCTGAATATCTAAACATTGATGAAGTAATGGAAAGATATGAAGATATGATGGAATGGCTTGCAGGTCTTTATGTTAATACATTGAATGTAATTCACTATATGCATGATAAATATTGCTATGAAAGATCTCAAATGGCTCTTCATGATAGAGATGTAAAACGTTATTTTGCAACAGGTATCGCTGGTTTATCAGTTGTTGCAGATTCACTTTCAGCTATTAAATATGCTAAAGTTAAGACAATTCGTGATGAAAACGGTTTAGTTGTTGATTACGAAGTTGAAGGTGATTATCCAAAATATGGTAACAACGACGATAGAGTTGACCAATTTGCAGTAGATATTGTTAAAAAATTCATGGGAATGATTAGAAAACACTATACATATAGAAATTCTATTCCTACAATGTCAATTTTAACAATTACATCTAACGTTGTTTACGGTAAAAAGACAGGCAACACTCCGGACGGTAGAAAAGCCGGTGTTCCTCTAGCTCCCGGTGCTAACCCAATGCATGGACGCGATAGCAATGGTGCTGTTGCATCTTTAGCTTCAGTTGCAAAACTTCCATTCAACGATGCTCAAGACGGTATCTCAAATACATTCTCAATTATTCCTAATGCATTAGGAAAAGACGAAGTATTTATGGGAGATTTAAATATTGAACTAGATTGCGGTTGCGCAACTTGCCAAGTGTAGTAAATAATAAAAAGGAAAATAAAATGAATACAACTCAACAAGAAGAAAATTTAATTAGTTTACTTGATGGTTATGTTGAAAAAGGCGGACATCATCTAAATGTTAATGTTTTCAATCGTGAAACATTATTAGATGCTCAAGCTCATCCTGAAAAATATCCTCAATTAACAGTTAGAGTTTCAGGATATGCAGTTAATTTCATCAAATTAACAAAAGAACAACAAGATGATGTTATTTCAAGAACATTCCATTCTCAACTAGGTGCTTAAATTTTGATATATGAGAAAAAGCCGATAGATAAACTATCGGCTTTTTATATATTAAGAATATATAAAAAAGCTCGTATTTTTGTAAATATTTAGTTCTTTTATAATATAATATTTCTTGTCTTTGGTTGGAGTATTATATTTGAAAAGTTCAACAAGATTAACATTACATATATTTATTGCTCTTGTTGCAGGTATCTTGACTGGCTGGCTATTACCTTCATTTGCCGTTAAGTTTCAACCATTGGGTGACATGTTTTTAAGAATGGTTAAAATGATTATTGCTCCTTTGATTTTTGCTACTTTAACTGTTGGAATAGCAGGTCATGGGGATGTTAAAAACCTTGGTAAGATCGGTTTAAAGACAATAATCTATTTTGAAATTGCAACAACAATAGCTCTCATATTAGGGCTCGTTATGGCAAATATATTAAAACCAGGAGTTGGTTTTAATATTGATGTAAGTTCCGTTTCAATGGCAGTTGTGGAAAAGATGAAAACTGTTCCACAAGGCCATTCTTTAATTTATATGTTGGTGGATGCTGTTCCAGAAAGCGTTGTTGAATCTATGGCAAAAGGAGATTTATTACAAATTGTTGTGTTTGCTATATTTTTTGCTTTAGCTGTTTGTGCTGTAGGGCCAAAAGCCCGTCCAGTTTTGGATTTCTTGCAAAGTACGTGTGATGTTATGTTTAAATTTACCGAATATGTTATGAAATTTGCGCCGATTGGTGTTTTTGGTGCGATTTCTGCTACTATTGGTCAAAATGGTATTGGTATTTTAGCAAGTTATGCAAAATTAATAGGTATAACTTATTTTTCTTTAATTGCTTTTATTGTAATTGTTCTGGTTGTTGCTTGTAGAATTATAAATGTTCCGTTTTTGGGAATTTTAAAGACTATAAAAGATCCTGCGCTTTTGGCTTTTACAACTGCATCATCTGAGGCGGCTTTACCTAAGGCAATGAGTCAAATGGAAAAATTTGGAGTTCCGAAAAGCATAGTCAGTTTTGTTATGCCTATGGGGTACACTTTTAATTTGGATGGTTCAACTTTATACCTTACTCTTGCAACTTTATTTTGTGCTCAAATTGCAGGAATTAATTTATCGATTGAACAACAATTAATGATTATGTTTACTCTTATGCTTACCTCGAAAGGTATAGCTGGAGTTCCTAGAGTTTCTTTAGTTATTTTAACAGGCACTTTAACAAGTTTTGGTTTGCCGGTTGTGGGGGTTGCTATATTGCTTGGAATTGATCAAATTCTCGATATGGGAAGAACAACTGTTAATTTAATTGGAAATTGTGTTGCAACAACGGTCGTTGCTCGTTGGGAAAATGAATTTGATCACAAAAAAATGGAAAAATTTTTAGTTCAAAAAGATTAAATTACTCTTTTTAATTATTCCTGTGACTGATTTAAAAAGTGCTACATAAAAATATACTGTTTTTATGAAGATTTTATTTTATGATATGGGAAATTTTGAATTGGATTATCTTTTGGAAAAAATTCCAAATAAAATTGAGCCTGTTTTTTTTAAAAAAACTTTAAATTCATCAACTTATGTAGATGAAAAACATTTAGATGCTGAAGCTCTAAGTGTTTTTGTTACTTCAGATTTAAGTAATGAAATATTATCAAAATTTAAAAAATTAAAATATATATTTTTAAGGTGTGTCGGTTTTTCGAATGTTGATTTAAATTATTGCAAAGAAAACAATATTTATGTTTTTAATACGCCAAATTATGGTAATTCAACAGTTGCAGAATATGCATTTGCATTGATTTTATTATTGTCTAAAAAAATTTTTCAATCAAAAAATGATTTATATGAAGGAAAGGTTGAAAGAGACGAAATAACGGGAATTGAACTTTTTGAAAAAACTATTGGTGTGGTTGGCGCAGGTTCAATAGGCAGGGAAATAATAAACATTGCTAAGGGTTTTAAAATGAATGTTTTGGTTCATGATATGAAAAAAAGCGGTGATTATAATTTTGTTACTTTTGATGAATTGTTGTATAAATCGGATTTTGTAGTTATTTCTTGCCCATTAACTGATGGCACAAGAAAAATGTTTAATAAAGAATCAATTTCAAAAATGAAGAAAACTGCAATTTTGGTTAATGTGGCAAGAGGTGAAATAGTTGATACTGAAGCGTTGTATAATGCATTAATTAATAAAAAGCTTTTAGCTTGTGGGTTAGATGTTGTAGAATGTGAAGAGATACTTTGTGAAAGTCATAAAAAATGTTTAAAAAACGATAATTTAAAAGAACATTGTTTAAAGAAATACTTTTTTATTCAAAAAATGATGAAATTAGATAATGTAATTATAACTCCTCATAATGCATATAATACATTGGATGCGCAAAAAAGAATTTTAGATATGACTTTAGAGAATATTATATCTTCTTTTAATATAAAATCTGGCACTAAAAACTTAGTTTTGATATAATTATTTTACTATGGAAATGATAAATAATTATATTGAACATACGATTTTAAAATCTGATGCTACGGTTTTTGATGTTAAAAAACTGATTGATGAAGCTGTTAAATATAGTTTTTTTGGAATTTGCATTAATCCTTGTTACGTAAAATTTGCAAGAGATAATTTAAAAGATAGTGAAGTTAAAGTAGTTAGCGTTGTTAATTTTCCGCTTGCATCAAATACTATTGAAACAACTCTTTTTCAGACTGAAAATGTTTTAAAAATGGGTGCTGATGAGATTGATACTGTTTTAAATATTTCGGAATTGAAAAATAAAAATTATAAAAAAGTAGTATTTGATATCAAAAAAACAAAAGAAATTTGCGCTGAACATAATTTAAAAGTGATATTAGAAACGGATTTACTTACAAAAGAAGAAATTGTTATTGCTTCGAAATGTGCAGTTGAAGCTGGAGCAGATTTTGTTAAAACTTCAACAGGATTTGTTAAAAATGGAGTTGGGGCAAAGGTTGAAGATGTTAAATTAATGTATAAAGCCGTTTCTTGTGAGGGACTTGGTGTTAAGGCAAGTGGCGGTATTAAAAATTATAGACAAGCAATAGATTTAATCAATGCCGGTGCAAGTCGACTTGGAACTTCAAGCGGTGTTGATATTATGTTAGGAGAGGTTAAAAATGACTAAAGAAGAAAACAAAATTACAATTCGTTCTGATAGGGATACTGATTATACTTTTATGTATAAAGGCGAAGAAGTGGTTTTGAAAGCAGGAAGCGTGGTGTCAATCGCTGATGGACTTAAAAATGTTGTATTTCCTACTGTTGCAATGAAAATAATGAATAATCTTATTGTTATTAAGGAAGATGTTAAATAATGGAAGAAAATAATTCAAATCAGATTATAATAACCGTTACGGGAAAAGATAAAGTTGGTATTGTTTCTGCTGTATCAAAGTGTTTGGCAAAAAATCTGGTAAATATTGAAGATATTAAGCAAACTATAATGCAGGATAATTTTGTTATGATTATGCTTTGCAGTATTGAAAAAATGACTGTTTCTTTTAAGGAATTTAAAGATAATCTTTTAGATTTGGGTGAAGAACTTGGAATGGAAATTTGGATTCAGAAAAAAGATATATTTGACAAAATGCACACTATATAAGGTTTTTTATGTCTAGCTTTAATCAAAAACAAATACTTGAAACAATAGAAATGATAAAAATTCATCATCTTGATATAAGAACTACAACTCTTTCTTTAAGTCTTAGAGACTGCATGAGTCAAGATACAAAAAAAACTGCAGTTAAGATATATGATAAAATAGTAAAATATGCTAAAAATTTCGTGTCTTTGGCTAATGAAATCGAAAATGAATATTCTATTCCAATAGTTAACAAAAGAATTGCTCTAACTCCTGTATCATTGGTTGGAGAATCTTGCGATAATTGTGATTATGTATATATTGCAAAAATGATTGATAAGGCGGCTAGTGAAGTTGGCGTTGATTTTGTCGGAGGTTTTTCGGCTCTTGTTGATAAAGGTTTTACAAATGGAGATTTGAGATTTTTTGAGCAAATTCCTGAGGCGTTGGCGTTAACCAAGAAGTTGTGTTCTTCCGTTAACCTTGGAACTTCAAAATCCGGCGTTAATATGGACGGGGTTTTAAAGACCGCAGATGTTATTAAAAAAACTGCTATATTAACAAAAGATTCGGATAGTATTGGTGCTGCTAAATTTGTTTGTTTTTGTAATGCGGTAACAGATAATCCTTTTATGGCAGGGGCTTTCTGTGGTGTAAATGAAGCTGAATGTGCTTTAAATATAGGAGTATCCGGTCCGGGGGTTGTATCTAGTGCTATTTATGATTTATCACCCGAAGCGGATTTTGGTCAAGTTAGTAACTTGATTAAAAAAATGGCTTTTAAAATTACAGTTGCAGGTGAATTTGTTGGAAGAAAACTTGCAAAAAAGATGAATATTCCGTTTGGAGTAATTGATTTATCCCTTGCACCAACGCCTTTAAAAGGAGATAGTGTTGCTGAAATTTTTAAGGCGATGGGATTAGAACAAGCAGGAGCTCATGGAACTACTATGGCACTTGCAATGTTGAATGATGCGGTTAAAAAGGGTGGTATTATGGCATCTAGTTATGTTGGCGGATTGTCAGGGGCTTTTATTCCTGTTTCAGAGGACGCTGGCATGATTGAAGCGGCTGAGATAGGTTCCCTTACAATAGATAAATTGGAAGCAATGACATCGGTTTGTTCTGTTGGTCTTGATATGATTGCGATACCTGGTGATACTCCAAATTCAACAATAGCGGGTATGATAGCTGATGAAATGGCAATCGGTATGATTAACAAAAAAACAACCGCAGTAAGAATTATTCCTGTTATAGGCAAAAATGTCGGAGATAAAGCAGAATTTGGCGGTTTATTGGGCTATGCTCCTATTATGAAGGTTAATCCTTATTCATCTTTAGATTTTGTAAAAAGAGGAGGTAGAGTTCCGGCGCCTATTCATAGTATGAATAATTAATTATTAAAATTTGTTTCAAACGATATGTGTTTTTGGTTTTTTTTGATAGAATGTTTTTGAAGAAGGATAGAGGTATTATATGATAAGTTTATTTTCCCGTAAAAAACAGTGTAGCGCTAATTTTGCTTCTGATGAGCTTGATATATTGTTGGCTAAAATTGCTCAAATCTATAGAATTGAGGAGTTAAATCCTGACAGAAAGAAATATTTGTCAAAAACTATTAGAAAATTCGGTTATCTTCCTTACCCGCAATTTAAGGTTTTGCAAGAATTGACTCCTGCAGAGACTATATATTGTTTAGTTGAAAAATTAATTTATGCTAAAACATTTGTGGTTAATAAATTTATTGAATTTGATAATCCTTCGGTTTTAGCAAGAAAAAATATTAAAAATTCGGATTGGTTTAAGCAAGAAGGTCATGATATTAAGCTTCTTTCTTTAAGTGGGCTTGGAGATGGGAATTCTTCTGAAAATACGGGAAAATTTATAGATTGGTTAAAATGTTTGGTTACTTTAAATTCTGGCAATGAAAGTTTAGGTATTTTACCAACTACTTTATATTTAATACCTTTTAGTGAGCGTGAATTTGATTGTGCATATTTACCTAAGTCTTCTGAGGTTTCAAATAAGTTGCAAGATGATAATTTGATGAAATTTTTGGGTCTTGATGCTGAAAGTCAGGTAAAACTGTTTATTCAATTAGCTCAATTATGCAATCATCCTGTGATTTATGATGTATTGCCGCAAACAGCAAGATTTTCTAAGGTTGTTTTAGCTAATCCTTATGTGGCTCGTTGGATAGATGTAAATGAACTTTTAAATAGTATCATCGGTTATTTAAATGCTTTATGTGCTCAAATTATGCAAAAAAGAGTTTATAAAGATGATGACGTTGTAAGTGCTCAAAAGAAATACATTGAAAATCTAAAAGGTAATTATAAAAAATATTCATCTGAAGAAGAAAAAATTGTAGCTGAAATTGAGGAAGATATTAAGGAATATAAAATTCTTGTTTCTTATAAAATGAGTTTTGCTCAAAAGCAGGATGAATTGTCAAGAAAGGCTCAAGAGCTAATTGAATGTGTGGCTAAAAAGCGTATTAAATCTGAAGATGATATATTAAATCAAAATGATATAGTATTAGCTTTGATTAAGGCTGGACTTTGGACAGTATCTGGAGGTGCCTGGTGTTCTGCTGGTGTTCCGGTTTTTGACAAGATGAGCAAGGGCGCTCAGTATCCTTTGTTTAAACATTATAATTATAAGGGTGAAGATGTCAGTCATTTTGCGAATTTGGATTGCCAAACGCCATATTTCTTTTATCATTTTGAAATAAATAAATATAACGGTGATGTTATAGATTTTTATGTGGATTATGTTGTAAAATTGCAAAAAAAATACAATTTTGACGGTTTTAGAATTGACCATATAGATCATATTGTAGATGAGGTTTCACAAGATAAAAAAGGACAACCTTTAAGCTATAGAATACCTGCAAAGGTATTGGGTAAAGTTAATTCTGCATTGAAAAAGAAAATACCATATTTTGCGACACTGGCAGAATATATGTTATGGGATGGGTATTTCAAAGAATATCATAAAGATATGAAGTTTGATGTTCTTTGGGGAGACGATATAGTTTCTCAAAGTACTAAGACTCCCGAACAAATAATCAATGATAATTTGCGTTTGTCAACTTATAATCAAAAAAATGCAAAGTCGAATTCTCTTGCAATATTGAAAACATATAATAACCAAGATGGTGAATTTAGAGATATTAATCAGTATCCAGGGCAGTTAGGAGCTCAGGGCGCTTTGTTTAAGTGGTTTAAGATGAAATTTATTCCGGGTGGAAAATTTGCAAGACGTCCCGTTTTATTGGTAGATGGAGATGAAAGTTTTACAAAGGTTGGAATAGAAAGAGTTATTTCAAAAGAAGTTTCCATGGTTAGAAATTATGATTGGGATTTTTTTGAAAAATTTAATGCACTAGATTATTTTGCTCAAAATGACAAACTTTTAAATTCCGGAAGGGCAGTACTGCATAATCAAGAAAATAATGGTTTTGTATGTTGGGAAGTTGTGCCTGATGAAATAAAGAAACCTAAAAAAGGTGAAAAACAACCTACGTATTTAATTGTGGCTAATTATTTTGCTCCTTATGAAATTAAGGATATTCAATTTGAAGATGGACACATTGAAAAAAAGAATGTTAGAGGTACGATAACTCGTGATAATACTGTAAAATTGAAAAGGGGTAAAAAGCTTGTCTCATATTTTGATTTTGAATTGGATGAGTTGAATAAATGTATGTTTGTTGAAAAACCTCTTGAAAATGATATTGTTAAACAAATTACATTTAAAGAACTAAGGCCTGGCGAATTTAAGGTTTATAAAATGATATAAAAGAGGGGGGATGTTTATCCCCCCTTAATTTATATATTGAGGTCAATGACTTAGCTTTAAGCAAAAACTTTGAATGTTTTTTCTACGTTATCACTTATTACTTTTTCAACTGATTCCATTTCTGTTGCTATTGCATTTTGTTCTGTGTCAAGTTGTTGTAATCTTAATTCGAGTTGTTGGTCTTCTTGTTGAATTATTTCAGTTTGCGCATTGATATCTGATATTGTTTTTTCGTATATTGTTTTTTCGTATTCGTAATCATTATAAGCATCATCATAGGCATCTTGATCCATTTCCTGAACTGTTGAAAGTGAAAAAGTCATTCCTTTAAGATCATTCGGATAAGAATCATCATCTGCTATAATAATTGAGCTATATCTTCCTGTGCTTGATTGTTCCAATGTTGCAGTTACCTGAGTAGTTACTTCTTTTGAATAAGTGTAAGGGTATAGGATATTATATTTATCTATTTGTGGGTTATCAGAAGTCATATCAAGCAATTGTTCTTCTGTTAGGAAATGATTTTTGCCTTGTGAGTCTTGGAAGAAATAGTATTGTACATCTTTTTCTGTGCAACATTTATCATATCCTGGAAGATTTTTATTTGCTTCCGCTTTGTATACTTGATATTGATTAATTAAAAGCGAACCGTTTGAACCTGTATAGGCATCAGTTGAACTTTCGTCATAAATAATTGAAGTTGTGGCTTTGTTGCCTGTGTCGACAAGTGGCAATGTATAAGTATTATATGTTGATCCGTCATCTTTTTCTACGGTTTGTTTGTTAACTGCACCCAGACTATATGATGTATTTTTTGAATCCATATATTCTTGTTTGCTTGATAGACTTACTATGTACTCGTTTTCGTTGTTGTATGTTTTAGTTAGATTCGAGATAACATAATCTTCTGATGCATAAGAACTTGAAGAATTTTCAAGAACATAACTTGTAGAATAAAAGTCTGATGTTGAAGGTGGTGTGGGAACTGTTAAATCCATCATTTGATTGTATAAGTTAGCACTTTCATTTGAAAGAGCTGTTCTTTGTTGATTTATTTGTTGACCTTGGTATTCAACATTGCTTTTTCTTGCGGTTAAACCTAAAAATCTTGCCTGACTGGCTGCCATACCCATAACTGTCATTGCCTCCATTGTTTGTTTACAATAGTGTTTACGGGTTTTATTTAATGAATCTTTAGTATAAATAAAGTATTTTTTACAAAAGTTTACAAATTTTTTTGCTTGGAATATAATAGGGATAGGAAAATAAAATGGTTCAAATTTTTGGTAATATACATTCATTAGAATCATGCGGGACGGTCGATGGTCCTGGTGTCCGATTTGTTGTTTTTATGCAAGGTTGTCCTATGCGATGTTTATATTGTCATAATCCTGACAGTTGGGATTTTAATGTCAATAAAAAAATGACAGCTGATGAAATATTGGAAAAATATGATAGCGTTAAAGAATTTTTAAAAAATGGCGGTCTGACTGTTACAGGGGGCGAGCCCTTGGTTCAGATTGATTTTGTGATTGATTTATTTAAAAAAGCAAGAAATAAAAATATACATACAGCTCTTGATACTTCCGGAGTAACGTTTAACAGGAAAGATACAAAGAAAATAGATGAACTTTTAAAATATACAAGTCTTGTGATGTTGGATATTAAGCATATTGATAATATTCAACATAATAAATTGACTGGTCATCCAAATGAGCAAATATTGGATTTTGCAAGATATTTATCTGAAAAGAAAATTCCGGTTTGGATAAGACATGTTGTTGTTCCTTCGATCACTTATAATAAAGTTTATTTATCAAAACTCGGAGAATTTTTAGCCACTTTGCACAATATTGAAGCATTAGATGTGTTACCATATCATAATATGGCAATACCAAAATATGAAAGTTTGGGTAAGGAATATCCTTTGAAAGACATTCCTCCTTTGACTAAAGAAGAAGCGATGGATGCAAGAAATATAATTTTAGAAGCAATGAGGAATGCAAGAATAAATAAGAAATAATTATTCTTGTTTATTTTTAAATTTTTTTAGTGATTCTTCTTTTTTCTTTTGAATTTCTTTTTGAGTTTCTATGTCGCCTTTTTGTGTTGCAGTTTTTTCAATTTTTTCTTGTTGTTGGTTTGTTGTTTTTTTGAGTTTGTATACAAAAATTAATATTTCTGCTATAGCCTTGTATAAATCAGGGGGGATTTGTCTATTTATATCTACAAGCCTAAATAGTGCTCGTGCAACTGGTGGATTTTCGATAACGGGGATATTGTGTTCCCGTGCGATTTCTTTAATTTTATGAGCAAAAAGTTCTGTTCCTTTTGCAACAAGCATTGGAGATTCCATTTTTTCCGCATCATATTTAATGGCGCAGGCTATATGGGTTGGATTAGTTACAACAAAATCACAAGTAGTAACAGCATCCATCATTTTTTGTTGTAAGAGTTGTTGTCGTCTTTGACGAAGGGCTGCTTTTACGTTTGGATCACCTTCTGAATTTTTATATTCATCTTTAACTTCTTTAAAAGACATTTTTTGGTCTTGAAGAAATTTCCATTTGGTAACTCCGTAGTCTGCTGCTGCAATAATTAAAAAAGCGATACCTGCTTTAATCACAAAATCAAGCATTAATGATCCGAATTGTATCATTATAGCAAAGTGGTTATCGATGGCTGCTAACATTAAAATATCTTCAAAATGTTCTTTGTATACCATATAACCGATTATTCCAAGGATTATTACCTTTGCTATGTTTTTAAATAAATCAAAAAGAGTTTTTGGACTCATAAGATTTTTAAAATATTTTGTAGGATTAAATTTTTCTGCATTGAATTCCATAGGTTTTGTTGTAAACAAAGGACCTATTTGTATTAAATCACCTAAAATACCCATTATAGAAGCAAGTATAAGAATTGGAAGTAATATTAAGGCTGTAGGAATAACAGTTTTTGTAAAAAGATAAGCATAGCCTATTTCATCAAGATGTTTATTTGGAATTTGCTCGTATATGATTGTAAATAACGCTGTTAGCTGCCCCCAGATTAGAGGGGACAACATATAAATTGCGCTAAACATAACAATAATAGCAAGAGCAGTTGATAAATCTTTTGATTTTACGACCTGTCCTTGTTCTCTAGCTTTTCTTAGTTTTTGTTGACTTGCTTCAAATTGTTTATTCTCATCACCCATAGAATTATTGTTCTAATTTGATGTCTGCAACTTTAGGGTCAAGTAATTTTTTGCCAAATTCTTCAAATTCAACTTGCACCAGTTGTCTTTGTTCGTATTTTATGGTTTTTACAACGGTTCCTCTGCCATATTTTTTATGAGTTATAATATCGCCTATTTTAAAAGTTGGTGCTGAGTTTTCATTGACTTCTTCTTTAAAAATCGGTAAATTTTGATCTTCGGAGTGTTTTTCAATAATATCGGTGTTGATTGATGTATTTTCATCTATCTCTATAATTTCTTTGTTTTGTATGGGTTTAGAATCTATAATTTGTTCAAAACTATTGTCTAGAGAGGTATTTGCAATTTCATTTAAACTAAGTTCCTCATCATCATCAATATTTTGAGTTTTATATTCAATGTTATCAATATTAACATTTTCTTTTTTATAATTTACAGAACTTTCTTTCGCTATTTGAAAAAAATCTAACTCCTCATCTGAAAGTTCAACCGAGTCTTGATTTTCATTAAAATCAATCGTATTTTCTTCATTGGCATTAAATATTTCATTTATTTTATCTTCATTTATTTTTTGTGTTTGTTCTTTGGTATCTTCATTTTCTAGATTTTTCGTTAATGTTGGTTCTTGGTTTATTGTTTCAATTTCAACTGTTTCTTCCTTTTTAATTTCTTCCAAATTTGTTGCATTTATTTTGTTTTCTTCTATTTCAAGAGTTTCTAAAAAGGATTTTTTATCTTCTTTTGCTTCGGGCGTTATAAGTTTTTCTTTTGTTTCAATTTCAACATTATCTTTTTTCTTTTCGTTAGGCGATTCATTTAACTCAACAAAATCATCTTTTGATTCTTCAACTGTTTCTTTTTCGCTGTAGTCATAACCTTCTGAGATTGTAGTAAAGTCGTCATTATTTGTTTTAGGTTGATTTATTAATTTTGGGTTTTCTATTTCTTCAAAAGTTTCTTTTTCTTCTTGTACTTCATTTTCATCCAAATTTTTATCTTCAAAAAAATCTTCCGTATGTATTATTTCATCTTCTTTGTTTTCTAATTTATTAAGTTCTTCCATTAATTTTTCGGAATCTGTTTTTGAAACTTCTTTTTCTTGTTCTGCTTCATCATCTTCAACAAGAGAAAGCGCAATTTTTCTGTAATTTTTTCTTTTTTCTTGAATTTCAAGCTCGTAGTCTCTTGCAAGGTATAAGAAATTATCGGTATTTTCACCAAAAATTATGCAACCTTCCGAAATTAGGTTTGATAAAGCAAAATTTGCATCTAGAAAATCAGTTCTTTGATATAAACTCGGCAAAAGAACATAGTTTTTACAATATTGCATAATTGAAGGTAATTTTTTGTAGTTATAAGAAACGTTTGGTATAAATTTAATATTTCTTTTTTGATTATATATTTTATTGATTAAATCTACGTCACAATTTTCATCATTTATTCGAGTAATTAGGTAAATTTCTAGGTTTATATCTTCCACAATGTACTCTAAATAAGCTTTTTGCCATGATATTTCAATTCCTGATAAATCAAGTATGGTTATGGGGTTTTTTTCGATTGTTTTAAAAAGTGTTTCATTATCTTTTTTTGTACGAGCAAAAATCTCATCCATTTGAAATCTTTTTAATCTTGTTAAAAGTGCTTTTAATTCAGGATAAGGAGTTGCTTTATATTGTTCCAGAAGGACTCTAGTGAAGGCGTTAAATGGAATAAAACCATTTTCTTGTTTTTTTGCGAATTTTTTAATTTCATTGATTATTTCTCCTCCAATTGCTTGAAATTCAAGACTTGCATCGGATAGACATTTGTTAAAAATAAAATCTATTGTTGTATAGTTTAGTGGCATTCTAAAGTTTTTAGATGCTTTAATTTTTTTTGCGTTTTCAAATTCTAAAATTCCGGTCGAGTCAATAATTACAACATTTTTTTCAATTGATAAATTTTTTGCAAGGTTTAGTGATATTGAATTAGAATTTTCTATTTTATCTGCCAGAATAATCGCATTATTATTAAAAAAATCATACTGAACATCAAGAGAACAAGATGTTTTGGAATTTGTAGCAAAAATAAAAGTTTTTTTGTCTTGATTTATAAAATTTTCTATTTCTTCTTGTTTTAACTTCACTATTTCACATTCCCTGTTGGGTGTAAAATTATCGTATGGCATAACTTCGTTGTTTTGTGCGATTTTATAAAAAAGTTTTAATTTTGCAATGTTTTGAGACGCATCGAATTTATTGTCATATATTTCAATAATTTGCGCAATATATCTATTATCATCTGATTTTACCATTAAAAAATCAAACAGCTTAAAATCTTCCACTCTGGGGTTAAAAAGTATTCTTATACAATTATTTACAGCATTTGCCACTTGCATTTGTAGACTTTCTTATATGTATTAAACTAATTATACCAATAAAAATTTCATAATCCAACATAATTTTATTTTATCTTACAACAAAATATATATTTTTTGCAATTTAATTTTAAAATAATTCTTTTTATTCTTGTTAAATTAATACTTGACAGTTTTTTATATCCACAATAATATAGTACTTATGAAAGTGCCGATGTAGCTCAATGGTAGAGCAACGGTTTTGTAAACCGTAGGTTGCGGGTTCGAGTCCCATCATCGGCTATTTTTGATAATGTGTACTCCCGACTGTAATTGGGAAAGTGTAAAATCTGCCCTTGTGGCGCAGGGGTAGCGCACTCCCTTGGTAAGGGAGAGGCCGTGAGTTCAAATCTCATCAAGGGCAAATTATCAAATTGTAGATTGAAAATTGAATATTTGGACAATATAAAATAATTTACGGGTAGGTGCCCGAGTGGCTAAAGGGAGCAGACTGTAAATCTGCCGTCAATCGACTACGGTGGTTCGAATCCACCCCTGCCCATTTTTAGATAAAAATAATCATTAAAAAACAATATAAAAAATAAGAAAGAAGGAGAACTTATCTTATGGCTAGAGAAAAATACGAAAGAACCAAGCCGCATGTTAACGTTGGTACTATTGGACACGTTGACCATGGTAAAACAACATTAACTGCTGCTATTACAGGCTGTATGGCTGCAGCAGGTCAAGCAGAAGCAAAAAAATTCGATGAAATCGATGCTGCTCCTGAAGAAAAAGCACGTGGTATTACAATTTCAACTGCGCACGTAGAGTATGAAACAGCTACTCGTCACTATGCTCACGTTGACTGCCCTGGTCACGCAGATTACGTTAAAAATATGATTACAGGTGCTGCTCAAATGGATGGTGCAATTCTTGTAGTTGCAGCAACAGATGGTGCAATGCCTCAAACTCGTGAACATATCTTACTTGCTCGTCAAGTTGGCGTTCCTAACCTTGTTGTATTTTTAAATAAATGCGATATGGTTGATGACCCTGAGTTGTTGGATCTTGTTGAAATGGAAGTTAGAGAATTATTGTCTTCTTATGAATTTGACGGGGATAATATTCCTTTTGTGAAAGGTTCTGCTTTAAAAGCTCTTGAAGCGGTACAGGCAAATCCATCCATAAAACGTGGTGAAGATCAATGGGTTGACAAGATTTGGGAATTAATGGATGCTATTGATTCATATTTCCCGGAACCTGTTCGTGATTTAGATAAACCATTCTTAATGCCTGTTGAAGACGTATTCTCTATCACAGGTCGCGGTACTGTTGCAACAGGTAGAGTTGAACGTGGTATAGTTAAAGTTGGTGACGAAGTTGAACTTGTTGGTCTTGGCGAAACAAAGAAAACAACTGTTACAGGTGTTGAAATGTTTAGAAAATCTCTTGATCAAGGTCAAGCAGGTGATAACATTGGTGCTTTGCTTCGTGGTATTGATAAAACTGAAATTCAACGTGGTCAAGTTTTAGCAAAACCGGGTTCAATTACACCTCATAAAAAGTTTACTGCTAACGTTTATGTATTGAAAAAAGAAGAAGGCGGACGTCATACTCCTTTCTTCCCTGGATACAGACCTCAGTTTTATATAAGAACAACTGATGTTACAGGTTCAATTAAATTTGATGGCGAAATGGTTATGCCCGGTGATAACGTTGTAATGGAAGTTGAATTGATTAATCCTGTTGCTATTGAACAAGGTATGAGATTCGCTATTCGTGAAGGCGGAAGAACCGTTGGAGCAGGCGTTGTAGATAAAATTATTGAATAATAATTAATCTTAATAAAAAATCCGATAAGAATATTCTTATCGGATTTTTTATTTTATCTTTAATTAAATTAGCAGTTGTAGTGTGAACATTCAATATTTTCTTTAACAGAAAACATAAAATATCCGATTGCGCTCAAACCTACAATTGAATATACAATTCTGGATGCAACTGACATTTCTCCAAATAAGAAACCAACTAAATCAAAGTCAAATGCACCAATTAAACCCCAGTTTAAAGCTCCAACGAGTACAAGTGTGTAAGTGGTCCATTTAAATACGTTCATTAAATTCATATAATTTTCTCCTTTATAATATGATAAGCATATTATGAAGAAGACACAGATTAAAATTAATGCCCGATTGTTTAATATTTAATAGTTAAATTATCCTAAAGCATTAAACGAACTGCTATTGTTGCTTGTTGATGTATTGTTGCAAGCAATTGTCCCTGCTGTTTCTGTTTGAGAAGAAAATAATGGCGAAGGTGAGTTTTTGGCCATTGTGCCTGCAGTCTCTGTTGTTTCTTTTTCTATTTTTTCAGATGCAACTTTTTTAGAATTTAAACTGATATCCATTGATGTCTCTTTCCATTAAAATGCGACATTGGGTATATTCCACAAGGCATAAAAAAATAAACCAAAAGGTTAATAATTATTAATTATTTTTTGTTTTTTCAGGAAAAACAAAAAATTTTCTAAGTAAAAAATTACCTAAAACTCCAACTGCGCTTGAGATTGTTTTGGACCAAAAATTTCCGCAACCTATAAATAATAAACTTAAGGTTGTAAAATAATCAACTGTGCCCATAATTAAAAGTGTAATTATGTATGCAATGATTTCCATTATAGAGTTCCATCGTGCTTTATGCCTGAAAAGTATTAAGATACATAGTATATAGTTAATAAAAGCAGATATAAAGAATGCTAAAGCGATATTTATAATTAAATTGTTAAAAAATTTTGTAAATATCATAAAAGAAATAATGTTTGCTATTGCGCTTATAGCACCTATGAATAAATATAAAATAAATTGCATTGGAGCTGGCGCAGTATTTGCACCATAATGAAATATGCAATACATTGCTCTTAAACCATCTTTTGCTTTTATTTTTTTACCTTCTTCATAAGTTCTTGGTATGTATGAAATTGCACTTTCATACACTCTCCAATTTCCTTTTGCGACCTGAATTGTAACCTCTGGTTCAAAACCAAATCTGTTTTCTTTTAATTTGGGGGCTATTTCTTTTATAACTTCTTTTTTAAATAATTTATAGCAAGTTTCCATGTCTGTTATATCAAGATTTGTATACATGTTAGTGAGTAAAGTTAAAAATTTGTTCATATATGTATGCCAAAAGTATAAAACTCTTCTTGTATTTTGTTTTAAATATCTTGAACCGAAACAGACATCTGCTTTGTTTTCAAGTAATGGTTGTAAAAGTTTAATATAATCTTTTGGATTATATTCATTGTCAGCATCTTGTATTCCAATAAAATCGCCTGTAGCTTCAATAAAACCTGTTTTGAGGGCTGCTCCTTTTCCTTTATTTTTCTTATGAAAAAAAATTTTTATTTTATCATTATCACAAATGTTTTTAGCAATTTCTGCACTTTTATCATTAGAACAATCGTCAACTAAAATAACTTCAATTTCAATTAAATTTTTTTTGAAATAATCTTCCTTTTCAAGTTCTAAAATTTTATTTACAGTGTTTGAAAGTGTTGCTTCTTCATTATAAATAGGAACTATTAAGCTTAATTTTTTCATAAAAAAATTATAATTTTTTTATCTTGAAAGAGCAAATATAATTAGATTTGTAAAATTTTTTGATTAGGATTTTCTTCTATTGTCTTTTAATTAAATAAACTGTAAAATTAAATTATGAGTAATGTTAAAAAAGCCGATGTTATAGTTGTTGGAGCAGGACCTGCGGGGATTTCTGCGGCACTTGCAGTTGCTAGAGGCGGAAAAAAAGTTTTGTTGGTTGAAAGGGCTCAGTATGCGGGTTCAAAAAACATGTATGGCGGAGCTGTGTATACGACTGCACTTAAAGAAGTTTTTAAAGAAGATTTCAATTCAATACCTTATGAAAGAATAATTAATTCTCATACTTGGGCTTTTTTAACTGATACAGGTTCTTTTGAAATGACCTATAAAAATGATGATTCAGCTGCATCTTATGCTATAAAAAGATTTAACTTGGAAAAATGGATGATAGAAAGGGCTAAAGAAGCTGGAGTATATTATGTTCCAAATACTTTGGTTACAAATCTTCTTTTAAAAGATGGCATAGTTATTGGCATCAAAACAGAACTTGAGGAATATTTTGCTTCAGTTACTATTTTAGCAGATGGAGTTAATTCACTTTTAAGTCGTCAAATTAATCTTAGAAATAATTACGAGCCAAAAGATATTATATTGTCTGTAAAAGAAGCAATAAAACTTGATAAAAAAGTTATAGAAGAAAGATTTAATCTTAAAGATGACTGCACAAATGGCGTCAATAAGCAATATTTTGGAACAGGCTTTGGAAAAATGAAAAATGTTAAAAATCTTTTTATGATGAGTTTTCTTCATACATTCAAAGATACTGTCATGCTTGGCGTTGGTGCAAATTTAGCAGATTTAACAAAAAACAAACTTAATTTAAACGAAATTTTAGATGAAGTAAAAAAACATCCTGACATAGCTCCTTTAATTAAAGATGGTGAGACTATTGAGTATAGTGCACATTTAATTCCGGAGGGCGGATATAATAAAATGCCAAAATTGGTTTCATCAGGGGTTATCATTGCTGGTGATGCAGCGGGATTTGTTAATAGTGTTCATTTAGAAGGTACAAATTTTGCTCTTATTTCAGGAAAGTTAGCAGGAGAAAGTGCCCTAATTGCGCTTGATAATAATGATTTTTCCGAACACAGTCTTTTGGTATACAGAAAAAAGCTTGAAAAATCTTTTATATTGAAGGATTTATATTCTTATAGAAATGTAATTAATAAATTATATTCTCGTTCAAATTCTTTGTCGGTATATTATCCTAAGAAGATAAGAGAACTTTTTGAAATAGTGACCAGTGCAAATTGTATTCCTAAAGGTGAACAAGTGAGAGCTTATGTTAAAAGTTTTTTTAAAGATAGAAATATAACAGAACTTTTTAAGGATATATTTGCGTTTTTTAAATGCGGGTTAGATATCTTTTTTGGGAAGTGATTATGAGTGAAAATAAAGATAATAAAAAATCTATTCAAGAAAAATTAGAATTGTTAAAATATAATTGTGCAAATTCATCTCATTTGATTGTTGATCAAGAAAAATGTGCAAAGTGTAAAGAAAAACCTTGTACTTTTGTTTGTCCTGCTGGAGTATATACAAAAGATGAAATTACTGGTGAGATTATTGTTCAATATGAAAATTGTCTTGAATGCGGTGCATGCAGAATAGCTTGTCCTAAAAATGTTATTGATTGGAGTTATCCTGAATCTGGGTGTGGTGTAGTTTTTAAACATAATTAAAGAAATTAAGGAGCAAATATGGAAAACCAATATTTTTCAAGGTGGTATGATAAAGATCCGATTTTATCAATGTCCATGAGGACATTGGCAAATTCTTCGGACACAAGGCAAATTGCCGTTGCCCTTAATTTAATTAAAGTAATTATTGAACATAATATTCAAGATAATAAATATGAAAATGTTGAAGATATAATGTCTGCTGTTGAGGATGGGCGTATTCAAAGAGGACATTCCCGTTGGTATGATATAGATTCAACAGTAAGAACTGCTATACAAATGCTTGAGAAATGTCCTTTGGAGACAAAAAAGAAAGTGGCACTTGATATGGCACAAATTGTTATAGAAAAAATAATTCAAGATGACGACGAAGAAGAATTAAAAAAAGAAGAACAACAACAAAATGTTCAGGAATTTGAAGGAAAAATAATTGATTTAGATTTAGATAAAGCCCTTGAAAACGAAAATGAATGACATAGAAAAATTTGAGAATTTGCAAACTACACTTAAACTTAATCCTAAAAATTTTCAGGCAAGACGTGAGCTTGTTATGCTTTGCTTAGATTTAGGGTATGAAAAAGCCGCTCTTTCTCATATAAAATATTTGCTTTCGATTTTTCCGGATGATGCCGATTTATATTTTAACACAGGTATTTGTTGGGAAAAATTAAAAAATTATGAATATGCTCTTGCTGCTTATAAAAAGGCTGTTGAAATAAAACCGCAGGAACCTGATTTTTTATATAACTTAGCACTGGTTTATGAGAAAATGGGCGACATAGATAATGCCATGAAAAATTTTAAAAAAGTTATTTTTTATAAGCCCGAAGATGCTAACGCTTTTTTTTCAATAGGCGTTCTTTATTCAAAAAAAAATGATTCAAAAACAGCCATAAAATGTTTTAGAAAAGCTATAGAATATAATTATAGTGATTATTTTGCCCATTTTTATCTTGCTTTAGAGTATAAAAAAATTAATGAATTTGATTTTGCACTTGTTGAGTATAGAAAAGTTTTAGAGCTTTCTGCTGACTATTCTTGGGCATATTTTAATATAGCTCAAATATATTGGGAATTAGGTAGAGTTGATGATTCTATTGTAATGTTAAAAAAAGCTATTGAAAAAAATCCAAAAGATATGGAAAGCTATAAGCTTTTAGTTCAAATTTTAATAAAAGAAGAAAAGATAGATGAAGCGTTAAAAATTTTAACTGATGAAACTGAAAAGACTCAAAATGCTGATATGTATTATCTTATGTCTAAGGTTTTTGAAATTACAAAAGATGATGTTTCAAGATTTGATTGTTTGGAGCTTGCGCTTGAAAATAAAAAAAGCCTCACTTTTAATCTAAATGCCGTAAAAGAAGAATACAAAGAATTAAAGAAAAAAATTGCTTAAAAGTTTTTTATTTTTAGTTGTGTTAAACTGGATTTATGGATAAAAAAAATGAGCAGTCGAGTTTAACAAATTATAAAAATATTGAAAAATTAAAATATTATAACGCATTTGGTTATCTTTTTGTTCGTCCTTTGTTTAAATCAAAGTTATTTGAATATTTTGATTACGATATTAAAAAAGCTTTTTGTGTTCAAAAAAGTGATTTAAAAAAAATTGCAGAAAAATTCAATATTTCAATTCCAAGGGATTTTTTGGAAAAAAGAGATAACTTAGATATAGATGAATGTTTTAAAAATGCTTTTTTAGATAGGGAAGTTAAAATTTTAACTTTTGAAGATAAGAACTATCCTTCTTTATTAAGAGAAATTCCTGATTTTCCGCTTTCTTTATATTATAAAGGTAATATAGATAATTTTAACTATGATTATAATATCGCAGTTGTAGGATCAAGGTTGGCATCTGAAAGTGCTAAACTTTCTTTAAAAAGTATTTTATCTAAATTAAAAAATTCAAATATAGTTATAGTATCAGGTTTAGCTTATGGTATAGATTCTCAGGCGCATCAAAGCGCACTGGACAATAATTTAAAAACAATAGCTGTTGTAGGTTCGGGGTTGGATATAATTTATCCTGCACAAAATAAAAAATTATATAGAGATATTATAAATAACGGAGGAGTTATTTTTAGCGAATATCCTTTAAGAACCCGTCCTTTGGCACAAAATTTTCCACAAAGGAATAGAATTGTTGTTGGTATGTCAAAAGGAACACTTGTTGCAGAAGCTAAATTAAAAAGCGGAGCCATGATTAGCGCTAATCTTACATTGGATTATAATAGAGAACTTATGTGTATTCCCGGAAATATTTTAAATCCTAATACATCTGGAATATATTTTTTAATAAAAAATGGGGCTGGAATTATAGCAGATTCAAATGATTTGTTAAATCAAATGGGTTGGGATATTATAATTGAAGATAATAATAAGAATATTGTTTTAAATGAAATTCAACAAAAGGTGGTAGAAGCTTTGTCTTTGGATGCAAAAACGTTTGATGAGTTGGTTAATGTTTTAAATGAAGATGTTTCTAAAATTATGATTGCCTTGACAGAGCTTGAATTAAAAGGTTTAATTAAACAATCGAATAATAGATATTATAAATGCGAATAGGTTATATATGGTAGTTAAAGATAAAAATAACAAAAATGAAAAAACTCTTGTTATAGTGGAGTCTCCGGCTAAATCTAAAACTATAGGAAAAATATTAGGCAATAATTACATAATTCAAGCATCAATGGGACATGTTAGAGATTTAGCATCTAAAGGACTTGGATTTGATATTGAAAATAATTTCAAACCGACTTTTGAAATCATACCTGAAAAGAAAAAAGTTATAACAGAATTAAATAAAATAGCAAAAACCGTAGATAGAGTATATTTGGCATCTGACCCAGATAGAGAAGGTGAAGCCATTGCTTGGCATGTTAAAGAATGTCTTAAATTTCCTGAAGATAAAATATTTAGAATAGTATTTAATGAGATTACTCCAAATGCCATAAAAGAAGCTGTTGCAAATTATCATCAAATAGATATGTTAAAGGTTGAAGCTCAAAAAACAAGACAAATTTTGGATAAACTTGTTGGTTTTAAAATAAGTCCTATTTTATGGGAAAAGATGAAAAATTATAAACTCTCGGCAGGTAGAGTTCAGTCTGTAGCACTTAAAATGATTTGTGAAAGAGAAGATGAAATTGAAGCATTTATACCTGTTGAATATTGGAGCATAGAGGCTTTATTAAATAAATCTAGTGTTGATTTTACTGCAGAATTAGCGAGAATAATTAAAGATGGTAAGGATGAAAAAATTGAGCTTCATAATGAAAATGATGTTAAAAAGGTTATAAAAAATCTTGAAAAAGCAAAATATGTTGTTTCAAAAATTACCCCAAGGGATACTCAAAGAAAACCACAACCGCCTTTTATAACTTCAACTTTGCAAAGAGAGGCTAGCTCAAAATTAGGTTATGGTGTGTCTAAGACTATGCAAATTGCTCAAAAATTATATGAGGGAATTGATTTAAAAGATGGTTCAGTTGGTCTTATTACTTATATGAGAACTGATTCAACAAGAATTTCTGATGATGCCAGAGATTTTGCTAAAGAATATATACTGGAAAATTATGGAAGTGAATATTATCCCGAAAAGCCAAATGTTTATGTTAAAAAGAAACAAAACACACAAGATGCTCATGAGGCTATACGTCCTTCTTATATAGATAAAACGCCGGATAGTATAAAACAATATTTAACAAGTGAGCAATATAAATTATATAAGTTAATTTGGGATAGGTTTATGGCCTCACAAATGACAAATGCAAAAGTTAAAAATTTAACAGTTGATATTAAAGCAAATGATTATATTTTTAAAATGGGTTCATCTAAGATTGTTTTTGATGGTTTTACAAAGATATATTCCGATACTGAAGATGTTGTCAGTCAAAAGTTTCCTGATTTAAAAGTCGGAGATGAATTGAATTTTAAGAAATTAAATCCTGAACAACATTTTACTCAACCTCCTGCAAGATTTTCCGAAGCTAGTCTTGTAAAACAGCTCGAAGAATATGGTATCGGGCGACCTTCCACTTATGCACCTATAATAACTAAAATTCAACAGAGAAATTATGTTGAAAAAACAGAGACAAAATCACTAAAACCAACTCCACTGGGTAGAGCTGTGTGTAAACAACTTATTGAACATTTTGAAAAGATTATGGATTATAAGTTTACTGCTCAAATGGAGGCAAGTCTTGATGATATAGCAGATGATAAAGAAAATAGTGTTGAGTTTTTAAATTCATTTTGGCAACCTTTTTCAAAGACTCTTGATTTGGCGCAAAAAAATATGAAAAGAGTTGATGTTGAAACTGATAAAATTTGTCCTAATTGCGGAAGAAAGATGGTTGTTAAACTTTCTCGTTATGGAAAACAATTTTTGGCATGTTCCGGTTATCCTGAATGTAAAACCGCGCTTCCGATGGAAAATGGTGAAAAACTTGATATTCCTGCAGATGAACCTACAGATAAAAAATGCGAAAAATGCGGTTCAAATATGGTTATAAGAACAGGTCCTTATGGAAAATATTATCAGTGTTTAAATGAAAAATGTAAAAAAAGATTTTCAATAGTTGAATCATCAGGGGTAAAATGCCCGGAATGCGAAAAGGCCGGTAGGGATGGTGAACTTGTTAAGAGAAAATCTCGTTATGGTACATTTTTTTGGGGATGCTCAAAATATCCTGATTGCTCTTTTGCGCTTTGGGCTGAACCGACAGGCGAAAAATGTCCTGATTGTGGAAGCCTTTTAGTTAAAAAATATTTAAAACGAGGCAATAAAATAGCTTGTTCAAATAAAAATTGTAAATACTCAAGACCAATGGAAGATGAATGATGGAAAATAATTATAAATTAGCAATTATAGGCTATCCTATAGGGCATACGTTAAGTCCTGTCTTGTATAAGGCTGCTTTTAATGAATTAGGCTTAGAATATAGTTATGAGGTTTTGCCTACTCTTCCTGAAGATTTAATTACTCAAATCAAGCACTTGCGTTCAGGAAAGTATTTTGGTTTTAATGTTACCATTCCTCATAAAGTTCCTGTGACACTTTTTCTTTCAAAATATGATGAATTTGTTAATTTAACAGGATCGGTTAATGTTGTTAAAATTGAAGATGATTTATCGTTGTCAGGTTACAATACAGATGTATATGGTTTTATGGAAGCAATTCCAAAGGATGTTGATTTATCAGGTAAAAAAGCGGCAATAATCGGAACAGGCGGAGCTGCAAGAGCTGTTTGTGCGGGATTATTTTATAAAGGTATTTCTAAAATCGATATTTATACAAGAAATATAATCAATTCATCTGAGACGTTGTCTACTCTTAGAAGTCGGTTTGATAAAATTGAATTTAAAGCTATTCAAACTTCTCTTATGGATGGTCTTGAAGATGTTGATATACTTGTGAACACTACACCATTAGGTATGAAAAATTTTGATGAAGATAATTCACCTGTAGATGATAAAAATATTGAAAGTTTAAAGGAAAATGCTCTTGTTTATGATATAGTATACAATCCTTTAAGAACTGCTTTAATTTCAAAAGCAATAAAATATAATAAAAGATATATTTGTGGACTGGATATGTTAATTCATCAAGCAGTAAGAGCTGTTGAAATTTGGACAGGTAAAAAACCTGATTTTAAATCTATGAAAATTAGTGTATTAGAGGAATTTTTAATTAAGTTAAGTTAATTTTTCCACTCATTGTATGATTTTTTGTTACAATATGGACATGAATATATTTTTTATGTAGTATAGAATAGAAATTGTTAACTCGTGGTTTATAGAAAAAATAAAAGAATGAATAGTAGCAAATCGATTAGAAAATTTGGCGGCTTTACTTTAGCGGAAGCATTGGTTACTTTGGTAATCATTGGTGTAATTGCAGCCTTGACCATACCTGCTATTTTAGTAAATACAGAACAACATGAATATAAATCTGCCCTTAAAAAAGCTCTTTCTGCTTTAAATCAGGTAATTGAGTTAAATATAGCTCTAGAAGGTTATGGTCCAATTGAAGCAACTGATATGACTAATCCAGATGTTGAGGATAGTTTTTTTGAGATGTTTAGAAATCGTATGAACGTAATTTCAACTTCAAAAGCTTATGCTTGGGGTAACACGTCGAATTATGCTTTTTTTACTGCTGATGGTATGAGGTATGAATTTCCTACTACTCCTGCTATTACAGGTGGTACTTTCTCGGCAAATAATGGAAAATGCGCTACTCCGGGTGGTAATGTTCAAGATGACCTTGGTACTGTTTATGATAAGCCTTGTTTGATTATTGTCGATGTTAACGGGCAGAGAAGACCAAATCCAAGAAAAACAGCTGGTTCTTATAAAGTTCCTGCTGCAACAGGTAGGTCTAAGATTTTGGATGTATTCCCTATAGTTGTTACCGATAAGAATGCTTATCCTTTTGGTGTTGTTGCGCAACGTGCAATGTTCCAACACGATTAATTGATTTTATATCTTGATTGCGTATTATTAGTGTTATTGTATAGCTAAGTTTGTGGTAATTATGTTGTTTTATTAACAATTGCCAAGGCAGTCTGTGTATTGCCTTGGCTTAAATTTAATAATGATAAAGATTATTGCTTGCAATGAAGTACAATTTTATTTTCTTTTAAGCTTTTTTGAACATCAATTATTTTCTGATTGGAGCTTCCTACCCATTTTAAATTGTTATCATTTAATTCTTTTATAAATTCTCCGTCAACAAGAACATCAATATTGGTTAAATCAATAGTTTTTTTAACTTCTTCCCATAAAAAGCCAGTATATAACCAAACAGTTTTATTTGGATATTCGTCTTTAACTTTTTTTGCCAATCTTAAAACAGTTTCTCTATTAAACGGGTGTAGAGGATCTCCTCCTGAAAAGGTAATTCCTGATATGTGTTCTTGAGCAAGTGCTTCAAACAACTCGTTTTCTGCTGCCTCATCGAATTCTATACCACTTGAAGCATCCCATGTTTGAGGATTTTGACATCCATTGCAACAATGTGTGCATCCAGATGTCCATAGAACTACTCTTAAACCGTCTCCATTCAGCATATCGTCCTTTGTAATATTATGATAGTTCATTTTTACCTCTTTTTCATGCAAAAAACCGCCCTGTTAGCAAGACGGTTTTTATAAAAATTACATACTTACTCTGTCTTTTATTTCTTCCATTTTATGATCGGCTAATCTTGAGTCGCCTTTAACTCTTGAATATGCAAGGTAGCCATTCATTCTGTCAATTTTTGTGAGATTTTTTGAACCGCAAACAGGACAAACATCCATATTTAATTCTTGATGACCACAATCATCACAATATGAAAGAGATAAATTTACACCTTCGTAAAATCCTTTTTTCATAGCACGTTTTAATAAGGTTTCTACTGCTTTTGTATTATATGAGACAGGATATTTAACATATTGTATTTTTCCGCCATTCATTAAGTCCCAGAACCTTCCTTCAAGATCTTGTTTTTCAATAGGACTAATTTGTTCGGAAACATGGCAATGAAAAGAATTTGAGACGTATGGTTTATCCGAAACACTTTCAACTATGCCATATTTTTTTCTAAATTGTTTTACTTGAAGTCCACAGAGGTTTTCGGCTGGAGTACCATATAGGGCATATAACCAGCCGTCTTCTTTTTTAAATTCTGCTACTTTTTTATTAATATATTCCATAACTTCTATAGCGAAAGCTCCATCTTCCACAAGAGATTTTCCGTTATGGAGTTCTTGTAATTCATTTAGAGCTGTAATTCCGAATGAAGCTGTGGCAGATTTCAAAAGTGGTTTGATTTTTTCATTGAATTTTAAATGTCCGCCATAAAACCCGCCTTCGCAATATGCCAGAGGATTAACTGAAGCTCTCATTTCACCTAAATATTCATAAGTTCTAATGTGAATTTTTCTAATTAAATTCATATAATAATCAAGAACTTCATAAAAATCTTTACTTTCCTGTTTTGCTTTAGCATATATCATTGGTAAGTGTAGAGAAATAGCACCTATGTTAAATCTTCCAACAAAAATAGGTTTATCATTTTCATCGGCAGGTTCCATTCCTCCTCTTTCATACCAAGGTGATAAAAATGCTCTGCAACCCATTGGTGATACAACTCTGCCATATTTTTTATACATTGAAGCAACATATCCTTCTCCTGAAAGGCTCAACCAATCCGGATACATTGTTTTTTTGGAGCATTCAACTCCTGCGTGAAAAAGTTTTTCAAGCGGTTTTCCCTCGCCATGGAGTTCTTCATCATATAAAAATACAATTTTAGGAAACAACACCGGTTTTTTGCATTCTTTTTTGCCTTGTCCGCCTTGACGGGTTTTAAGGCAAGCAAGCGTTGCCATTACTTCAAATTCACCTTGACCAAGACCTGTAGTTACAGTAATAAAAGGGTAGTCTCCTCTAGATGAAGCTACTGTGTTAAATTTATATTCCCAACCTTGAAAACCTTGCTCAAAATCTGATTGAACATCTTTCATAGCCTCTTCGCGAGCTTTTTCAAATGAAAGCCCCATACAAATATATCTATCATATTGTCTTTCGTAAGTTTTTTGAGCATATGGTGCTAAAATTTTATCAACTTCAGGAACGGTAAAACCGCCATATTGTTGACTTGCAGCAGCCATAACAATATCACCTATAACATCAAAAGCTACATCCAAGCTTTTAGGTTCATTATACCAAATGTTACCCATTTCAAAACCGTCTTTTAGAACTGACGCCACATCAAACAAACAACAATTCATAGTATCTCGTCTTGCTGACATATCATGGATATATATATATCCTTCTTTTATAGCTTGTTTGTCTTCTACGGTTAAAAAGAATTTTTTGTATAGTTCTTTATTTAATTCATTAAAAATCAATGAACGTTTAGTGGAAACTAGCGTAGAATCTGCATTTGCATTTTCTTTATCACCTATATACATGATTCTTTGTGATTCTTGATAAACTTTATCAAGCATATGTACAAAATCTGTTTTATAATTTCTGTAATTTCTATAGCTTTCTGCTACTTTTGGACTTAATGCTTGTAGAGCAGATTCTACAATGTTGTGCATTTGAGCTATTTCAACATTGTCTGAGTCCATGTCTATAACGCTTTTATTTACATAAGCGCAGATATCTTTAATTTCTTTTTCACTAAAAGTTACAAGCATTCTTGTTGCTGATTTTTTTATGGCATCAACAACTTTTTCGACATTATATTTTTCTTTTGTGCCGTCTTTTTTAATTATGCAAATATTATTAAGATTTCTTCTTGTAAAATTAATTATATTTACAGGATTTTCGCCATGCTTGATTGCATCAGTAACAGGTTGGTTTGATGCTTGCGTATTTGCAACATTAATATCGTTTGAAATCTTCTGCATTAAAACTTCCTCCTAATTGCATTAAAAGCTTCCCGTATTTGTTTAATTCCTATGGCAAAATATTGCTTCGGTTTTTCTCTATTTCTATTATTCTACTACAAATTATTTAGCATGAGTACCGTTTATTTTATTGATATATGATTTATTTTTTAAAAGATAAAAACCACTCCCATATAGAGTGATTTTTATTTTTAAATTAAAATTTTAGAAAAATTTACTTTACAAAATTATTTTACTAAAGGCAGAATTGAAGATGTAATATCTGTGCCGCCAAAAAGTAGTGAATCTTTCCTGAATACTAAATCATAACCCATGGCTTTAGCTTTTTGTGTTATTACTTCATTAAGTTGCTCGTCAACTTGAGTTACTTTTTTAGCGTAATTATCTTTTATGTTTTTCTTCTTTTGAGTTAATTGTGCTTCATATTTTTTAATAAGTGTTTCCTTGCCTGCTGCGGTTGATTGTTTTTTAATGTCTGCGCTTGCTGTATCATACCATTTCAACATATCTTGGGTTTGTTTTGCTCGTGTTTCTTCTGCTGATTTTAGTACTTTAGAAGCACTCAATAATTTACCAACATTTACATAAGCAACTTTTGATGCTTGAACATCACTAAAAGCAATGTTATTTAATCCAAAACCAAGACCAAATGCAAATGAGCATAAAACAAGTGTTAATAAATTTTTTTTCATATTTTTCTCCTTATTTTGAGTAATTTATATTTGATATTATTGGTTGTTTAAATTCGATTTTATTAATTGAACGACTGTCAATAACGGGCCCTGGTGGGGTTATATACCATTTATAAAGTGCCGTATTCAATTTTTTAAAGAATTTATTTAGCCATTGAAATTTGGTTTTTTCATCTAATATATTCTTTTTCTCATATAAAAATTTGGATTTCATCATATTATTGATTGATTGATTTAAATTTTCTATTCTCCAAATGACCTCGTCTAAAAATTCGTATGGCATTAAAGCATCTTCTGCAAGGAGAGTTTTTCCTGTTTTAGGATCTATTGCCAATTCTGCTTGCGGAGGTTTGTTGATAATGGTTTCGGGAATGGCATTTTTTTGTAATCTGTTTTCATTCATCCAACGGGCAAGTGCAAAAAGTTTTGTTTTTACAATATCTGAAATAGGGGCATATCCTCCTGACATGTCACCGTTTATTGTTGCATAACCCATGTATAGTTCCGATTTGTCTGAGGTTGCAATGGGCACTGTGGATTCAAATTCATTTGCCACTCCCCATAAAATCATGGCTCTGCTTCTTGCTTGAATGTTATCTTGTGTAAACGATTTAGTATATCGGTTAAAAGATGAATTTTGTGCTTTTTTAAATATTTCGTTAAATTTATTTGAAATAGCTTCATGCATATCTTTTATTGGAATTTCCATAAAATTAATTCCAAGATTTTGAGCTAATTTTTTTGCGTCATTTTCACTGTCGGATGAAGTTAGTTTGGAGGGCATAAAAATTCCAAAAATATTTTCTTTTCCCAAAGCATCAGCTAAAACAACAGCGCAAATACTGCTATCAAGTCCGCCTGAAAGTCCCAGTACAGCTCTTTTAAAATTATTTTTTTTGAAATATTCTTTAATTGCAAGAACTATAGCTTTATACGTTCTTTCTAAGTCTGGTAAGTAATCGAGGGAAAATTCTTTTTGAGAATTTAAAGTAAGTTCAAGTCCTTTTGGTAGGTTGTTAATTATATTTTTTGAATTTAAATTAAGCATGTAAAAATCTTCTTCAAATCCTTTTGCCATTGCGCATAATTCACCCTTGTCATTGTACATTCTTGAATATCCGTCATAAACAAGTTCATCATTTGCTCCGACCTGGTTTACATAAATATATTTTATTTTGTATTTTTTTGAAATATTACTCATCATATTGTGTTTTAGTTGTTCTTTTTTAACTCTAGTACAAGATGAAGAAGGACAAATAATAACATCAACAAAAGGTGCAATTTCTTTTATGGGGTCAGTTGCGTATAAATTTTTTTCAAAGAAATCAAAATCATTCCAGCTATCTTCACATATAGCAATACCATATTTTATTCCATTTAAATTAATTATTCTATTTTCTTTATTTATTTTTGCTGGTTCAAAATACCTGTAATCATTATGTTCGGCATAATTTGCAAGTAGAGTTTTTCTTATAATTTTTTTTATTTCTTTGTTTTGAATAAAAGCTACTGAATTATAAAAAGGTTTACCAAATTTTTCTTTGTTTTCTTCAGCAAAACCTATTAGAACCGCAGTATTTGTTGTTATATTTTTAATTTCATCAAGTGCTTTTTTTAATTGGTCTTTTATAAAAGAATATCTTGTTAAAATGTCTCCTATCGGATAACCAATTAAAAAAAGTTCAGGAAAAATAATTAAATCAGCATTTATTTCGTTTGCTTTTTTAATTGTTTCAATAGCTTTATTTTTATTATATTCAATGTCTCCTGATATTGGGTTCATTTGAGCCATTACTATTATGTTTGAATTTTTATTTTTCATAAAATTAATTTTAGCATAAAATAGCTAAAGGAGAGTTGAATGAAAAAAAATTCTTTAGATATATCGCTGTTTTTTCTTATTTTTTTATTTGTTTTATTTTGTATTTCAAATATTGGTTTTATTGTAAATTTTTCAATAAATATATATTATGTAATGTTTTCATTTGTTGCAGCTTTATTATACCTTGTAAAAAGTGGTGATTTTTTAAAAAAAATTATTGTTATATTGTTTTTGATTTTAATTTCTTTTCTTTGTTCTAATTTGTTTATAGATACATCGTTTGATGGTAGATGTTATCATTTTACTATTGAAAATATGTTTAAACTCGGATTTAACCCTTTTTGGATAAAAAATCCCGAAGTTTGGTTAAATGAAAATAATATGTACTATAATCATTTATTTGCTATTTCTTATCCTAATGCGGTTGAATTGTTGAGAGCTAATTTTTATTTGATTTTTAATAATATGGAATCAAGTAAAATTATTAATTTCTTTTTTATTTTTTCGCTTTTATTTTATTCTTTTTATTTTTTTTCAAAAAAAACAAATAAAATAAAAGCAATTATTTTAACTTTATGTGTTGCTTTTTGTTCTGTTTTAATTTGCCAAATAAATACTAAAATGGTTGATTTTGTTTTATATTGTCTTTTTTGTTTTCAATTTTTTTCAATTCTTTTAATAGAAAAAAAACAAGATTTAAAAATTAATTATTTTATTTTGGTTGTGGCTTCTATTTTGTCTGTTGCCGTTAAATATACTGGCTTATTGAATACATTTGTTGTCTATATTCTTTTTTTAATCCATAAATACAACAGAAAAAAGTTAATTTCTTTTATTTTAGTTATATTTTCAAGTTTAATTTTATGTGCTCAACCTTACATTTTAAATTTAATAAAATTCAAAAATCCCTTTTATCCTTCCATTGGTCAAAATAAACTTGATTTTATGACAAAACAAAATCCAAAAGAATTTTACAAAAAACCTTATATTTATAAGTTCACAAGAAGCATGTTTTCGTCTGTTTCAGATGCTAGAATGAATAACCCTAAAACACCGAAACTTTATTGGAAAGTTCCTTTTACTTCTCACTATGACATGCCGTTTGGAGCCGAAGATGTTAGAATTTCAGGTTTTGGGCATTTGTTTTCTGGAATTTTTTTGATAAGTTTAATTTTAACAATTTATTTATTTAAAAAAAAGAAGGCATTTTTTTCTCTTTTGATAATTTATTTTTCAGTTTTGTTAAATCCGATTTGTTGGTGGGCAAGGTTTGTCCCTCAATTACATCTTTTACCTGTTATGATTGCTTATTTTTTTCGAAAAAAAAATGTTGTTTTTTATTTTTTGTGCGGTCTTATAATTTTAAATGGTTATACTGTTTCAAAAGAAAACTTTTTAACTTATGCTTATAAAACTTATGTTATGAATAATTTTTATAATGACCTATATAATAAATCAAAAAATAAAAAAATATTTATTTACATCAATAAAACTCCTTATGATGAGGATGATTCAACTATTTTATTCAGAATGAAAGAATATGGAATAAATTATGAATTATCAAATGAATTAAACAAAAGTTTTGAGAAAATCAAAACTGATTGCACGATAACTGATTCATATTATATAAACTTTAATTAACTTCTATTCTTATTTCAAAAGAACGTTTCCAAGGGAGAGAATATTTTATTTTTTTAGGATAAAAATCTAAAAATTCAGAAATTTTTTTAGCATTTTCATTAAGTTCATTTTGTTTTTTAGCTAAGGCTTCATCAAAATCCAACTTGCTTTCACGAATATATTTTCTTGTTATTGCTTGATATGCCCAATCATCAAGAAATCTTATAAATTGTATTTTTTTAAAAGCATATTCATTAAATGAATTATCTTTTATTGCCAAAAATTTTATAATTGCGCAAAATAAGGCGCATCCTATTGAGTTTGCGCTGGTATTATACGCACAATAGCCAAAAAAATTTTTATTGGCTTTTTTGAATAATGTGTTAACAAAATTTAAGTCGCTTCCGTTTGCATTATTTACATCGACTACAAAGTAATTTTTTGCAGGAAAAGATATTTCATTTTTGTTTGAATTTATAATATCCCCTAAGACAAGATCTCCTTGCTCGTTTTTGAAATTATTTATAATCATTTTTAAGTCATAGTTATGTTTGTTGATATTACATCCGGAAAGTTTTATCTGCTCTAATGTGCAATTATTGATTGATATATCTTCATATTTTGAAATTAAATCTGTTGAATTTTTCTCTAAAAAAACAGGGTTAATTTTTACATTTTTATTTTCGCATAAGGCTTTTGAAATTAATCCAAGAGGGATTTCATCCGCTCCAGTTTTAATAAATGTTTGATTTATATTATTTTCATTAATTATTTTTTGTAATTCATTTGCTTCTTTTACATTTAAACCAAATTTCGCACAATCATCTTTTGAAAAAATTAAGGTTCTGAAAAAACCTTCCTTTGCCCATTTTAAATATATTTTATTAATTTCAAAATTTCTTTTTCTAGTTTTAATATAGTCCTCTAAAATATTATCAGGAACTTTATTGATGACGCAATTAAAAGTTTTTTCAACTTCTGATTTATGAAGATAATAGGACCAGTCAAAAATTCTTTTGCCCCATTGTGCCCAGTATTCTTTTTCTTCTTCGTTTATATTATTGTTTGAAATTCTCATAATTGAAGAAAAAGCAAAAATATTTTTAATTTTTTTTTGAACTATATTTTTAAATTTTTCAATTCTTTTTTTTATAGTTTCAAAGTCATCTTCTATTCTTCTGGATGGAATAAGTCCCCCATATGCTATGGTATCCAGTGAAACCACCAGAAAATCTATATTTTCAAGATTCTCTAGAAATTCAAAAATTTTATTTGTATCGGATTTAGTGTTTAGTCCTCCTAAATATTTAATCTTTGGCATGTAAAGTTTAATGTTTTTATTTATTGCCAAGACGTCTTCAATTAAATCATAGCAAATTGGACGATTATCTATAGGAATAACTGCAATTTTTATCATGGTTTGATTTTACAATATTTTTATAAATAATTAAATATTATTTATAAAACTTCACTTGTTAGATGTGTTTTTTCAAGATAAAATTATTTAAGTAGGAAGAAAATTATTTTCAGGAGAATACCTTGCTTTTTTGTTTAGATGAGATTGTAAATTGTTTAAATTGCGAAATTTTATATAAAAAAGATAATTTTAATACTAAAAAACTTTTTAATATATCGACAGATACACGAAAACTTCAAAAAGAAGATGTCTACCTTCCTTTAAGAGGAGAAAATTTTGATGGTCATAATTTTATAGATAAAGCAATAGAAAATGGTGCTTTGGGTTATTTTACACAAGATAAATATAAAATAAATAAAGAAGCAGAATTTGTAATTTATGTTAGAAATTCGCTTGTGGCTTATTTAGAGCTTGCAAGTTATATCAGAAAAAAAATTAACCCCATTGTGATTGCAATTACAGGATCTTGCGGTAAGACTACTACAAAAGAATTATTATATAGCGTGTTTTCAACAACATATAAGACTCATAAAACTATATTGAATCATAATAATGAGATAGGTTTTTGTGAAACTATGTTTAATATGCCACTTGATGCTGAGGTTGTAATAGTTGAGATGGGCATGCGTAATTTGGGTGAAATTGAGCTTTTGTCCAAGTATTCAAATCCTGATATAGGTATTATTTCAAATATCGGTTCTGCCCATGTTGAGCGTCTTGGAACATTGAAAAATATTGCTATTGCAAAATGTGAAATAGTTAAGAATCTAAAAACAAAAGAACAAGGTGGTCTTTTTATAGGTACAAAATGTCCGCAAATTATTGAGAATTTAAAATATGATGGTGATAAAATTTTCACTTCTTTAGACGATGTTAATGATGTAGACATTGCTATTGAATCAACAAAATTTAAATATAAAGGTGAAAGTTATAAAATAGCACAATCAGGAGAATATAATATTTTAAATGCACTTTTAGTTATAGAAGCAGCAAGGTTTGAAAATATAAGTATTGAAAATATTAAAAAAGGATTTTTAAATTATAAGCCTATTGAAAAACGTTGGGAAAAGACTATTGTGGGTAATTTTACGTTTATAAACGATAGTTACAATGCAAATCCTGAATCAATGAATGCCGTACTAAAAACTTTTTTGGCTGTATACCCTCGTCCTATTGTGCTTGTTTTAGGCGATATGGGCGAACTTGGAAAAGATGAAATTATGTATCATAAACAGGTGGGAGAATTTTTATCTTCTTATAGCGGTGTAATTTTGCTTACGGTTGGAAATCTCGCAAGACATATTGCAAGGAATACAACTCTTGAAAGTGTTGAGTTTGAGAACAATGAAGATTGTGCTGAATATATTGTAAATAATATAAAAAGTGGCTCAACAATTCTTCTTAAGGCTTCACGTGCTATGAAATTTGAGCAAATAATTGAAAAAGTTAGCGAAATGGTGGTTAAAGTATGATAATGATTAGTGTGGCGGGGCTTATTGCTCTTATTTTATGTTTACTTTTTGGAATTCCATATATAGATTTTATGAAAAAGAAAGCATATTCTCAGTATATAAGAGAAGAAGTTGCCAAGATGCATGCTAATAAAGAAAAAACTCCAACAACTGGTGGTGTATTTATCGTTTTGTCAATAATTGCAGCATCTTTAATTGCTCTTTTTATGGCACAAAAGACTACAACATCAGCTATGATTGTTATTATGACTTTGATTTTTTATACTTTTACAGGGTTTGAAGATGATATTAAAAAAATAAAAGCTCAACATAATCTCGGATTATCTGCAAGGGCAAAACTGCTGCTGCAGATTGCGGTTGCAATGTTGCCTGCTTTTTATATAATATTTTCTGGAAAAACAGAGGTTAGTTTTTTGAATTTCAGTTTTGATTTAGGATATTTTTATCCCGTTTTTGTTGTTTTTATGATGGTTGGAGCTTCTAATGCTCTTAATTTAACTGATGGATTAGATGGACTTGCCGCGTCATCTTCAGTTATAGCATTTTTAGCATGTGCAATAATATGTTATTTTAATAATAATATCGATTTAGCTATTATTTCAATTACTGCAAGTGCTTCTTGTTTGGGTTTTTTGTATTTTAATAAGAAACCTGCGAAAATTTTTATGGGAGATACAGGAAGCCTTGCCTTGGGTGGTTTACTTGCAACAATAGCAATTATGGGCAAGTTTGAATTATGGCTTATTCCCATTGCGATTGTATTTATTTGTGAAACACTTTCGGTTATGATTCAAGTTACTAGTTATAAATTAACGGGAAAAAGAGTTTTTAAAATGAGCCCTATTCATCATCATTTTGAACTTTTAGGATGGTCAGAAAATAAAATTGTAAAAGTTTTTACATTTATTACTTTTTTATCTTGCACTTTAAGTGTTTTGGTTTATTTTTTATATAAGGCATAAAATTATGAATAAATATACGGATTTAAAAAATAAAAAAATTTTAGTTCTCGGTTTTTCAACTACGGGAATTGCTGCAGCTAAATATTTTAGCAAAAAAGGTGCAAATGTGTATATATCAGAAAGTTCTGAATTGTCCAAAAAAAATGAAAAATCATTAGCAGAAATTAAGTCCTTGGGTGTAGAGGTTGAATTTGGTGGACATAGTGATAAATTTATTGATGATTCAAAATTTTGCATCTTGAGTCCTTCCATACCGTCTGATGCTGAAATTTTAAATAGACTAAATGAAAGAAATATTGAATATTTTTCAGATATTGAATATATTTCGAAACTTGAAAATAAAAAAATGATTGTTATAACCGGAACAAATGGAAAAACTACAACAACAGCCTTAATTTCGCATGTTTTATGTCAAAAATATAATGCTCCGTATTGTGGTAATATAGGAATAAGTCCGTTTGAATATTTAGATCAAGATGTTGATTATTTTGTTATTGAAGCTAGTTCCTTTCAATTAAATTATTCCCCTTCTTGTAAGCCAAAAATCGGAGTTTTTTGTAATATTACACCTGATCATATATTATGGCATAAAACTTTTGATAATTATTTTGAAGCAAAAGCAACAATATTTAAAAATATGGATGTTAATTCTTGTGCTATTTTAAATTATGATGATGAGATATTACGTAAATTAAAAGAAAAACTCAAAGCTAAAACATATTATTTTTCTATGCAAGATAGGAATATGAAAAATTGCACTTATTGTGAAGGTGGAAAAATATATTATAATGATGAAAAAATTATAGATAGCAAAGACCTTCAAATAGTGGGGCCACATAATATGCAAAATGTAATGTGTGCGGTTATTGTAGCTAAAATATTGGGATTAGATAATAAAACAATTAAAAATGCACTAAAATCTTTTAAAGCAATAGAACACAGGCTTGAGTTTATAAGAACAATAGATGGAACAGATTATTATAATGATTCTAAAGCAACAAATCCTGAAGCAAGTATAGTTGCAATTAATTCGTTTAAAAACAAGAAAGTTGTTCTGATTGCTGGTGGCAGGGATAAAAAAACATCTTTAAAAGATTTTATAGTTGCCGTTAAAGAAAGAATTTCAAAAGTTGTTTTAATAGGTGAGGCTACCAATCGTTTTAAGAACGAACTTGCAAAAAGTGGCTATATGAATATAGTGAATTCAAAAACCCTTGAGGAAGCTATTGATATTGCAAGTTTGGATAAGCCAGAGGTTGTATTGTTGTCTCCTGCGTGTGCAAGCTTTGATATGTTTGAAAGCTATGAAAAAAGAGGAGAAGCATTTAAAAATTATGTATTATCAAAGAAATAGAACATACACTACAAAAACAAAAACCTACACAAAAGCCCCTCCGGATAATTTATTGGTCGTGGTTGTTGCTTTTATAGTTGTTTTCGGGATTATGGCGGTTTTTTCGGCTTCTGCTCCTAAGGCAATAGGGCTTGGTGAAAATCCTTTAAGTTTTACAATAAAACAGTTAATTTGGCTTATAGCCGGTGCCTTTGGTGCTTGGTTTTTTTCCAAATTTGATTATAGAAAGTTAAAGAATTTTGCTGGTATGCTCGCACTTTTTGTTCTTGTAAGTCTTGCGTTGGTTAAATTTTCTCCTTTAGGCGTCACTGTTAATGAGGCAAAGCGTTGGCTTGTGATTGGTCCTTTGCAATTTCAGCCTTCCGAGATGGCAAAGCCTGCTTTGGTTTTATATTTTGCTACTTTATTTTCTAAGGACTGCAGAATAATTGATTCTAAAAAATATCCTTTTTATTTTATATTTGCAGGCATGTTACTTTTGATATATATGCAACCTAATTTATCAATGATAATTTTGCTTTTAATGACTTCTCTTGCTATGTATTATGTAGCAGGCGGTTCGGCCAAAATTATCGCAGGAGCTTTCGGACTTGGAGCTTTAGCGGTGGCCACAACAATTAGGGGTTATCAATTACAGCGTATTAAGGTTTGGTGGAATCCTTTTTCGGATGCTTTGGGTGCTGGATATAACATAATTCAATCCATGGTAGCTTTTTCTTCGGGTGGTTTTTTCGGAGTTGGTTTTGGAAATTCAAAACAAAAATTGTCTTGGCTTCCCGAGGGGCATACTGATTTTATTTTTGCTATTATTGGTGAGGAATTTGGTTTTTTGGGATGTTTTTTTCTTGTTTGTCTTTTTGGAGTATTTTTGCATAGGGGTTTTGTAATAGCTAAAAAATGCCCTGATATGTTTGGAAAATTATTAGCTGTCGGAATTACTTTTTCAATATGTTTTCAAGCATTCACTAATATGTCTGTAGCTTCTTCTTTTGTTCCTGCGACAGGGATTCCTCTGCCTTTTGTGAGCTATGGCGGTTCAAGTTTGTTTGTTTCATTGTGCATGATTGGTGTGTTAATTAATATATCAAAAAAAAGAGTTCAAAGGATAGTTCATTATGTTCAATAAGAATAAAGAAAAAATATATTTTATAACAGGCGGAGGTACGGGTGGTCATATTTATCCTGCTGTTTCCGTTATAAATGTTTTATTGGATGCTAAGGTTCAAAACAAGAATATATTTTATCTTGGCAATAGAAAAAATATGGAATATGAAATTGCAAAAAAGTATAATTACAATTTTTTGAGTCATGGCGCTAAAGGTATGCCGAGAAAATTAAGCTTTAAGTTTATTTTTTGGTTTTTTGGTTTATTTTTTTCAACTTTGAAAACTTCTTTTTATTTTTTGAAATACAGACCTAGTGTTATTTTCGCAACAGGCGGGTATGTTTGTGCACCTGCTTTATTTTGTGCTTTATTTTTTAAGGTTCCTTATGTTTTGCATGACTGTGATATTCAACCAGGAATTGTAACAAGGTTTTTTGCACCTTTTGCATATTGTGTATCTTTAGCTTTTGATGATGCAAAAAAATATATAAAATCAAAAAACATTCAAATTAATGGAAACCCAATACGTCAGGAGTTTAAGATAGTATCTAAAAAGCAGGCTCGAGAGGAGTTTTCTTTAAAAGATGATTTTACAATTCTTATTATGGGTGGTTCTTTGGGAGCTAAAACAATAAATAATTCATCTTTTAAAATTTTAAAAGAATTTGCAAATAAAGAAGGATATGAAATTCTTTGGCAGACAGGTAAGAAAAATTTTGATGAAGTAACAAGAAAAATTCTTGATGAGTTTCAAAGTTTACCGGATAATTTGGTTTTACAACCGTATTTTGATAAAATGTATCTTGCTTTGTTATCTTCTGATGTAGTAATTTCAAGGTCTGGGTCTTTGAGCTTGTCTGAAATATGTGCAAGTTCGCTGCCTTCAATTTTAATTCCATATCCTTATGCAAGCCAAAATCATCAATATAAAAATGCAAAAAATTTAGTTAACAATAATGCCGCTCTTTTAATTGAGGATAAGGATTGTAATAATGAAAGCTTATTTGAACTTTTAAATAAATTAATAAATGATAAAGCACTTTTGTCGGATTTATCTTATAATGCGTATAAACAAGCAAAGCTTAATTCTGCCGAGCAAATAGTGGAACAAATTAATAAGGCAGCTAAATAATGCAATCAGCGAAAGAAATACTGACTTCTTGTGATAAATTTCATATTAATCTGGGTCTTAATAGAATTAAAAAAATATTGAACATTTTGGGTAATCCCCAAGATGCCTATAAAATAATTCATGTAGCAGGGACTAATGGTAAGGGTTCTGTTTGTAAAATTATAAATGAAATTTTAGTTCAAAATTTTAAAAATTCAAAAGTTAAAATAGGGCTTTATACAAGTCCGCATCTTTTTTCATACACAGAAAGAATTAAGATAAATAACAAAAATATTTTAGAAGGTGATTTTAATAATTTAGTAAATGAAATTAATAACATTGCTAAAAATAATAATATTGAATTAACAGAATTTGAACTTATAACTACAGTTGCTTTTTATTATTTTTACATAAATAAGGTTGAATATACTATTTTAGAAGTTGGTTTAGGAGGATTATACGACGCAACAAATATTGTGAAATCTCCTTTGATGGAAGTTATAACGGAAATCGATTTGGATCATACTCAAAGACTGGGCTCAACTATAGAAGAAATTGCTATCCAAAAAGCTGGAATAATAAAAGAAAATTCGAAAGTTGTATTTTTAAAATCAAATAAAGGATATGATATTTTAAAACAGGTTGCACATGATAAAAATGCAAGAGTTATTGAAGTTCCTAATGTTAAAGTTGCAGTTGAAAATGGAATAAATTATGCGTTTGTTGATTCAAAAAAATATGAATTTAATTTATTAGGGTATAATCAAGCGGATAATTTGGCTCTTGCACTTGGAGCCATAGAGGGAATAGGTTTAAATATAAGTTCAAACATTCTTTTATCTGCTTTAAAATTTGTTGAATGGCCTTTTAGGCTTGAATATAATAAAAAAAGAAATATTTTAATAGATGGAGCACATAATCCTTCGGGGATAAGAGTTTTAAGAAATTTTTTGGATGATTATTTTAAAAATGATAAAAAAACATTTATTTTTGGTTGTTTAAATAATAAAGATTATAGAAAAATGCTTAACATATTATTATATCAAAATGATGAATTTTATTTTTATGAATTTAATTACCCTAATGCATTAAAATTTAATGAATTAGAAGAAGAATATAAAAAAAGAGTTATAAAAATTTCAACTATAAAAGAAATTAAAAAAATAATTGAACAAAAGCAAAATTTAAAAATTTTTTGCGGATCTTTGTATATGTTGGGGGGAATTTTTAGTGAAATAAAAATTTAGTCATCTTTTTTATTTGGGTGTAAATGAAAATACTGACATCCGTTCCAAATTAAAATTTCATTTTGTGAAATTTGACATTTGCCATTTAGGCAATCTAGAGTTCCATCAGGACAAATCGTAAAATGTTGGCAATTTTGGCAAGTTTTAAGTGTCATTCCTTTTGATTTTAATTTGTATGTCATGTCTTTGAGTGCGTCATACATCCTTAAATAAGAGTCAGTTGTAATAAATTTATTTCCTTCTCTGAAAACAACTTTCCTCATTCCATCTTCTGAGACTAAATCTAATTTACAAGTAAAATCTTTTTTACCATTATTAACAACAGCATTTATTGTGGCAGAATTTATGTTTTCTTCTTCATAATTGCCGTCCATTATAGAACGCATAGTAAGATTATTCATTATAATTTTAATTTTTTGCCAGCTTAAACAAAAAGGATATAATATAAGCCAAAAAATTTCTTTAATTTGCATTTTTGATACATTTATTGAAATTATAAAATTTATAAATAAAAATACTCCAAGCAAATATACCAGTCTTTCCTCTGTATGATTTGGAAAATATACACTTAGCCACACAAGGAATAAAAAACTAAATAAAACAAATAATGAATTTGGTTTTAAAAGAAATAATATAAATTCTTTAAAAGAATTACTTTTAAACGCAATCAAAGGAAAATAATGTGAAAAAATCATAAATTTATTTTTTATGGAAGGGGTTGAAAAATCAAAATGTTTAACATCTATTGCAGTTATTATATATGGACAATAAATTGATTTTACATCATTTGAGGCAAGCTCAAGAGAAAATTCAAGTTCAGAATCTTTATCTTCTATTGCAACATAGCCGATTTTTTCTAGTACATCAGATGTTATTACCAAATTGTCACCATCAATAAAAAAAGGAAGATTAAACATTGAGCGAACAATGCTATTGGTACGATTTATGTATTTTAAATAAGCTGAAATTATTGAATTTTTGATTTTTTTGGCTAATTGATTTTTCTCATTTACAGATATTGTTGAACCAACCAATACGCAAGGCTTAACGATTGATTTATTTATGTTTTCAAGATATTTCTCTCCAACCATTCTATTGGCCCCTAAAAATACGTAAGCATCAAATTTATTTTCAGGTAACATTTTATTTATGAGCAAATTAATGGCTTTATCTTTTGAAAAATAATCGGGGTTTTGAATATTATGTATTCTTGCGCCAAGTGCAAAATCTCTTGATGGTTTTGTGTCGGTATCTTCTTTTTGATATGCAACATGTACTTCATAATATTCTTTTGGATAACTTTGATTATTTAGCACAGAAAGAAGTTTATCTAAATTTTTATCTTTGTGAGTTGCATATATAAAAACACAGATTTTATTTTTTTCAATTACTATACTTCTTGTTTTTTCTTGCATTTCAAAATATTTTTCGATGTCATTTGCTTTGATAAAGAAAAATAATTGGTAAATACAATAAATAAAAAGATATATAATTAATAACGTAAATATTGTATCGAATACTATCATAGTTGTATTTTATTAAAAATAAATTTAAAAATCTAGCTTTTTTTATTTTAAGTATATATAATACGTGATGTGATAACTTTTTTAGGTCAATGTGTACAAAATTTTGTTCGTGCGGTAAAGTATACCCTTAAAGGTAATGTTCGTTTTATGGGTGTAGTTTCACAGGCTGCCGCAATAGGTTTTGATTCTTTGGGAATTTGTCTTTCGATTGTTTTCATTTCTGCTTGTGTTATAGCGCTCCAAGTTGCTAAGCAATTTTTAATGTCAGGAGGAGACAGTTATATTGGAGGTTTTTTAACTGTTGCGTTAATAAGGGAAATTGCTCCGGGATTTGCAGCATTAGCTCTTGCTGCAAGAGCAGGTACAGCAATCACTGCGCAGGTTGCAAATATGCAGGTAACAAATCAAATTGATGCTATTGAGGTATTGAAAGTTGATTCTATAGGGTATTATTTTGCACCAAGGATTTTAGCTGGTGCTTTAAGTTGCTTTTGTATAGTTTTATTGGCTGAATTAATTGGCGTATTAGGTGGTGCTTTGGTTTCGTATTTTTCAATCGGGCTCCATCCTATTAGATATTTTAATTCCGTTTGGCTTATGCTTGTTATGAAAGATGTATATGTTAGTTTATTAAAAGGTTTGATTTTTGGGGCATTAATTGCACTTGTTTGTGCAACTGTAGGTTATAATACTCGTGGTGGTGCTAAAAATGTTGGCGAATCAACAACAAAATCTGCAATATTGTGTACAATTTATATCCTTTGTGCTGATTTAATAATAGGCATTCTTTTTTATATGGGTGGTTAATTTCATACAAACAGTTGAAATTATTTAAAAAAAACTTTATAAAAAATTAAATTAGGTATAATTTTAGTATCTGTTACTATGTTTAAAGGAAGCAAATATGGCTGAAAATGATGGAATAATAACTCAAATTATAGGTCCTGTAATTGACGTTAAATTTGATTGCGGAGTTTTACCTGAGATTTATGATGCACTTGAAATATACAATGATGATGGCAAAAAAACGACTGTTGAAGTTCAACAACTTCTTGGTGAAAATACTGTAAGAACTGTTGCAATGTCATCTACTGACGGTTTGAGACGTGGAATGAAAGTTATAAATACTGCTAATCCTATTAAAGTTCCAGTTGGTAAAGGTATATTAGGAAGAATATTGAATGTATTGGGTGAACCTGTTGATAATCAAGGTGAAGTTCAATGCGATGATAAATTTCCAATTCACAGACCTTCACCAAAATTAACTGAACAAAATACAAATATTGAAATATTAGAAACTGGAATCAAAGTCATAGACCTTTTAATGCCTTATCAAAAAGGAGGAAAAATAGGTCTTTTTGGTGGGGCAGGTGTTGGTAAGACTGTTCTTATTATGGAATTGATACACAATATTGCAGCAGAACATGATGGCGTTTCTGTATTTGGCGGTGTTGGCGAGCGTACTCGTGAAGGGAATGACCTTTATAATGAGATGAAAGAATCTGGAGTATTGGATAAAGTTGCTCTTATATATGGTCAGATGAATGAGCCGCCAGGAGCTCGTATGCGAGTTGGTTTATCAACTTTGACTTGTGCTGAGTATTTTAGAGATGTTACAAAACAAGATGTACTTTTGTTTATAGATAATATTTTTCGTTTTGTACAAGCAGGCTCTGAGGTTTCTGCTTTGTTGGGTCGTATGCCTTCTGCGGTTGGGTATCAACCGACATTATCTCAGGAAGTTGGAGAATTACAAGAGCGTATAACATCGACAAAAGATGGTTCTATTACTTCTGTTCAAGCAGTTTATGTACCAGCTGATGACCTGACTGACCCTGCTCCTGCTACTACATTTACACATCTTGATGCAAGTACTGTATTATCTAGAAATATAGCTTCATTAGGTATTTATCCTGCAGCAGACCCTTTGGAAAGCTCATCTCGTGCACTTGATCCACATATAATAGGTGAAGAACATTATGATGTAGCAAAAAAAGTTTTGGGTATTTTGCAAAAATATAAAGATTTACAGGATATTATTGCAATTTTGGGTATGGATGAATTATCTGAGGAAGATAAATTGACAGTAAATCGTGCAAGAAAAATTCAAAAATTCTTATCTCAACCATTTTTTGTTGCAGAACAATTTTCCGGTACAAAAGGTAAATATGTAAAATTAGAAGATTCTATTAAAGGTTTTAAAGAAATTATAGAAGGTAAACATGATAACGTTCCGGAACAAGCTTTTTATATGGTAGGAACTATCGAAGATGTTCTTGAAAAAGCTAAGAAAGAAGAACTTGTTGAGGCATAATTATGACTGAAAATTTGAGTGATAAAATTCATTTTAAAGTTATAACTCATGAAAAAGTTGTATATGAAGACAATATTGATGAATTGTATGTTCAAGCAACTGATGGCAGATTGGGTATTTTAAAAAATCATATTCCGGTGATTTGCGCTCTTAATGTTGGGGTTACAAAAGTTGTGAAAGATAAAGTTTCTCAATGTATTGCAACTATGGGTGGTATATTGCAATTTGCAAATAATAAAGCTACTATTTTAACTGATATTGCAGAATTGGATTGCGATATTGATATAGCAAGAGCTATTCAGGCAAAAGAAAGAGCTGAAGCGAGGTTGAAAGCAAAAGATGAAAACTTGGATATTGTTAGAGTTCAAATCGCACTTGCAAAAGCAATAGCAAGAATTTCGGCTAAAGATAAAAAGTATTGATTAAATCCCGCAAAATGCGGGATTTAATTTTTCAATCAAAAAGATTATTTTTTAGAAAATTAATTAAAGTTTTTCAATAAATTAGATGATGATTAAAAATTAAGATTTAAGTATTCTAACATGTGTTAATAAGTTTTATGGGGATAGAAATTAGTTGAGGAGGTTTAAGTTTAACCTTGAAAGTGTTTTAACTATTAGGGAAAAAGCACTTAATGATGCAAGAATACAACTTGCCTCTGTGATGAATATATATAACAGACAAAAAGATGTTCTTGATGAAATGAATTTTGAGTTGATCCGAATTAAAAATGAGTGTGAAAATTATTTACAACAAATAAATTTTAATTCTGAGGTCATAGCTAATTATAACGCTTTTGCGTATAAATTAGCTCAAGATATTAAAACTCAAGAAAAGATAATTGAAGAAACCGAAAAAGAGTTAAAAAAACTTCAGGAAGCTGCTCGTCTTTTGTATATAAAAGTAAAATCTCTGGAAAATTTAAAACAAAAACAAATAGAGCAATACAATAAGGAATTATTACAGGAAGAATTTAAAGAAATAGATGATATTGTAAATTCTAAAAGGAAAGCAGTTTAGTTAATTAAGGTGAAAGATGACGAATGCAGTTGTGCAAAATAGCGACAATAGCCAAGATATTAGTTTATCTATATTGTTGACAAATAATAAATCAGATAATTTACAAATTAAACAAAATGATAATTTTTCAAATTTATTAAATAATTTAAGTGCTCGTACTCAAAAGGCGCAAACAAATTTTGTTCAAAAAGCTGTTAAATCAAATACAAGCTCTATAAATAAAAAAGCGCTCAATACATCTGGTGAGGAATCGAGTGTTATGGATAAGTCTCAAACAGATGTTAAAAAAGTTAAAATAAATCAAAATGAAAATCAGGATAGACCAATAGGCAATGTTCAAGATAAAAAATCAGTTAAAAATACAAAAGAAACAAAAGACATAAAGAATATTAAAGATATTCATGCTAGTCAGGAATCAGAAACCAAAAACGTATTAAATAATGAAATATCAGATAATGTTGAAATAAAAGATAATATAAATAAAACCATTCAAACGGAAACAAATAAGAAAGCTGAAAGCCAGTCAGAAATAAATAATAGCTCGCTTGTAGAGTCATCGCCGGTTTTTCTTGTTGAAGATAATGTGCAATTGAAGGACGATACAGATTTATCTGAAAAAAGCGAAAATATTGTCAGTATTTTACCATTACCTATTGTAAGTCAAAATCAGGTTCAAATAGATGATATGGTTAAAAAAACCGGAGATATGTTATCTCAGGTTGAAACTATTGATGATATAACAAATGTAATAGAAAATATCTCGGATATGTTGGATAATTCGTCGTTGTCTCAGGATGAAAAAAATTCAACCTATGATTTGTTAAATAAAATTCAAACTTCTTTAAAAAATAATTCTTTAAATTTTGATACATTGCAAAATATGCTTCAAGACATTGTTGTTGAATTTGATAAATTACAACAAAATTCAGTTGATTTTATGAATAATGCAGAAAATATTGCAGATTTTTCTGTAGATGATGAATTTAGTAAATTAAATAAGATTTTTGATAATTTGAAGGATATTTTAAATTCACAAGATATTAAAAAAGTTGATGAAGCTATAAAAAAAATTGATAAAATGCAAGAAATATTAATATCTGATACTGAGAAATTACCTGATATAACAGATGATATGAAAATTAGTATTGAGGGTTTAAAGAAAATATTTGATGATATTAAAAATGTGTTGCAGCAAAATAATTTGGATATTCAAGATACTAAAGAAAGTTTATCAAATATTTTAGATTCTCTTAAATCTTCGTTAACCAGCGATATTGAATTTGATAGTTTTTCTAAAGAATCAATATCGGGTGATTTTTTGGATAACTTATTACAATTGGATGAAAAAATTGGAGAAATTGATTTTTCTAAAATTGATAATGTAAGTCAAATTGATAAAGATTTGGTTAAAGATATTTTGGATATTTTTAACGACTTACAAAATAATTTTGATAGTTTTGAATTAGATGATGATATAAAAACAAATATAAAAGATGTAATAGAACAACTTGATAGTTATTGTAATTTTGAATCAAAAGAAGATTTTAGCGTTGATGATTTTAAAAAAATTAATGAAAAAATTATTCAAATACAAACTGAATTGAATAATGAAGTGAAAAATGTTCAAGATGTAGTGAAAAATGTATATGATAAAGTGAAAGTCGCAGATGTTGATGATAGTGTTCTAACTTCAAATAATCAAAAATTTGAATTAAATGATTTACAAAATCAGACAAATGTCGTTGATGTAGCTGACACATTTGAAAATTTGGGTTACAATAGTGAATTTTCAAATAATGAATACAAGAAAAATGATACTAATCAATACAAAAATGAAAACTTAAAACTTTCAAATATATCTGGTGATGATTTTGTTGAAACACAGGAGGTTTTTGTTGAAAAATCTTATAAGTCAGATACAAAAGTTGAATTGGAACAAAAACAAAAATTTATTAATGAAATTAAAGAAGATATTTTATTGGATATTGATTATGGAATTCTCCCAGAAAAGTCTGGTGCTTTATCTGTTAGTGATGAAGTTATTAAATTTGCAATGGATGATGTTGGTGTTTTAAAAACAGACACCACAATTAAAGGAAGTCTTTTGTATGATAGTGCTTCGGGAAATGCAAGTGTTATTAAGAATGTGGCTCAAATGATTAAAACTACTCAAGCGGCTCAAAATTCGGTATTAAATCAACTTGAAAATAGTGATTTAATGAATCAAATTGGAGATAAATTAACACAACTTAAAGACAATAACGGTCAAAAACTTACTATGGTGTTGAGGCCAAATGATTTAGGAAGATTGTCAATTGAGTTGACTTCGAATAATTTAGGTTTAACAACTAATATTCTTGCTCAAAATGAGGATGTAAGACAGTATATAGAAAAAAATATACATACATTAAGACAGCAATTAACTGATGCAGGAATTAGTGTTAATAATATTCAAATAAAAACTGCCGGTCAGGAGGGTTCAACTAACTACCATGGAAATCAGGGTTTTGAACAAAATAATAATAACGGACATGGTGGTCAAAATAATTCGAGCAATAATAGCGAGCAAAATGAAAAACAAAAACAAGAAACGCTTTTAGCAATGTCAAATTATGATTATAGATTTGCAAAAGATTTTTCAAGCGTAATGAATAAAACAATGGGGTATGATTTAAATTAAGAAGGAAAAAGTTATATGGCTTCAGTTTCAGAACAAATAATTGCGAATACAAATTATTCTCAAATGGCTGCAAATGCCTCAAAAAATACGACTGAAAGCAAGTCGTCATCTACAATAAATTCTCAAGCATTTTTAAGGCTTTTAACTGAACAATTAAAATATCAAGATCCTATGAATCCTATGGATAATTCAGAAATGTTAGCTCAAGAAGCTCAATTTGCGACGCTAGAGCAAATGGAAGCTTTAACAAGTACGTTTTCGTCTTTTTCAAATATCTATCAAGCTAATTCATTACTTGGTCAATGTGTTAGAGTTGAGGTTGGTGGGCAAGGTTATGTTGGAATAGTAGAAGGGGTAGATTTTTCAGATTCGAGCGGTGCAAGTATTTTTGTGGGAGATAAGTACTATCCTCTTTCGTCAATAACAAATGTTTATTATTTAACAGAAGCGCCTCCCGAGGGGGAAGGTGGCGATAATGTTACTGATGAAGGTGAAAATAGTAATGGAGGCAATAGTGAAGACAATACATCTTCTGATGCCGCTTCGGATATAGTACAAGCAGCAAAATCTGCTGCCGCATTAAATGCAATGAGTGGTGGAAATTTGGCTCAAAAAGCTTATGAATACGCAAAGCAAACAATAAATGATATAAAAGGACAATAAAGGAAAGGAAAACTAATTAAATGACACAAGCATTATTTACGTCTATGACAGGTCTTAATGCGGGAACTCAACAGTTAACCGTTGTATCAGATAATGTTGCAAATATGAATACAACTGCATATAAAACTTCCCGTGTTGATTTTCAAGATATTTGGTATCAAACAAATTCAACAGGCACAAGTTCAACAAGAAATTCCGGAGGTACAAATCCTTATCAAATTGGTGTAGGTGTTCAGTGTGCTGCTATTACAAAAGACTTTGGAGCAGCAAGTACAATTACAACGGGTAGAAATGAGGACATGGCAATTACTGGAAACGGTTGGTTTACTGTTTTAAATTCTGATGGTAAGGTTCTGCTTACAAGAGACGGTACTTTTTCATTAGATGAAAATGGCTTTTTATGTACCTCTGATGGTTCTAAGGTTTTAGGTATGGATCAGAGTGTATCTTTAAATCGTTCAACTACACCTATTAAAATTCCTACTGCTATAAAGGTTGTGGAAGGAGGTACACCTGTTGCGCAATTTGAACAAATGTTTTGTACGGATTTAAATGGTTTAGGTAGTACTTATAACGGCATAACCCCTGGAAAATTTAAAGTCATAGCTAACGAAGGCGGAATTGAAACAGAAATTGAAATTGATCTTGGCGACACTACCAATAAAACCGTAAAAGATATAGTTGATGCTATTAATGCGGATTCAAATGGTAAGTTCACTGCTTCAATAGTTGATGGCGCTATTTCATTTACTCCTGCGGGTGGTGTAGGTTCATTAAAATTTGAAACTATTGATGAGAAAGATGGTGGTTCAAATTTCGTTGCTGCGACGAGTTTAGCTTCAATGCCTCTTGTAGATGGAGCTTATACAACAAAATTAATGAATATTTCTGCTTCTATTGGTCAGGTTGATAATGTTACATCTGAAACTACAAAAAATTATGAAACTTTTTCTGTAGGAAAAGATGGTTTAATGACTGTTACTTATCAAGATGGTTCAAAACTTTCTATTAAGACAACGGATGATGGTTCAACTTATTTTTCATATACTGATGCTAATGGGATTATAATAAATGATGATATTCAAAACTCAGGAAATGCTTCCTTGTATGTTGATCCTAATGTATTGGAAAAAGCTAATATGCAGCTTCAAATGGCAAAAGTTACCAATGATGGCGGTTTGGTTGCTGTAGGTAATAACCAATATGAAATCGGTGTTAATTGCGGTGATGTACTATATACTGCTGCTAATGTAAACGGAGTTGGCGGAGTAGTTTCGGGGGCTTTAGAGTCGTCTAATGTTGACCTTGCTCAACAATTTTCAAATATGATTCTTGCTCAAAGGCTTGTACAAGCTAATTCGCAAGTATTTTCAAGTGCAAATAGTATGCTTGAAACCCTTGTCTACTTGGGTCAATAGTATTAAAATTCTCTTTATTGTCTGTTATTATTTTTTAGAGCACTTTAAAAGTGCTCTAAAATTTTGCGCTCAATGGGATTCAAACCCACACTCTTTGGCTTCGGAGACCAATGCTTTATTCAATTAAGCTATGAGCGCAACAGTAATATTATTTTATCAGAAT
>CALUWK010000004.1 GCA_944324475.1 Candidatus Gastranaerophilales bacterium
AGGTGCCTGTGTTGGAGTTGGTGTTGGGGTAGGAGTTTGCGTTGGACCTTGAGTAGGTGCCTGTGTTGGAGTTGGTGTTGGGGTAGGAGTTTGCGTTGGACCTTGAGTAGGTGCCTGTGTTGGAGTTGGTGCTGTATCTTCTGTTTTATTTTGTGTAATTTTTTCTTCTTTTCCGTGAATATAAGCTATATTTTCAAGTTTAATAACTTTATCATCGCTATATAGCATAAGTTCTTGTATAGGCAAGTTGAATAGCGTATCAATGTCAGTTAATTGGTCACCATATTGTGCATATAAAAAGGGATTATTTTCAACTATTTGTTGAATTGCACTAGCTCCAAGGGCTTCAAGATTTGAAGCATCACCTTGTTCTCTTGCTTCAAGAATTGCGGATTTTAAATCAGTATCACCATATCCGATATAAGATAATAAATCCATTGTGGTTTCAATATCTACGGTGTTTGTATCTATTGATTCTTCAAGTGCATGTAAATAAGTAACGTCATCGCTTGTAAGGTCATATTTTTGTTGTGTTGCAATTTCTGTTGCTCTTTCTATGCTTAAACCATTTTCAGAAAGATATGAAAGAGCTGCATCTGGACACATTAGAGAAATTTTGCCATCTGTTGCGCTTTCCAATATTAAGTCAAGTGTATTTTCAAGATTTTCATTTTCGTAGTTAAAAATGTCATTATTACCTTCTTCAAGCCATAAACTATGTAAAATCGCAGCACCTGCTTGTGTATCCAGCGATTCAATTCCATAGTTTTCGCAGATTGCTTTTGCAATTTCTTCTTTTGGGTTATTTGCATTTTGTATATCGATTTCAATTTCGTTTTCGGCAGATTCAAATTTTAAATTACCCGTGAATTTGTCAGTATCAGTTGTTTCATCTTCTAAAAGTGAAGCAATTTCTGGTGCAAAAATCATTTCTTGAGGATGTTCTATTGAAAAATCGGTTTCGTAAATAAGCTCAGGGGGTATTTCATCTGTTCTACAGTCTGCTGCATATTGTTCATATTGAGATTGTGAATATTTGTTTTGAATTGTTGTTATGTTTTCTTTAGCTTTGTCGCTTATGTCATAATCATCTACATTTATGGTTTCACCGCTTATAATTTCTGAAATTATGTCACTTACAGTGTCTTGTTCTTCTTCTGTTACATCTGTTAAATCTTGAGCTACTTGTTGAGCAAGATAGGTTCTATTAATATCATCTATCATCCATCTGTTATGATCAACTGTTGACCAAGCAAGAGTGTTTTTTTCTTGTTCGTTCAATTCTCTTTCGTATAATTTTGATATTTGTTCAATTTGGTTGCCATCATCGTTTGCTTTAGCTATTGTAAACCAAGTTCCTTTTTCTTCTTTTGTTTTTACTTTATCGTCATCATAGTCATCATTTAAGATGAATGTTAGTGAACTTTTATTTTCTTCCAGTCTGCTTCTTTGGGCTTCAAAAGCTGAAGCATCGTTTTGTGCTGTTTTTTGTTTGGGTGCGTTTAATTTTCCACTTTTTGAAATATCGTTGAATAACGACTTAATTTTTGAGTTAATGCTGATTTCCATAATAAAAACCTTCCTTGAATTTAACACTATTATTTATATGTATCCACACAGTAAGGTTTTTAAAACAGTAAAATAAAAAATATTTAATAAAAATTTACAATGCCATTAAAATTTTTCTTAATATTCTTCTTGAGGTTTCAATAAGTAACAATTTTTTAATATTTTTATAGTTAATTGATTTTAAGCCTTTTGATAAATTAAGTGAACGAATAAGAATAATGATTTGCACTATATCAACTGTTATTTTTATTATTTGGCTTATTTTTATAAGTTTTTTATTTGTAATGAATGAAACAACTTTATTAATTTTTGTTATTGTTGATTTAATTTGTTTATTGATGGTAAGAATCATATTAAAAGTTAAAATTAGTTTATTGTGTATCATTTTAACTTTTTCTTCTATTTCAATTATTTTTATTATACAAAGTGTTGTTAAAATAATTTCAAAAAATATTAAAGTTATGAAAACAAAATCTAGCATTAATGTATTATAATATATGTAGTTAAAAATCTCTATACGTAATAAGGATTATAATGGATTTTAAAACAGCCGTCATATTACAAGGAAAAATATATAAATTATTAGAAAAATTCGGTATAGATAGAAATATTCATCTGGATTCTTTCATAGATAATAACATGCCTGATATTATGTCAAGATTACAAACTTATGCAAAAGATTATAAAATTGCAATTTCTTCTACAAATGGTAAAAGAACGGTTGTTGATTTAATTAATCATGTTTTATCCGAGGCAGAAAAAAGTTACATAACAAACGTTGTAAAATCAGGAAAAAAATATCCCGTTTTAACTTCAATAATTTTAGATTTATCAAGGACTTTTGATGTTTTTGGAAGTGATTATGAAAAAGATTATTATGTAATGGCTATGGATGAATTTGAACTTGGCGGATATTTTAATTCGATGAAGTTTGATTATCTTTTATTAAATAATCTTTTTTATGATCAAAAGGATAATTGTTCTTTGGTTGAAAAAAAAGAAAAAATTAGAGAAGCCCTTATTTTAAACTCAAAAACAAGTTTAATCATTAATGCGGATGAGCCAATGTTTTTTAAAATAGATGAGTTTAAAAGTGATGTTGCCATAAATAAAAAAAGAAATAAATTTTATTTTGGATTTGAGAAAATAGAATATAATGATACAAATGAAAAATACGTTCAATATAATGATATTTTAAGATGTCCTATATGTGGTTGTAAATTGGATTATAAAAAAAGATTTTATTCACATTTGGGGCAATATGACTGTGAATGTGGCTTTAAGCGTCCAAAACTTGATATTAGTGCTACTGCTAAGGTTTTTTATGATTATACATTTTTAAATGTTTTTTATAATGGTAATAAATATGCTTTTAAATTACCTTTTGGTGGAGTGTATAATGCATATAATGCTCTGGCGGCAATAGCTTTGGCTTTTAATTTGGGGATAGACAGAAAAACAATAGCATCTGCATTTGAAAGTTATTTGAATATATGCTCAAGGGATGAAATTGTTAAGTACAAAGGAAAAAATGTAAAAATTAAAATAATAAAAAATCCTGTTTCATTGTCTGAAACAACAAGGGAGCTTTTAGGAAATAAAAATTCGAAAGTAATTTTTTGTTTAAATGATGAACCTGAAGACGGAGTTGATACAAGTTGGATTTGGGGGGCAAATTTGGAGTCTTTAAGGAATTTTGAAAATAAAGTTTATGTTTGTTCAAATCGCTTTGATGATATGGCCTTAAGATTAAAATATGCGGGAGTTAATCCGTGTTTAATTATTATGGATAATTCGGTTAAAAATACTATAAAATCTTGTTATTGGGATACAGAAGAAAATGAAAAAATAATAATTTTTGCAACTCCTTCTGTGTTGAATGAAGTTTATGGTACTTTAAGATAATATAAAATATTGCAATAAATTTAAAAAAAGTATAATATAATAAAATCAACTATCCAGTGTCATGATATTTAAAAGTTTCTTGCCTCGGTGGTCTGATATTTTACAAACAAATAAGGAGACCTTAAAATGTACCAAGATCAAACTCTAGTGTGTGAAGATTGCGGAAAGGAATTCGTATTCACAGCAGGAGAACAAGAGTTTTATGCTCAGAAGGGACTCGTTAATACTCCAAAAAGATGTCCTGATTGTCGAAAAGCTCGCAGAAGAAAATCTAGAAGAAAAATGTATGATGCAATTTGTTCTCAGTGCGGTGCGGAAACAAAAGTTCCTTTTAAGCCGGTTGAAGGTAAAGAAATTTATTGTAAAGAATGCTACGCAAAAAGACAAGAAGTATAAAAACAGGGCAAAAACAGCCCTGTTTTTTAAATTGTTAAAAAATTGCAAAATTTTCTCTTTAAGTTTATTATATATACATTATAAAATTAAAAGGGAAAATGATGTCATCCGGTCAATCGGTAATATCTGACAGTGAAAATATAATAGAAGCAACTCAAGAGAATAAAAATAGGGTAGATAATACTAAATTAAAGGCTGTGATAAGAGCTTTTATAGCTAATATTGGTATAGCTTTTGTTAAGTTTATTTGTTTTTTGTTTTCAAAGAGTTCTGCAATGTTAGCTGAAGCGATTCACAGCGGGGTTGATTCATTTAACAGTATTTGTTTATTGGTTGGTATAAAGAGAGGTTCTCGTCCTGCAGATAAAGAACATCCTTTTGGATACGGTCTTGAGGCTAATATTTGGGCTATGTTTGCGGCTTTATTGATGTTGGGTGGTACTTTCGTTGCTATTTTTCATGGGATAGATAAGTTTTTTAACCCGCATGGGGCAGTTGAGCTTTTAAAAAATTATAATTATATTGCTATTGCGTTAATTATTAGTATGTTTTTTGAAGCTTGGGCAGTGTCAAGTGCTACAAATGCCGTTTTAGATGAAGCTCAGATAGTTGAAAAAAATTTTGTAAAAAGATTTTTTATATCTTTAAAATATGTAAGGAAGGTTCAAAGTCCTACTACAAAGTTTGTTTGGTATGAAGATACTGCTGCGTTTTCGGGTGTTTTTATAGCTTTGGTTGCTTTATCTGTTTCAAAATTTGTTATGCCTTCGGAATATGCTTATATTCCCGATGCTGTTGCATCTATTATAATTGGTATTATTTTGTTTTGTCTTGCAATATATTTAATCAGAAATAACGTTAGTAGCTTAACTGTTCAAGCAGCTCAACCAAGAGTAGAGGAGATTATAAGAAATGTTGCCGGTACAATTCATGGTATAAGTAATGTTGTTGAATTAAAAACAATGGATTTGGGAACTTCAGGTCTCGTTATCAATATGACTATTGAAGTTAATCCTGAAACACAGATGAAGGATGCTGATGATATTGCTCAAATGCTTGAAAGAAAAATAAAAAATTATGTGAAAAATGTAAATCATGTCACAATAGAACTTCAAGCGCATGATGAAGAAGATAATTGGGAAGAAAAGTTTGAAAAATTAATCAAAGAAGGCGAAAAAATTGGAACAATAGATAATCATGAAGCAACGATGTTATCTAATTTCTTCTCTTTTGCAAATACTGTTGTTAAAGAAATTATGGTGCCTAGAACGGAAATTTGTTTTGTTAATGCAAATCAAACCATAGATGAATTATCAGAAATTATTATAAATTCTGGTCATACTCGAATTCCTATGTATGAGGAAAATATAGATAATTTAGTTGGTATGATTAATGCTAAAGATGTTTTAAAAGTAATTAAAAATAATAATGTTTCTGAAGATTTTTCAATTAAGTCTTTGGCAAGAGATATTTTGATAGTCCCCGAGAATAAATTTATAAGTGATTTGTTGTCTGATTTTACATCTTCTAAAAATCAAATAGCTGCTGTTGTTGATGAGCATGGCGGAATTGCAGGTATAGTCACTATTGAAGATATTATTGAGGAAATAATTGGCGAGATTTATGATGAATTTGATAAAATTGAAACTCCTGAAATAGTTAAAATAGAAGATAATATTTTGAGTGTTTCGTCTAAAACAAGCATTGAAGATATAAATGAGAAGTTTGATTTAGATATTCCAAATGAAGATTTTCAAACTATTGGTGGCTATGTTTTTGGGCTCTTGGGCAGGGAGCCTGAAATTAATGATGTTGTTGAAGATAAAAATATTACATATACTATTTTAGAACTTGATGGTATAAAAATAACGAGAATAAAAATGCAAAAAAGCACACCTTTTGTGGATAAAGATGAAAATAATGAAAGTGTTGAGGGTGAAGAATGAAGTTGGCGGTTTTGGGTCCAGGATGCTGGGGTTTAACTATTGCAAAATTGTTAAATAATAATTTTGATGATATTGTTATTTGGGGCAGAAAGCAAGATATTTCGCCCATGCTTTTAAATGAAAAAAAAATTGATAAACCTCTTAAAATTGAATTGGATAAGAAGGTTCAAATTACTTCTGATTTAAAATCGGCGTTGTATGGCGCAGATATTATTTTGCTTGTTGTTGCAACATCAGGTATAAGGGCTGTAGTCGAGCAAATTAAGCAGGTTGGCATAGAAAAAAATCAAATTCTTGTTAATTTGTCTAAGGGTCTTGAATTGCCATCTTTAAAGAGAATGTCAGAGGTAATTTTAGAAATTTTGCCCGATATTAAATTTGCTGTTCTTTCTGGTCCCACATTGGCAAGGGAAATTATAGAAGGTCATCCAACTCTTGCTACGGTTGCTTCACCTGATATGGTCGTTGCTAAAAAAGTGCAGGAATTTTTAAATGTTCCTTCAAAGTTTAGGTTGTACGCTAATTCTGATGTTATAGGTGTTGAATTGGGTGGAAGTTTGAAAAATGTTATTGCTATCGCGTCAGGTTTTGCAAGTGCTATGGGTCTTGGAGATAATTTAAGAGGGTCGCTTTTAACTCGTGGTATGGCTGAGATGGTTAGAGTTGGAATAGCTTTAGGTGCTAAGCCTCAAACATTATATGGTTTATCTGGAATGGGAGATTTGATAGCAACTGCTTCAAGTCCTTATTCAAGGAATTATACAGTAGGCTCTATGCTTGCAAAGGGTAAAAAAATTGATGATATTTTATTGGAGCTGGGTTCTGTTGCAGAAGGTGTTAAAACTTCAAAGGCATTATGCGAGTTAGCTTTTAAATTGGGAATTGACGTGCCAGTTTCAACTGCTATCTATGAAGCAGTATATACTGATATTACGCCAAAAGAAATTTTGGATAAATTAATGAATAGAAAGTTGAAGGAAGAAGATTAATGAAGAAAGTTTTTTCTTTAGTTATTTTATTTTTTGCGTTTTTAACATGCGGGTTCACTTTTCAAGAGGTTTTAGATAATCAAAAATTTTGTTTTGATAAAAAAACCGATCGATATATGCCATACAGTGAAGGTTGTTATGCTCTTGTTAAGAAATCAAATTCAGGTAGTGCAAGTTATAGTGAATATTATGGCGTTGATAATAATTTATTTTATGCTCCACCTACTAATTACGAATTTTTTGCAGGAGAAAAATTAGTTGGATTTAATAATGATGAGTTAAAATTTTACGAGATAAAAGGTAAAAGTTCAAGGATTTTATCTAAAGATGAAATAAAAAAAATGTTTCCGGAGTATGAAATAATTTTAATTTCTGAGTTTGATAAAAATAAAAAATATTATTTAAAAAATTCTTTGTTCAAATCGAAAAAAATTCTTATTTTAAATGATACAAACAGAACTTTTCATAAGTTTTTTGTATATCCGGAAAGTTCAAGGAATCCTCTTGATATAGGTTTAAAAGAAGGCATGGTTAAATCTTTGATAACGGTTTATGGGAAGAAAAATGTTCGCTTAAAGCATTTTGGAGGAGATGAATTTGAGGTTGTTGTTAAGTAGGGCTCTTGAATAATTTTTTTGTTTGTGTTATAATGGGGCATTCTTAGAAAGGTTGTGTTCGATGTCTATAGTTACTCTGCTTGCTCGTCAAAATTTAATCGCCAGAAAAAATGATTTACAATACCAAATGTTGCAAAATTCTTCATCAATGAGGCGTATGTTGAATAGTAATGTTTTTTTTGGTGGCGGATTAAATTTAGCGGATATAAGTAGTCGTGAAACTGCTATGGATTTAGAAAACATTGCCGCTTCAAGCGAATTGATGGCAATAAATGCGGAATTAAATTCTCTAAACGACAGTTCGTCAAGATTTAATTATTTTGCATAGTAGTTTATAAGCTCTTCAAAGTTTTTTATTGTTGTTTGTTCGCCGCTTGCGAGATTTTTTAAGCTATAGAAGTTTTGTTTAATTTCATCATCACCCAGAATTATAGCATATTTGGCTGTTTTGGCTGCTTTTTCTAGTTGTTTTGTAAATTTTCTTTTTTGTAAATCGAATTCAACACTTTTGTTGTTTTGTCTTAATTTTTGTGATAATTTTATTGCTTCTTTTGTATTATTTGATACAACAAAAAAATCTGTTTTTTGGGGTGTTATCTTGTTTACAAGATTATAAAGTCTTTCAACTCCCATTGCAAAACCAATGGCAGGAGTTGAAGTGCCGCCAAGCATTTCAACAAGTCCATCGTACCTGCCGCCCCCGCAAACGGCACTTTGGGAGCCAAGAGCTTCGCTTTTTATTTCAAAAACCGTACGATTGTAATAATCAAGCCCTCTGACTAACATTTTGTTAACAGAGTATCTTATATTTAATTCATCAAGATAATTTTTAAGTTCACTGAAATGTTCTTTACATTCATCACAAATATAGTCTTTTAAAATAATTTCTTTTATTTCATCTTTTTCTAGAATTTTTTGACAATTTTCATTTTTACAATCTAAAATTCTTAACGGATTTTTTTCATACCTTATTTTGCAATCATTGCAAAGTTCGTTTAAATATGGGGCTAATATATTTTTTATTGATTTTCTATAACCATCTTTACATTTAGAACATCCAAGAGTGTTTAATTCCACTGTTAAATTGTTGAGTCCGATTGAATTTAGAAAATCTGTGGCAAGCATAATAACTTCAACATCTGCCGTAGGTTCTTTGATTCCAAAAAGTTCAATTCCGACTTGGTGAAATTGTCTTTGGCGACCCGCTTGCGGGCGTTCATAGCGAAACATTGGACCAAAATACCAGAATTTTTGAGGAGGGCTTTGTCGGTTTAAATTGTGTTCGATGAAGCTTCTTACAACTCCTGCTGTGTTTTCTGGACGCAGGGTTATTGAGGTTTCTTTTTTTTCAACTCCGCCAACTGAAAATGTATACATTTCCTTATTGACTATATCGGTTGAATCACCGACACCTCTATTAAATAATTCTGTTGCTTCAAAAATTGGGGTTTTTATTTCATTAAAACCAGCATTTTGAAAAATATTTTTTGCATTTTCAAAAATCCAATGCCAAGTAGCTATTTCATCACCAAATATGTCTTTTGTTCCGCGTTGAGCTTTTATCATACTTTTTCCTTAAAGTTATATTCAAATTGTACTATAAATTTTTTTTTCTTAAATAGCTTTCAATGAAACCATCAATTTCGCCGTTCATAACTTCTTCTATATTGGTTGTTTCATAACCTGTTCTGTGGTCTTTTACCATTTTATAAGGATGAAAGACGTAAGAGCGTATCTGTGAGCCAAAATTTACATCCATAACTTTACCTTTTATATTTTCTAATTTTTTTTCGTGTTCTGCTTGTTTTATTGCAAGCAGTTTTGAAGCTAACATTTGAAGTGCAGTTTCTTTATTTTGAAGTTGAGAGCGTTGTTGTTGGCATTTTACTACAATTCCTGTCGGAATATGTTTTATTCTGACGGCAGTTTCAACCTTGTTAACATTTTGTCCTCCTGCTCCACCTGAGCGCATAGTATCAATTTCAAGGTCTTCGGGGCGAAGGTCAATTTGTGTTTCAAAATTTTCAATGACGGGTGAAACTTCAAGTGAAGCAAAGCTTGTTTGTCTTTTGCCGTTGGCATTGAAAGGTGAAATTCTAACTAGTCTGTGGACGCCTTTTTCTGCTTTTGTGTATCCATAGGCATATAAACCGGAAACTTTAATGGTTGCAGATTTTATACCTGCTTCGTCTCCTTCTGATTTGTCGAGAAGTTCTGTTGTGTAATTTTTCAGTTGTGCCCATCTTAGATACATTCTTAAAAGCATTTCTGCCCAATCTTGTGCATCAACGCCCCCTGCTCCTGCTGTAACTGTGAGAATGGCGTCATTTTTATCATATTCACCACTCAACATGTTTTCGAGGTCAAATTTATCAAATTCCTTTTCAAGATTTTTTAAATTATTCAAACATTCCTCTAAAAGACCTTTGTCGTTTAATTCAAGGGCAATTTCAGAGTCATCTAGAGTATTTTTCCAAGAAGAAATTTTATCCAGTTTTGTTTTAATTTCTTTTTGTTCTTTTAAAAGTTTTGATGATTCTTGTTGATTTTGCCAGATATTTTCATTTTTTAATTTATATGTTATTTTTTTAAGAGAATTTTCAAGTTCTTCTTTGTCAAAGACACCTTTCTATTGAATTGTATCTTTTTAAAAGAATATTTATTTTTTGTTTTACTTCATCATGGATAAAATTTTCTGTCATAAGTTTATTTTACTATAAAAATTTACTATGTTTTAAGTTTTTGATAAAATATTCATGTTTGAATATGGAGAAGTTGAATATGAATTGCATTGTTGAAATTGAAAAAATAAAAGAAAAAATCAGAGATGTTGCGGATTTTCCCAAAAAAGGGATTTTATTTCGTGATATAACAACTTTAATTAAGGATAAAGATGCTCTTAGAACAACTATAAATATTTTTTATGAGATTTTTAAAGATAAAAAAGTTGATTATATTGCAGGTATAGAATCGAGAGGTTTTATATTTGGCATGCCTTTAGCATATAAATTAAATTGTGGTTTTGTTCCAATTAGAAAACCTAATAAATTACCTTGTGAAGTTATTTCTGAGGAATATGAGCTTGAATATGGAATAGATAAAATCGAGGTTCACAAAGATGCATTTAAAAAAGGTGATAGAGTTTTAATTGTGGATGATCTTCTTGCAACAGGCGGAACAGCGGCAGCTGCGGTTAATTTAGTCTCAAAAATTGCAGATGTAATTGGTGTTGCTTTTGTGATTGAACTTACAGATTTGAATGGAAGAAAAAAACTTCCGAATAACATTGAAATCGTTTCTTTGGCAAAATATTAAAATTATTGGAACGGTTAGATATAATTTTTCAAAAACTAAATCTTAGGGTTTAGTTTTTTTGTTAATTTCCATCTTTTGATTGATGATGTAGCAATAATAATTAGTCTATATTATGTATGTGGAGGTTTAAATTTAGATTTTAAATTTTACTTTCAAATTTTGTGATGGTAAGAATAAGTTATAAGGACCTTTGGGGATGACACAGGGCATAGCTTCAAGTCTTAATTTGACGCTTATGCGTTTAAATTCAATAGAAAGTAATTTTACAGCGCTTCAAGGAATTTCAGATAAATTAAGCGGTGTTTCTGGGGCTTGTGTACCAAATATTGAAAATAAAGATTTTAAAACTATTTTAGATGAAAAAATTAAGCAAAATGATACTAAGGTAAATAAGCTCCCTGAAATTGATGAAGAAACGATTTCCGATATTATAGAGCCTGAAAAAAAGGAGGCGGTTAATTTAAAATCTAAAATTGATTTGAAAGCACAGATGAGCGATATTGATGAGATCGTTGAGACTTTTTCTTCTAAATATAATATCGATGGGGATTTTATAAAAGCTATAATTAAGCAAGAATCAGGATTTAATCCTAACGCAACAAGTAAAAAAGGCGCAATGGGCTTAATGCAACTAATGCCTGCAACAGCAAAAAGCCTTGGTGTAATTAATGCGTATAATCCTTGGGAAAATGTTGAAGGCGGAGTTAAATATTTAAGAGGTCTTTTAGATAGATTTAATAATGATGAAAAACTCGCACTTGCCGCATACAATGCAGGACCAAATGCAGTTAAAAAGTATGGCGGTATACCTCCTTATAAAGAAACTCAAAATTATGTTAATTCAATTATGTCGGCATACGATAAAATAAAAGAGGCCAGATTATGATTACAAGAGGAATTGGGACAGTTGCAAAAGGTATGCAGGCATTGATTGATTTTGAAGATGTTACTGCTCATAATCTTGCAAATGTTACTACAACAGGTTTTAAAAAAACAAATATAACTTTTCAAGATATTATGCAATCGCAAGTTCAAGCTAAAAATGCTCAGGGAAATTATAAAAATGTTGGTTCTTTGAGTTTTGGGGCAAGAACAGATAGAACTTATATTGATTTTTCTCAGGGTGGTTTGCAAGAAACTGGTTATAAACTTGATTTAGCTTTTCAGGGTGACGGTTTTTTCAAAATAAGATATCAGGATGTTCCTGATAATGTTCCTTATGATGAAAGTCATTATTATTATCAAAGAGTTGGAAATTTTGCACTTACGACCGATAACTATTTGGTAAACAAGGATGGCGATTATGTTATGGATGTTAATGACCGCAGAATCAGAATTACCAGAGATCCTGAAACAAATGATTTAAATGAAATGAATAGACTTGACCTTTCGCAAGATTTGTTGATTGGAGAAAATGGGCAGATTGAATTGCTTAATCATAATTATCGAGCTTTTCTTCAAAAAATTCAGGTTGTAGATTTTATGGACAAAACAAAAATTTCTGGAATAGGGGAAGGAAAGTATCTTCCAATTTATGGACAGGATGCTGGAAGATATGTAAAAAATGATGGCACGTATAGTTTGCAGCAGGGAATGCTTGAAATGTCCAATGCTAATACTATTGTTGAAATGTTAAATTCGATTAATATTTCGAGAGGTTATGAATCTATGAGTACTATTTTAAAGCAAGAAAGTGAATCATTGCAGCAAGCAATCGGGTTAGGTAATATTTCATCAAGATAAAGGAGTTTATATTAAATGTTAAGAGCACTTACAACAGCAGCAACGGGTATGATAGCCCAACAAAATAATTTGGATGTTATTTCAAATAATATTGCAAATTTATCAACTTATGGATATAAAAAAGTTAGGGCCGAGTTTAAGGACTTATTAAGTCAGATTCATAGAACTCCTGGAGCTCAGATGGGCCAAGGTACATACCAACCGGTTGGTATAGAAGTCGGACTTGGTGTTAAAACTGCTGCTACAACAAGAATTTTTACAACAGGAACGCTTCAATCTACTGATAGACAGCTTGATATGGCAATAGCAGGAGACGGTTTTTTTCAAATTACACTGGATGACGGTTCTTTGGCATATACTAGAGACGGTTCTTGGCAAATGGATGCAAACGGACAACTGGTAACATCTGATGGCTATCAATTACAGCCACCTATAACAATCCCTGTAAATGCAAAAGAAATTACTGTCTCGCAAGCAGGTATTGTTTCTTGTACAACAGGTACAAATTCTGAACAGACTCAATTAGGACAAATTCAACTTGTAAAATTTCAAAACCCTTCAGGTTTAATGGCGATAGGTCACAATTTGTATCGTGAAACTCAAGCATCAGGAACTCCTTTGCAGGGAACTGCAGGAGAAGAAGGTTATGGAACTATTGAACAATGCTTTATAGAAGGTTCAAATGTTCAAACGGTTGAAGAATTGATAGGTCTAATTAAAACAGAACGTGCTTATGAATCAAATTCAAAAGTAATTACTGCAGGATCTGACATATTGCAGCAGACAAATCAGATAGTATAGGGTTTAAGAAGTGAAAAAAGCAGCTAAAAATTTAATATTTTCTTTTTGTCTTGTTTTGTTTGGGCAGGCTGCTTTTTGCTATACTTTAACTGGTCAAGAATTAACGAGGATTATAAATCAAAATATTTCAAATGAAATAAAAAGTTTCGTAACAAAATATTCTGATGATTATAAAATTACCGTTTCAGGAATTCCAAAGGTAATAATTCAAACAGATGAAGTTGTTTGTCCTAAGATTGAAATATTATCTCAAAATTCTAAATTTCAACCGAATTTATATAAAAGGGTTATAATAAAAGATTCAAAAGGTAACATAATAAAGGCTTTTTCTGTAATTGTTCAAACATTAATATATAAAAATGTACTGGTAGCTTCAAATATTATTCCATATAATACTGAAATAAATTCGGAAAACACTGTCCTTGAAAAAAGAGAAATATCAAGGTATTTGGGTAAAACTTTAAGTGATAATTCAACAGGTTTTGTTTCTGCAAGGAATTATTCAAAGGGAAGTATTATCTTGGCGGATTCTGTTAAACAAAAAGCATTGGTTTTAAAGGATTCTTGTGTAGATATTATATTTTTGTCTTCCAAAGGCTTAAAAATAACATTACAAGGGAAGGCTTTAAAAGAAGGAGCAATGGGCGATACCATCCTTGTTCGTTCAAACAAATATAATAAAATTTATAATGCAACAGTAAGTTCTTCAAATGAGGTAACAGTAAGGATATAAGGATGATGAAAAAGTTAGCTTTAACACTGATTATAATTTCAACTTTAACGGCAGGAGCGGAGAGTCTTTTTTCTTTAAATGCTTCTCAAAATGCTGTAATTGAACCAAGGGCTTTATATTCATCGGTCAGAGCAAGAGGTGTTGGAGATTTGGTTTCTATAGTAATTGATGAAGCTCCGAGCATGTCTGATACAGGTACTTATTCAACTTCAAAATCCAGTTCTTTGGCTGAAAATTTTACAAATGCTTTAAATACAATATTTAAAACAAGTTTAAAAGGTGCTTTGGATGGTACTAACGGTACATTGGATGTTTCTGGTCAAACTCAAATGGCAAGAAGTATGGTGTTGACAGATACTGTTGTGGCTCAGGTCGTACAAGTTTTACCTAATGGGAATTTACTTGTACAGGGGAAGAAAAGCCTAGTTAATCAAAACGAAAGAATTGATTTGATTATTTCGGGGATTGTTGACCCTAAATGGATAAATCAGTCAGGTGAAATTTTATCAAGCCAGGTTGCAAATCTTCAATTTGCTATGAATGGCGCTGGTACTGTATCTCGTGGTCAAAATGAAGGTATACTTGATAAGGCAATTAGGACCATATTCTAAGATAGGATGATAGTGATGAGAATTAAAAAGAAAATAGCTTTTTTACTTTTGTTGGTTATTACATTATTTTTACCCGTAACTCAGGTTAGTGCTATAACGGAACAGACATTAAGAATTAAAGATATAACCCATGTAAAAGGTATAAGGGAAAATCAGGTTGTAGGTTATGGGTTGGTTGTGGGGCTACAAAATACGGGTGATAATTCTCGTCATACACAAATGACAAGTCAACAAATGCTTCTTGCATTGGGTACGGTTATTGATCAATCTAATTATATTCAAAAAGGCACGACTGCAGCAGTTATTGTTACTGCGACTATTCCGCCTTTTGCAAAAGAGGGGGATAAATTAGATGTTACGGTTTCTGCTATGGCAGATGCAAAGAGTTTGTCTGGTGGTGTTTTGGTGCAAACACAGTTAAGGGCTCCAAACGGAGAAATAGTTGCTGTTGCTCAGGGTCCTGTTACAGTAGGTGGAATTAGGGCTTCACAGGGTGGAGCTAGTGCTTCAAAAGGTGTTACGACAACAGGAAGAGTCCCAAATGGTGCAATAGTGGAACGTGATATTTTATCAACTATAGGAGATGAGACCACTCTTACATTGCTTTTAGATAAAGCTGATTATACTATGGCAAGTAGAATTTCAAAAACTATTTCAACAAGGGTTGCTCCTGCCAGAGCTTTGGATGGTGGTGCGGTTGAAGTTACAATTCCTCAAAAGTACAGGAATGATAGAGTTACGTTTTTATCTTTAATTGAAAATCAAATAGTTGGTGCTGTAAGTGAAAAGGCTAAAGTTGTTGTAAATGAAAGAACAGGAACTATTGTTATTGGTGGAAATACTAAATTAATGCCTGCTGCAGTTGCTCATGGTGGTATAACTGTTACAATTATGGCAGAAAATAATGTTGTTCAACCAAACGCTTTTGCAGGGGGAAATACTGCGATTGTGCAAAATGCTCAAATTGAAATAACCGAAAAACAAGGTTCTCTTATTCAAATGGAAGCTAATTCCAGCTTGTCGGATTTAGTTGGTGCATTGAATAATATCGGAGTTACTCCTATGGATTTGATTGCAATATTGCAGGCATTATCATCTGCGGGCAGTCTGCAAGCTGAATTGGAGGTTATTTAGATGAATAATTATATTGGCAGTGTGGGCTCAAGTTATATGCAGAATAGTTCGGATTTAGCGGAAATTGAAAATATTAAACGTGGTGCTAAAACTGAAAAAGAGCAATTAAAGCAAGTTGCAAAGGAATTTGAATCTATATTTGTTGCAAAAATGTTAAATGAAATGGAAAAAACTGTTGATAAAGAAGGTTCATTGTTTCAGGAATCTAAATATTTGGATAATTTAAAATCTTTTATGTACAACGATATAGCGCGTACTATTGCAAATGATCCAAGATCAAGTATTGGAATTGCAAAACAAATGTACGAACAATTAGAAAAAACTGTTAAAGGATAGAAAAGTGGATATAAATAGTAATTCAAATATAAGCTCGTTAATTTCTTCACCTATTTCAAAATTAAATTTAAGTACTGCTTCTCGTGCATTTGAAAATACAAAAACTCAACTCGAGGAGAGTGTACAATCGTCTGAAGATGTTAAAAAAGATGATATATCTTTAATTGAGGATACAAAAATTAGAAATAAAATTGATGTGGATGAGATTAAAAAATATGCCGAGATTATGGGTGAAAAGTTGACAGTTGATGATATAAATTACGGTATAATGTATGGTAGAAGTGTAATTGCCGATTATAGTGCTTAAGATGGGATAAAGATATGGTTTATATTGAAGTTTTAAATGCTTATAAAGAGTTGGAAGAAAATTTGCTTTTAAAAAATGATGCAATAATTAAAAAAGATATAGAACAACTTAATAAATTGGATGAAAATTTAAAGGTGTTAACAGAAAAAATAGGCAAGTTTGATTTAAAAAATTTGTCCAGTTCCTTTACTGACGATCAAAAAGCAGAATTAAGGCAACTTGGTGAAAAAATAAAGGTTATTCAAGAAAATAACGAAATATTAATAAAACATTCATTAGGTGTTATAAATGGTCTGTTATCTGGCATATTAAATATAGCACAATCTGAAATGAATTCATATAATTCAAAAGGGTTGAGTTGTAGCGATGATGAGAGTTTAGATATTTCATCAATCATGGAAGAAGCATAATTAAAAGGATTTATTACTATGTCGCTAAATCAAAGTATGAATATTTCTTTGGGTTCTATGAAAAACAATCAGTATGCACTTACTGTTGTTTCTCAGAATATTGCAAATATTAATGTTGAGGGATACCATAGGCAAAGAGTTAATTTTGTTACAAATGAATATACAACCAAGTGTAGAAACGTAATTGAAACTATTAAAGGAATGAATGGTGCAAGCATTTCATCTTTAACTGATTATATTGATGAAGGCATGCTTAAAGATTTAATTGGTAAAAATTCTGATGCTTCATATTATAATACTTTAGTCGATGCACTTGGGGATTTGGAAGATATTGCTGATGACCTTGGTGATAATGGTTTAAATGCTCTTTTAAATGATTTTTTTACTGCAAGTGCTAATCTTGAAAAATATCCTGCAGATATGGCAATAAGACAGCAATATGTTCTTGCCGCGCAAAATGTAGCTGAAAAATTCAATGATATTTCAAAGAAATATGATAATATTCAAGAAGATAAATTTCAAACTGTTTCAATGAATGTGAGCAGTATAAATAGTCTTTTATCTAAATTGGCATCGGCAAATGAGGCTCATGCGAAAAATAGTCAAAGTTCTGAAACTCAAGCAAATATTAATTCTATTTTGGAAGAATTGTCTAATTATATTGATATTACAACTGATAAAAATGCAAATGGAACAGTCAATCTTTATATTGGAGGAATTGCCGTTGTTCAAGGTAATGAACAAAAGTATACTTTAAATGCTGAATTTGATTCAACTAATCCTGATGAGGCGGTTAAATTTTCATTACAGTCAACTGAAAATCCTGATTATGTCATTGAAAATGGAATTAATGAGTCTTTTAAAAGTGGTTCGATGAAAGCTTATGTTGAATTTTTAAATGGCTCCGGGGGTTCATTTTCAAATATAAATGATATGAAAAATGCGCTAAATACTGCCGCTGCGGCTTTTGCAAATGCATTAAACGGTGTGCAAACATATGATAATGGAGATGTTTTTGCTGCTTCAATTACAACTGATGCTGATGGTAATTTAATTCTTGAAAAAGCTACAAATGCAATGTTTACAACAAGTGATGGAACAGGTGTATTTAGTGCTTCAAATATTCAAGTTAATGCTGCTATAATTGAAGATCCCTTTTTGGTTGCAGCAGCAAGAATAGATTTGGCCGATTATACAGATGAAGCTGGAGTTGTTGATCCTGATTGGATTAAGGCTGTCGGAAATTCTGACAATGCAACGGAAATTACCGCATTGCAAAATGCAAAAATATGTAGTTATGGCGGTGGAGTTAATAATTGTACCTTGTCTCAGTTTTTAACAAATAATGCCGCAAAAAATGGTACAGATTTGTCAAATATAGCAGCAAAAGCTGATACAGCACAGGGTTTAGCGGATAGTGCCATAACAAATTATGCTAATTTAGTTGGAGTTAATTTGGATGAAGAATTATCTGATATGATTAGATATCAAAGAGCTTATGAAGCTTCTGCAAAGTTATTTTCAACAATAAACGATCTTATAGGCACAATTATTGGGATGGTGTAAATTAAAAAAGGATTTTTATTATGCGTGTTTCAACTTCTGTAATGTCAAGTCTTGCAACAAATACTATGGGTAATGCATATAATAATTATGCAAATATTTTAGCTAAGATTGCTTCAAATAAAAATTTTACAAAAGTATCTGAAAATGTTGTTGATGCTACTAGAGTTTTAAAATTGAATGACCAATTAGCAAAATTAAATGAATATCAAAGTAATATTACCCATGCAATGAATGAGATGAATCTGGCATATGATACATTGGGTAATGTAACTGAACAATTAAGCGCGATTAATTCTCTGATAGTTGAAGCTGCTAATGCTACAACAACTCCTGACTCCGCTAAGGCTATAGCTGATGAAATTAAACAAAGAGTTGCGACAATAAGTGATGAGATGAATACGAAATACATGGATAATTTTATCTTTTCAGGTACTTATATTTATGAGCAACCTTATATAACTAATGATGCAGGTGAAATTATATATCAAGGTAGTTGTGAAGCTGCAGGGGAACGTAATTTAACTATATCGGAAGATACTACGTTTGCATATAATTTTACTGGAGAGGCTATTTTTGGTAAGCAAGACGGTGTTAACGATTTCTTTTCCCAAATGCGTGATTTAGATAATCTTTTAAATGCTGATACATTAGATTATGATGCAATTAGAGATAAATTAAGTGTTCTTGATTCGGCTACAAGAGGAATTACTCTTGCATATGGTCAAATTTCTGCTAAGGTTTCAAAGCTTGAATCAACTCAAGAAATTAATAATGATACAATTACTTCTTTAACTGAGAAAAAAGTTGATTTGGAAGAAGTCGACATAACCAAGGCTGCTGTTGATCTTGCAAATGCTCAAACTGCACTTCAGGCAAGCTACCAAATAGGTACTGCTATTCTTGGTAGTGTGTCACTTTTGGATTATTTGTAGAGAGCTATTTGCAAAAATATGTTTAAAACTTACCATTGTCCTCTTATGATTTAAGAGGCTTTTTTTATACTTACATTATAAATCTTTAGATTTATTTTTCTATAAAAATCATCTATATGGACTACATTTTTTTAAATTCTTCAATAGAATATATGAAAGCTTCAACTAGTTCTTTTGAATATTTTTTGTTTACGTTTTGCTTTATTTCTTCTATAGCTTCATCTATTGTATAGGCTTTTCTGTATGGACGATAAGAAATCATCGCAAAGTAGCTGTCAGTAATTAAAATTATTTGAGATGTGGTTGGAATTTCTTCACCTTTTTTGTTACTTGGATAGCCTGTTCCATCCCAATTTTCGTGATGATGTTCTATTATCGGAATAATATTTGAAACGGAACTTATTGGTTTTAAAATTTCTTGTGCTCCTACTATGGGGTGTTTTTTAATTTCGTCTTTCTCTTTTTGATTAAGAGGTGCTGGTTTTTTCAAAAGTTCCTTTGGCATCATAGTATTTCCGATGTCATATAAGAGCATTGCAATTTTTAACTTGTCGATTTCTGCTTTTGAAAGGTTCATTCTTTTTGCTATTAATGTTGCTAAGGTAACTTTATTTTTTGTGCTTCCCTCTTGATATAAAGGAAAATACGATTTTGATATTGAATCAACTATGCTATATAGCATTTCTTGAGTTGAGGTTCCTGATGAATCATTTTGTTTTAGTTGTAATTTTTCAATTAAATCAGATGCAACTTTTTTATTAAACGGAATTCGATGTTGAGTTAATATGTCTACAAAGGCATCAATTGCAATATCTTGCCATGAAGTTATGTTATCTGTATCTGCAAGAGTTACTTGGTTTCTTCCCTTTTGTTTTGATGAATACATTGCTTTGTCGCACATTTCAAAGAGTTCATCAATGTTTGTTGTTTGTTCTATGAAACTTGCAACACCTAATGAAGCCGTTATACCGTTTTCTAAACCTTCAATTTTGGCTGATTCAATAGATGTTCTTATACGTTCTGCTGCTGCAATTCCACCTTTTGTGTCAATTCCAGGTAATATTATAAAAAATTCTTCTCCTCCAAAACGAGAGGGAATGTCGACACTTCTGGCATTCTTTGTTATAACATTTGCGATGGTTATAATGGCTTTATCACCCATTGAATGGCCGTAAGTGTCGTTAATTTTTTTTAGGTGATCAAGGTCGAGTCCGATTAAACAAAATGGTTGTTTTGTTCTGAGTGAGCGGGTTGCTTCTCGATGAAGGGCATCCTCGAAAAATCTCCTGTTAAAAAGATTAGTTAAATGGTCTGTAACTGCTTGTTTTTTAACTGTTTCAAAAAGATTTGCTATTGTTATTGCAAGTTCAATTTGTCTTGTAAATAGATTTAGAAAGCTTAATTCATCTCCTTTGAGTTCTTTTCTGGGAGAAAAAACGGATAAAAATCCGCTAAATTGATCCTTAACGGAGATTGGAAAAATTATTATTGTTTTAACATTATTGTTTTCGGTGTATTTTTTGAAAGCTTCTTCGTTAATGTTTGGAATATTATCTTGAATAAATTCTTTTAAACTTATATAATAGCTTACTTCTTTGTTTTTAACAGCATTTTCGATTATTCCGTTTTCTTTTGGATATAGTTTAAAGTCATATATATTTTCATCTGTTAAATCTGACATTTTAGATGAAAAATCGTTTTCAAGATAGGTTTTGAGAATGTAGCAGGGACCTTTTTCATCATATTGTTTTTGGGCAATAAAACTGTAAATATATCCAAATTCACCGTATAAACTTGAAACAATGGTCTCCAGTACGCTGGATAAGGGTCTTGATGAGTTCATCATATCCCAGACTTGTTCAAGCGTTAAAAGAGTTTGATTTGCAAGGCGTAATTCTTCTGTGCGTTGAGCAATTTCTTTTTCGAGGACAATATTTCTCTGGTATACCTCGTAAACATCTTTTGTTTCATCGGCAATTTTGCTTTCAACATCTTTTAGTTTTTTGGCTGACTGTGATAACCAATCTAAAATTCCCATAGGTTGATTATAACCTAATAATTTTAAAAAAGTAAAGAAAATAGTTTAAATTGTTGATTAATAAAATGTTTAATCATAGTATTCTTAAAAATATCAGATGTAATTATATAGGATATTGTAATGGTAATTGAAGAAATTTTAGAATTGGCTGTTTCGAAAAAAGCAAGTGATATACATATATCGGCTAATTTACCACCTGTTCTCAGAATTGATGGTAAATTGTTTAGAACAAATTTGCCGGTTTTGTCTTCTGATGACGTTGAGACTATAATTTTTCCGATTTTATCGAATGATCAAAGAAGAGAATTGGAACAAAATTGGGAATTGGATTTTGGATACGGACTTCATGGGGTTGGTCGTTTTCGTGTGAATGTTTATCGTGATAAAGGTTCTTATGCGGCTGCATTTAGAACAATAAATTCAACACCTCCTAATTTTGACGATTTAGGTTTGCCTGAAGTTATGAAAAAAATTGCTGAGCGTCCACGTGGCTTGATTCTTGTAACAGGACCCACAGGGTCAGGTAAATCCACTACTCTTGCTGCTATGATAGATTACATTAATTCAACAAGGGTAGAACACGTATTAACTATAGAAGATCCTATTGAGTTTATTCATCAAAGTAAAAAATGTGTTATTCATCAACGTGAACTTGGACAAGATACAAAGTCTGTTGCAAATGCTCTAAAGTCTGCATTACGCGAAGATCCTGATGTTATACTGGTTGGTGAAATGAGAGACCTTGAAACTATGCGTCTTGCTTTAACTGCAGCAGAAACAGGGCATTTGGTTTTGGGAACACTGCATACTTCAAGTGCTTCTCAGACAATAGATAGAATTGTTGATATTTTTCCTGAAGTTCAACAACAACAAATTAGATTACAGTTATCAATAAGCTTGGTTGCCGTATTTTCACAGTGCTTGTTGCCAAAACTTCAACCGAATGGTATGAAAAAAGGTCGCGTTATGGCGCAAGAAATTATGATTGTTAATTCTGCTATAGCAAATTTAATTCGAGAACAGAAAACCGCGCAAATATATTCTGCTATTCAAACAGGTACAGGAGTTGGAATGCAGACGTTAGATATGTGTTTAAAAGATTTGGTTAATAAAAAATTGGTTGATCCTTTGGATGCTATTACTAAATCGCAACGACCTGATGAATTTAAACGTTCAATTGGGATGATTGACAGCGGACATGGTTTTATGTAATTGTTAAGAAACTATAAAATAAATAAAATTAATATTTGTAAAAATTTATGTTCTTGTTAAAATTATTATACAGTGTAAAATTAATCAGAATGTCCCGTGTTGTGGACATTCTATTAATAAGGAACGTTAAAGTTTTAGACCCCAAGAAAGGCAGTAGACAATGGGAATTAAAGGCAAAAATGATAAAATGGTAGTTCTTGCTTGCGAGGATTGTAAGGAGAGAAATTATACTACTACCAAGAATAAAAAAACAAATAAAGAAAGAATGGAGTTGAACAAATATTGTCCAACTTGTAGAAAACATACTGTTCATAAGGAAACTAAATAAAGATTTACGCTAAATTAGCGTCCTTAGTTCAGTTGGTAGAACGTCGGTCTCCAAAACCGGATGTCGAGGGTTCGAGTCCTTCAGGGCGCGATTTATAAAAATGGAAAGTAACAAACATGGCACCTGTTGAGAAAAATATAGTAAAAAGTGATTATAAAGAAATGTTAACAACCTATTTTAAGGGTGTTAAGGCTGAGTGGTCAAAGGTTTCGTGGCCTACCCGTAAGCAAGTTATTGTTGAAACCGGGGTTGTATTAGCTGTTGTTGTGTTTTTTACTTTGGTTGTGTATTTTATGGATATAATTTTTAAAGCTCTTTTGGGTCTAATTAAGTAAAGGTTGAAAAATGGCAGAAAAAGAAAATGAAATGCAAAATTCTTCAAATGAAAACATTAATGAAAATGTTGAGGAGAATATCTACATTAGTAAAGAGCCTACTCATAATGTTGAAAAGGCACCTAAGAAAAGATGGTATGTTGTTCATACTTATTCGGGATATGAAAATAAGGTTAAAGTTAATCTCGAGAAACGTATTGAATATATGAACATGGGTGAAAAGATTTTTAGGATTGAAGTTCCTCAAAAGACAATTACTCAAGTTCGTGCAGGTAAAAAAACAAAAAAAGAAGAAAAGATTTTCCCTGGATATGTTTTAGTTGAAATGATAATGGATGATGATTCTTGGTATGTTGTAAGACATACAGCAGGTGTTACTAAATTTGTTGGTACGGCTAAAAAACCAATTCCTGCAAAGGATTCGGAAATCAAAAAAATTATTCATAGAGGTCAACAAACAACTGCAAAAGTTGAACTTGATGTTAAAGTTGGCGATAAGGTTCGTATTGTTTCGGGACCTTTTGCCGAATTTATCGGTGATATTACTGAAGTTTATCCTGATAAATCAAAACTAAGGGCTATGGTGTCTATATTTGGTCGTGAGACACCTGTAGAGTTGGAATATAAACAAATTCAAAAAGTATAATGTGCAAATTGTGGAAGGGTTAAAAACCCGTAATTACCACGAAAGGAGAATAAAATGGCACCTAAATCAAACAAAAAAATTACCGGCAAAATTAAACTGCAAATTGAAGCCGGAAAGGCAAATCCATCACCTCCGGTTGGTCCGGCTTTGGGTCAAAAGGGCGTTAATATAATGGAATTTTGCAAACAGTTCAATGAAAGAACTGCTTCTCAGGCAGGATATATTATTCCTGTTGTAATTGATGTTTATGAAGACAGATCATTTGATTTTGTAGTTAAATCACCACCTGCGGCAGTTTTAATTAAGAAAGAATTAAATCTTCCAAAAGGTTCTTCTGTTCCTAATAAGACTAAAGTTGCTCAAATTACTCAGGAACAGCTTGAAAAAATTGCAAAAATTAAAATGAATGACTTAAATGCAACTACTCTTGAGGCTGCTGTAGAAATGATTAAAGGTACAGCAAGAGCTATGGGTGTTACTGTTGCTCAATAGTTAGAGATGGGAGGCAATTTTGCCGCTAATTACCACGAAAGGAAGAAGAAAATGTCGAAATTAACAAAAAAACAAAAGAAAATAAACGAGATGTTGGAGGGATTTGTTCAACCTACATCCGCGCTTGAAGCAATTAAAAAGCTTCAGGAAGTTGCGAGTGTAACATCTAAATTTGACGAAACGCTAGAATGTCATATGCGTCTTGGTATTGATGTAAAACATGCTGACCAACAAATTAGATCAACAACAGTTTTGCCTGCGGGATTAGGTAAAGAAGTCAGAGTTTGTGTGATTGCGAAAGCAGATCTTGTTTCTGCGGCTAAAGATGCAGGGGCAAATGAAGCAGGTTCTGAGGAAATTATTGATAAAATTTCAGGCGGCTGGTTTGAATTTGATACATTGATTGCAACACCTGATATGATGCCAAAGCTTGGTAAATTAGGTAGAGTACTTGGTCCTAAGGGCTTAATGCCAAATCCAAAAACAGGTACAGTTACAGTTGATGTAGCTAAAGCCGTTAAGGACGCAAAAGCAGGTAAAGTTGAATTTCGTGCTGATAAGCAAGGTATGATTCACGTACCGTTGGGTAAAATGAAATTTTCAACAGATGATTTGATGAAAAATTTTGTAACTTTAGCTGATGCAGTATTAAAAGCAAAGCCTTCAAGTGCTAAAGGTACATATTTAAAATCAATATACCTTTCTACCACTATGGGACCGGGTATCAAATTGGATGCTAGAAATATCCCGACAGAAGTTAAGGCTTATGCCGGTTAGTATAAGGCGAAATATATTTGAAAGCACAGTCTATAAGAAATTTAGGGCTGTGCTTTCTTTAGTTTTTCATTATTTGCATAAAAAATTTTTGTGGGGTATATTTAAGAAAATTGATGAAAAATTTTTTAAATTTTTGTTTGTTGGTTTTTTAAATACTATTGTAAGTTATATTTTGTATGCATTTTTTGTGTTGATTGGCTTGATTCCAAATTTAGCATTATTCTTTCAATATATTTTAGGTGTATTATGGAATTTTAAAACGACAGGTGTAATAGTCTTTAAAAATCACAATAATAGGCTTATATTTAAGTTTGTAGGAACCTATGTGATAACGTTTTTTATAAACAGTTTATTTTTAAATATTTTAGCAGTTCAAGTCGGACTGAACGAATACATATCGCAAGCAATCCTTATTTTTCCTGTTGCAGTTTTGTCATTTTTGTTATTTAAATTTTGGGTGTTTAAGGAATAATTTTATAGGCAATACATTAAACCATAGAGGGTTAAAATGCCTACTGAACTTATCACAATCCAAAAGTGGGTCATGGGGTGTAGATTATTCCAAATTTCTAAAATAGTTGTTTTAAACATAGAATGATTATATAATTATTCATTTTTTTTTCAATCATCCTTGTATATTAGTTCATTTGGTTGAATTTAAAAAGCTTAATTGCTATATTGACAATTAAGCTTTAGTTTTATTGACTTTATATATTATTATGCTTGGGCGTTAACTTTGGTTTCAAATTGTTCTGTTTCTTTAATTTCTTCAGGATATTCACCTTTGTACGCTTTAACTATATCTGCTATTTTTAGTGCAAAATTACCAAAAATTGACCCATAAAATCCTGCAGTAGAAAGAATTGTTAGTGCTTTGCTATTCTTCATTAATGCAATACCTGCTGAGAGACTTGAGAATATTCCTAAAACGGTTAAACCAACTGTACCGCCTAAGAATTTTAGCCCTGCCTTATTGTTTCCGTTCATAAAATGTCCTAATCCTGGAATGAAAAATGAACCGACTGCAGGGGCAAAACCTCCTGTTCTCTTTTCATGTTGAACGGATTGGTTAGCTTGAGCTTGTTTGGTATTTCCTTTGAATGAAATTGGATTAATTGCTGAAACCGACATTTTAATATCTCCTTAGGTTTACTTGATAAACTTATAATATTTGTGAACAATTTTGTTTGTTATTTTTATGAAATTTTTTTACAAAAATTAATATAGAAATAGTTTAATATATGATTCGCCATAATATATCCCACAACGGCAGGGACAATTGGAGTAGAAGCGGGTGTAAATTTAGTTAATTCAATTAAGTCTCCGTTTTTGTTTTTAATTTTTTCTATTGTTTTAATTTTTTTTAGGTTTTTTGCCTTTTCTTCACTCCAAACAACGGGCAAATTATTAAAAATATTTTCTTTTTTTAATTTTGATAAAATATTTTTGATAAATTGGTCATTAGATTTTACTTCTGATAAATCGGTTATTTTTAGTTTGGTACAATCTATTCTGTTTCCAGCTCCAAAGCTTGTTATGATTTTTATATTGTTTTCTTTAGAATATTTTATAAGTTTAATTTTCGATTTTAGAGAATCTATTGCATCAACAATAAAATCAGGTTTTTCATTAAATATTTTTTTATTTTTTTCTTCAGTATAAAAATCATCAAAAATTCTAAGGTTAATATTTGGGTTAATATCAAGTAATCTTTTTTTAAATATTTCTGTTTTTTTGTGACCTATTGTTGAATTTAGTGCTATTATTTGTCTGTTTATGTTGCTTTTTGAAATTGTATCATAGTCAATAATAGTAAAATTTTCAATTCCTGTGCGGCAAAGAGCTTCAAGCGCATATCCTCCTACTCCCCCTAATCCAAATACAAAAATATTCCTTGTTCGTAAAAAATTTTGAAAATCTTGCCCCCAGTATAAAATATTTCTTGAAAAAATCTCATTCATTATAAATCCATTCCGCCAAGAAGTTCTTGTTTGATTCCTTGGCGAATTTCAAGGATGTCTGTTCCAAGGTTGCTTAAAACTTGCATCGCAGTGCAATTTGGCATTTTGGTTATTCCATATAAAAGGTTTTCAGATTTTATTTTTGTTCGTTTGTGTTCTCTGGCGGTTTCATAAGCAACTTCCAGAATTTTTTTTGCTCTTTGACTGTATGATAGCGTTGTTTTGTCTTTTTGCGGTTTGATAATCTTTTTAATTTCATTCCTTGCATCTTTTAAATTTATTCCAAGTCTCCTCAGAGTATCTGCTGCAATTCCTGTTCCATAAGATAAAATTCCTAAAAGTATCATTTCGGTTCCTATGGTATAACAATTCAAGTTTAATGCTTCTTCTTTTGCAAGTCTCAAAATTGCAAGAGTTTCAGGTATTTTGTCGTTCATTTTTTTCATGACTATATCTTCAAAGTCTACGCTTGCAGGAATTAGTTCGGATAAAATTTTATATGCAATTCCTCTTTTTGATTTCAAAATTCCTAAAATAACATGTTCAGGTAAAATTCCAACACTTCCTGATTCTTTAGCGCAGTCCAGAGCGAGCATAAGCGCTAAAAAAGCATTGGGAGTAAATATAATTTGTTTTTCGGAATTTTCAAACTCATCTTTTCTTGAAGTAAAAGTGCTTAATTTTTTGTTAAAATTTTCATTTGTAATATCGTATTTATTTAAAATTTCTACTATGGGATAATTTTTATTATCCAAAATTGATTGGAGTAATTGTTCGCTACCTACTATTTCATAATCAGAGGTCGTAGCTTTAGCTTTAGCATTTTCTAAAATTTCAGAAATAATTTTTTCTTTAAAAAAGTTATTTATGTTTGAAAGTTGTGTATTTTCAATTATTTCTTCAGGATGAAGATTTTTTATTTCTGCGCTTTTATCTAAAATTCTTTTTAAATTTTGAATAATTTTTTCTTCATTTATATTGAATTTTTTTAAGATGTTATAAGCCCCGCAATCTTTTTTCATTAAAATTGCAAGAGCTATATGTTGAGGCATTACAAACTTGGAATTTAGTTCATCAGTGAGTTCAACTGCTTTTTTCAATATATCTCTTGCTTCTTTTGAAAAAAGAATATCGTCATTTTGTTTTCTATTTGGAAAAATTTCTGTACTGTTATGGACTTCAATAGTTAGTTCTCCAAAATTTATTTTATCAAAATTTAAAATTTTAGCTTGAACTCCTTTGGATTTAGCAACAAGCCCCAAAAGAAGATGTTGCGACAAAACCCTACTATGGCAAAATTGAGCTGCATAATTCTGTGCACTTTGAACGACATCTATTGCTTTTTGTGTAAATTTTTCAAACATTGTATTTAATATATACCAAATATAATTTTATTTGAATAGTTCCATAAAATTTTTCTTTCGGTAATTTGTAATTGTATCATAGGTAAGGACGGTGTTTTTGTCAAAAACTTTATAGGCAGTTAGAAATGCACTTGCGGTATCAATCGAAGTAAAACTTGGAATACCATACATTTGTGCTATTGTTCTAATTTGAAAACCTGAATGTTGAGAGTTTTTGCCTGTGGTTGGTGTATTTATAATGAAACTTAAACGACCGTTTTTCATACGTTTTTGAAGTTTATCAATCATAAATTTTTCAATCATTTTGGATGGTATTCCGTTTTTTTCAAGAAATTTATGAGTTCCCCAGGTTGCCATTATAAAGAAACCTTGTTTGAATAAGCGTTTTATAACAGGTAGTGCGGGTTTTTTGCAGTGATCATTTAAAGATACAAGTACTCTTTGTTTGGATTTTGAAAATTTATATCCTCCTGCTAAAAATGCTTTATATAGTGCTTTTTTATAGCTTGTATCTATGCCAAGAACTTCTCCTGTTGACTTCATTTCAGGGGCAAGGGCAGGATCAATCCTATTTAATTTTTGCCATGAGAAAATTGGCATTTTAACACTTACGAGTTTTGATTTTTTGTATAATCCAACGCCAAAACCTCCTCTTCTTACAGATTTTCCAAGAATTGCTTTAATTGCAATATTTACCATTGGAATACCTGTTACTTTACTCATAATAGGTACTGTTCTTGAGGCTCTTGGATTTACTTCGATTACATAGACTTTATCGTCTTTTATTATGAATTGAATATTCATTAATCCTTTAATATTCAATTTTCTTGCTATTTTTGTTGCGTATTTAACAAGAATTTTTTCATTTTTTCTTGAAATATTTTGACTTGGATATATACTCATTGAGTCACCCGAGTGTACCCCTGCTCGTTCAATGTGTTCGCATATTCCAGGAATGAGGACATCTCTTCCATCGGAAATAGCGTCTAGTTCAACTTCTTGACCTTCAAGATATTGGTCAATTAAGACAGGATGTTCATTAGAAAATTTAAAAGCTTCGGTAATGTACGTTAAAAGTTCTTCATCATTATATACAACTTGCATACCCCTACCACCGATTACATAACTTGGGCGTACTAAAACAGGATATCCTATTTCTTTAACAGCATTTAGTGCTTGAGTTGTTGATGTAACCGCACATCCTTTTGGTTGAGGGATTTTTAGTTCTCTTAAGAGTTTTTCAAAAACTTTTCTATCTTCAACTGCGTTGATGCTTTCTATACTTGTGCCAAGAATTTTAACTCCTTGTGCCTGCAGTTCTTCAGCTAGATTGATTGCTGTTTGTCCTCCAAATTGAACCAGAACACCTTTTGGATTTTCTTTTTTTATTACATTCATAACATATTCTGTTCTCATAGGCTCAAAATATAGCCTTGTTGCTATATCAAAATCAGTAGAAAGAGTTTCAGGGTTAGAATTTATCATTACTGATTCATATCCTGATTTTAAAAGCTCATCTGCCGCATGAACTGAACAGTAATCAAATTCTATACCTTGACCTATTCTAATGGGGCCTGATCCTAGTACTATTATATTTTCTTTTGGTTTTTTGTTGCTTTCTTGGCTTTTTATTTTATATTCTTCTACTTCATCTTCTTCTCCCCATGTTGAATAAAAATAAGGAGTAGTTGCACTAAATTCTGCTGCACAAGTATCAACTAGTCTGAAAGAGGCTTGAAGATTAAAATTTTGTATTTTTTCGATTGTACATTGAGTTAGATTCATTATTTCATCATCTAAAAAGCCTTGTTGTTTAGCTTTTAAATAAAGTTCTTTGGTTAATTGTTTTGTTGTAAGTTCTTTTTCAACATCAACAATTTCTTTTATTTTTGCTACAAACCATTTGTCTATTTTTGTAATTGCGCATAGTTTATTTATTTCATTTCCATTGCTTATCGCCTGAGCAAGACGAAATATTCTTCTGTCATCTTGAATATATAAATCAATGAGCAGTTCATCATTGCCAAGATTTTCAAAGCCTCGATGTAAAAGTCCTGTGTATCTTTCTTCGAGTGAAGCAACGGCCTTTTTGAAAGCAGAATTAAATGTTCTGCCTATTGCCATAATTTCTCCAGTTGCTTTCATTTTTGTACCTAAAATCCTATCCCCTGATGAGAATTTATCAAAAGGCCATTTTGGAATTTTTACTACAACATAATCAAGAGCAGGTTCAAATGCTGCTGTGGTTTTGCCTGTAATAGAGTTTTTAATTTCATGTAAATTGTAACCTATTGCAATTTTTGTTGCTACTTTTGCAATGGGATAACCTGTTGCTTTGCTTGCTAATGCTGATGAACGTGAGACTCTGGGATTAACTTCAATTACATAGTATTGATTTGACATTGTATCAAGTGCAAATTGCACATTGCAACCACCTTCAATTTTTAAGGCTTTTATTATTTTTATAGCACTCGTTCTTAACATTTGAAATTCATTGTTAGTTAGAGTTTGGCTTGGTGCAACAACAAAACTGTCACCTGTATGTATTCCTATAGGGTCAATGTTTTCCATGTTGCAAATTATGATACAGGTGTCATTTGCATCTCTAATAACTTCATATTCTATTTCTTTAAAGCCTGCTATTGATTTTTCAACTAATACTTGATTGATTGGAGATTGTGTTAAACCTTGATGAACTATTTCTTCATATTCTTTTTCATTTCTTGCAATACCACCGCCTGCTCCTCCCAATGTAAAGGCAGGTCTAATGATTATCGGATAGCCTATTTTATGACAGAAATCCAGTGCTTCTTCCCAGTTTGAAACAATGGCGCTTTCAGGCACTGGCTCACCTATTTCTTGCATTAAGTTTTTAAAAAGTTCTCTGTCTTCTGCTTTTTTGATGGATTCAATTTGTGTACCAAGCAATTTAACTTTATATTTTTCCAGAACTCCGGCTTTATCCAATTCGCAGGCAAGATTTAGTGCTGTTTGCCCTCCAAGTGTGGCAATAAGACCCTGCGGGCGTTCTTTTTTTATTATTTCTGTTAAGCATTCTACTGTCAATGGTTCTATATATACTTTTGAAGCAATTTCTTCATCTGTCATGATTGTTGCAGGATTAGAATTGACAAGGACTATTTCTATTTTTTCTTCTTTTAGTGCTCTGCAAGCTTGTACCCCTGCATAGTCAAATTCTGCTGCTTGACCTATTACAATGGGACCAGAACCTATCACAAGAACTTTTTTTAGAGACTTATCTTTCATTTTTTACCTCGTTAATTCTATTAATATCTTTTTTCATTATATTTACCCATTCATCAAAAATAATAGAGGCATCTTCAGGCCCAGGATTTGCTTCTGGGTGAAATTGAACGGCATAAATTCCAAGGCTTGATATTTCAAAACCTTCAAGGGTATCATCATTTAGATTTTTATATGTAGGACGCATAAATTTGGTTATATTTTCAGTATCAACTGCGTATCCGTGATTTTGACTTGTTATCATAACTTTGTTGTTTTCCAGATTTATAACGGGATGATTGCCACCTCTGTGTCCGTATTTAAGTTTATATGTTTTTGCTCCTGAGGCGATGGCTAGAAGTTGATAACCTAAGCAAATGCCAAATATAGGTAGTTTTCCCATGATTTGTTTAATTTGTGAAATTTGAAAAGTAAAATCTGCAGGATCCCCTGGCCCATTTGATAAAAATAATGCATCATAATCATTTTCAAGTATTTCTTTGGCTTCAATAGAAGCAGGATAGACAGTTATTCTGCAATCTCTTTTTGCTAATGATGATAATATACCCTTTTTTGCTCCATAGTCAATAAAAGCCAGATTTATTTTTCCTTTGGGATTAAAAATGTATCTGTTTTTGCAGGATACATCTAAAATTATATCGTTACTTATTTTAAAGCTTTGTATTTCTTCCAGTTTTTGGGATATGAAATCTTTGTCTACATCGTTTGAAGTTATAAAAGCGCTCATAGTGCCTACTTCTCTGATTTTTTTTACAAGACTTCTTGTATCTATTCCTTCAAGAGCAATTATATTTTTCATTTTTAAGTAATTTGAAAGATTTTCTCTTGATTTATAGTGACTTTCATATTTACAAAAGTTTTTTGCTATAAAACCTGTCAAGGCAGGATTGTCTGATTCAAAATCAAAATCATTTATTCCATAATTCCCAATTTCAGGATAAGTCATAATTACTATTTGCTTTGCATAACTTGGATCAGTTAAAATTTCTTGGTAGCCTGTCATTGAAGTGTTAAAGACAATTTCGCCGCTATAACCTCCAATGGCTCCGAAAGAATCTCCTTTGATAACTGTTCCATCCTGTAAAATAAGTGTTCCCATTATTAGTTTCCTTCAATTTCATCATAAACTTTTTTAATTGCTTCGATTGCATTTTCCGCTTTTGTTATAGCTCTTCCTAGAACAATATAATCGGCTCCTTCTTTAATTGCACTTGTTGGAGTTGCAATTCTCTTTTGATCATTTTTAGCACTCCAAGATGGTCTTATTCCGGGAGTTAAGACGATAAAATCTTTTCCTAATTCTTTTTTAATTAGGGGAAGTTCGTTTGCTGATGCTACAACTCCGTTTAGCCCTGCTAGTTTTGCATTTTTTGCAAGTTTTAAGACGAAATCTTCTGTTTTATATTTATTTTCAAGTTCGTTTTGTAGTATTTCGTCTGAAATGCTTGTAAGTATTGTTACAGCCAGAATTATTGGTTTTTCTATTCCAAGTTTTTCGCTTGCTTCAAAAGCTCCTTTTTTTGCGGCTTTCATCATTTCTATTCCACCTGTTGCATGGACATTAAAGAAGTTTGCTCCATTTTTAATTATATTATAAGAGGCTTTTTCAACCGTATTTGGTATATCATGAAGTTTTACATCCAAAAAGAAATTAGCATTTTTTTCTTTTATATAATTTATAATTTCAAGCCCATAACCGCAAAAAAGCTGCAATCCGACTTTGAATGTTCCAATATAAGGACTTAGTTTTTCAACTAAAATTTTTGCGTCTTCTATTTTTTCAACATCCAGCGCCAACATAAGCCTTTTTTTGATTTGTTCATTAATTTCAATCATTTATAACTTTTCCTTTTAATTTCATTCCTTTGTATGGTGATATTTTGCACTTTGTTTTAAAAAGCTTTGGAACAACAATCCAACTATCATCAAGAGCTACTTTTATCATTGTTTTATTTTTTATTTTTAAAATTTTTCTTGGGTTATATGCCATTTTTTCTAATGTTTTTTCAAGTCCTAAAAGCATGTATGTGAGAGAAAAAGCTGTTTCGAGACCCGTTATTCCGTTAGGTGAGTTAAAATAAGGTTGTAGTTTTTCTTCGTCACTGTGTGGCGCATGATCCGTTGCAACAACATCTATTGTCCCATCCATAAGCCCTTCCATAATGGCTCTTTTATCTGCTTGAGTTCCGAGGGGCGGGTTCATTTTGAATGTGCCTGTATTATCTATATCTTCATTTGTAAAAGTAAAATAGTGAGGAGCAGTTTCTGCTGTTATATTCAGATTATTTTTTTTAGCTTCCCTTATTAAATCGACACTTTCTTTTTTTGAAATGTGGCAAAAGTGCAATCTCGGCTTAAAACCTTCAATAATTGCTTGTTTATATGTCTCAATTTGCCATTTTACTTCTTGAGTTTCATTTTCACAGTGTGATAAAATTAGTTCTTCCGATTTTAGAGCTTCTAAAAATATTTTTTTATTCAAAATAGGTAGACCGTCGTTTGAAAAAGCTATAGCACCTGCTTTTTTTAGTTCTTTAAAATCTGTAAGTTCTTCACTGTCAAGATTTTTTGTAACGGCTGCAACTGGGTAGATGTTAAATTTATATTTTTTTGCTTTGTGTAAAATTTCTTTAATTACTCTAGAATTATCACATACGGGTTTTGTGTTGGGCATTGTGCAAACACCCCTAAAACCTCCTGCTATGGCCGATTGAATCCCTGTTTCAATAGTTTCTTTATATGTATAACCGGGGTCTCTAAAATGAACATGCATATCTATTAGGGAAGGTATTTTAGTGATTTTAAATTCTTTTTTCATTGCTTATAAACCTTGAGCGTTAAGTATCATATCTAAAACAGCCATTCTTACATATACTCCGTTTTTAGCTTGATTTAGTATAGTTCTTGCATTTTGGAGTTCAAATACGTTTGAATTAATTTCAATATCTTTGTTTATCGGACCCGGATGCATCAAAAAGGCTGCATAGGGCAGATTGTCTTTTGTTATTTGATAATTTTTTATGTATTCATCAAAATCAATTTTTTCTTGTAATCTTTCTTTTTGGATTCTAAGTGCCATGATAATATCTACGTCTTCAAAAGCTTCTTTTAAGGATACAAAATATTCAACACCTTCAATTTTTTCTCCTGTTAAATTTTCAGGAGCAAGGCATCTTATTTTCATATTAAATTTTTTAAGCAAATTAATATTTGATTTTGCAACTCTTGAATGTGCTATGTCTCCGACTATAACAATAGTTTTGTCTGATAAATTTAAAAAATGTTTTTTTATTGTATAAAAATCTAAAAGTGCTTGCGTAGGGTGGGATTTTGTTCCGCTACCTGCATTTATAAAAGAAATTTCTTGAAAATAATTTTTTTTAGATAAATTTTCAACGAGTTCATTATCTTGATGTCGCATAATAATAACATTCATGCCTATTGCAGATAAGTTGTTAATTGTATCAAATAAATCTTCACCTTTTTGAATTGATGAAGTATTTGCTATAAAGTCGTATTTATTTGTGTGTATTTTATTTTCTGCCATTTCAAATGACATTTTTGTTCTTGTTGAGTTTTCAAAAAACATATTTACAATATGTGCATTCAAGTGGTTAGCTTTTCTTATGCCTTTTTCGAAATCTAATGCACGATTGTATATTTGGTTAATTTCTTCTGTTGTTAAATTTTCTATGTTGATTAAATGTTTCATAATTTATTTTCCAATTCTGCTTCCGGGTTTTATTAATTCAATTCCTTGTTTGCATAAAGGACAATTTTCAGGCTCATAGGTAACAGGAGAAGATTTTAAAAGCGAATGTATTTTAAATTGATTATTAAGTTTTCCTTGAGTTCTGTCTACTATGCAAGCTACTCCCATAATTTCGCAGTTAAAATCTTTTAGAGCTTCTTTTGTTTCAAAAATTGTTCTTGCTGTAGTAATTACGTCTTCTATTATTATTATTTTTTCACCTTTTTTAAGCGAATACCCCCTTCTTAGCTGCATAACTCCGTCTTTTCTTTCTACAAAAAGATTTCTTTTTTTTGTTTGTTTTGCAACTTCGTATCCGAATATTATTGCTCCTATTGCGGGAGATACGACAGTTTCAAAGTTGATATTTTGTAATTTTTGTGCAAGTTCATAAGCTAAAGTTTCAACAATATTAGGATATTGGTATAGTTTTGCACATTGAAAATATGTATCCGAATGTAGTCCTGAAGTTAGGCAAAAATGACCTTTTAAAAGCCCTTGTGCTTGTATAAGTAAATTTTCAACATCTGCCATTATTTTGTTTCCTTTATTTTATTTTTTAATTCTTCGAAATTTTTAAAGTTGTTTTTTTCAATGAAATCACTGAGTTCAATAGCTAAATCTGTACAAATTGAAGGTTTTATAAAATTTGCAGTACCTATTTGAAAAGCATCGGCCCCCGCTAAAATAAATTCAAATAAATCAGATAGCTTTGTAATTCCTCCCATTGCAATTATAGGTAGATTTGTTGAGTTTCTTATTTCTTCTATCATATATAGAGCTATAGGTTTGATGCAAGGGCCTGAAAGTCCTCCTTTTACACTTTTTTTAATAAATTTTTGTCCGTCAAATTGTATTTTTATTCCCAGTCCTCTTAGGGTATTGATTGCGCTAATGCAATCTGCTCCGCCATTTTCTGTTGCTTTTGCAAGCAATTTTATATTATTTGTATTTGGGGAAAGTTTAACAATTAAAAAATTGTTGTAATTTTCTCTAATTTTGCTTATTAATTTAAATAAACTGTCAGGATTTAAACCAAATTCAAGGCATCCTGATTTAACATTCGGACATGAAACATTTACTTCCAGCGCTTTGATATTGTATTTTTGTGCAATTTCTGCTAGTTTTTCGTAATCTTCAATGGTGCTACCTGCAATATTTAAAAGGAAGTCTATATTTTTAGATTTTAATATTGGTAGTTTTTCTTTTATAAATGTTTCAATTCCAACATTTTCAAGTCCTATTCTGTTTATCATTCCGTTTTGTACTTCGAAAATTCTATCGCCTTCATTTCCTAACCTTTTTTCAAGAGTTATTCCCTTGGTTGAAATTGCACCAAAGTAATTTGAATCAATAAAATCTTGAAATTCATCGTTATAGCCGTATGTTCCGCTTGCTGCTATAATTGGACTTTTTATTTCAAAAGTTTTTTCTTTATTTTTTAGGATAGTTTTTAAATTTTCTAATCCCATATAATGTCACTTCCTTTAAAAACGGGACCGTCTTTGCATACTGAAGCGTTTATTACTTTACCATTTTTCATTAATTTAATTATACATCCCCTGCATACTCCGATTGAACAAGCCATAACTTTTTCCATTGCAATTTGCGAGGGTATGTTATATTTTTTTGAAAGTTCTGTTATCCCTTTTAAGACAGGCATAGGCCCGCATGAATAAATTATTTCAATATTTTTATTTTTAATAATTTTATCAAGATGATAAAGAACACTTCCGCCTATAATGGTTTCATCACTTCCTTTAATGTTTTCTTCATTTGATTTAAAGCCTGTTATGAGGTAATTTTCAATATTTTTTTTATTTAAAGTATTTTTTAGAAAAATCATTGGTGCAATGCCAATTCCTGCTCCTACAAGGAGTGATTTTTTATTTTCAATAGTAAATCCGTTTCCTAAAGGAGCAAGAAAGTCAATATAATCTCCTTTTTTAAGATTTGAAAGATATTTTGTTCCTTCCCCTTTTAATTTGAAAAGTATTGTTATAATGTGGTTTTCAAAATTTGCAATTGAAAAAGGACGTCTTAAAGTCGTATTTGGACAATAAATTGATATAAATTGTCCAGCGTTTGCTTGTTTTAATGGAGATGAAATATCCATTTTGCAAGTATCTTTTGCAATTTTTTCAATATATATTATTTCTCCTTTAAAATTCGCTTTTGTGTTCATTTTTTCCGTTCTAAAAAAAGAAGGCTAAAATACTCATTTTGCCTTCCCTTTTTCATACTTCAATATTTATAAATTCTAATTCTTTTTATATTCATAACTTTTTCCAATTTACGAGTATTATATATTGAATAATTTTTTTAATAAATACTAATTAAAGCTTTGTTAATATATGTAAATATTTGTTACAAAAATATTGGAAAAATCTAAAGTTTAAATTTAGTTTGTCGATATTAACACTATAAGGAAAAAGACAATAAAGTGAGATAAGGTAAAAGATGAGCTTAAATTTGAATACAGCTTTATATGGAATGAATGGTGTTGATGTAAACAGTGCAAATCGTGTTGCAAAAGAAATATTAAATACTGAATCAAAAACTCAACCAACTGTTCAATATATTGATTATTCAAAATTTAATAGAGCATCTTTAGGGATAGATTTATATTCTTCTAGAACAAATGTAGATTTGCAAAAACAAATTGCATTGACTCAAGCAGGACTTTATGCCAAGGCAGTTGATGTTGCACAGTTAAATTCAAGTGCTGCAGCAAATTTATATTCTGCTAGAACTGTTCAAAAGAATGTTGAATTGACTCAAAGTGTTGCTCAAGGTGCTGATTTAACTGCTCCAAAACAGCTTGAGCCAAATAGAAATGTGATAGAATTGTTCAATATTACTGATAAAAATTCAAATTCATCAAATGGATTTAATCCATTTCAGGCTGGCGAAGAAGTATCAAGAGAGGAAAAAAAGGAGGCAGATATTAATCTGTTTGCTTAAATATGAAAATTTATTTTCTATACTTTTCCTTTCAATAACATCAAAGCTCCGGAAGATTTTATTTTCGGAGCGTTACTTTTTCAAATTTTTCAATAAAACCTTCTTTTAGTGCTCCAATTATTTGTCTTGTTGATAAATTTGGGTTAATTTCATTTAGGGTTATTATATTTTCTTTTTCTATTTCTTGATTAAATATTTTTTCAATCAGTTTAAAGTCAAGTTCATAGGGGATTGAACCATGTTGTAACAAGTAATTTTCTTTTCTGTATTGAGCTGAGCCTATGAATTTTTTGCCTTGATATGATATATCTGCTCCTGAAGATATGTTCATACAATAATTACAATTTTTGTGTTCATTTTTTGTGTAATTCAGTTCAATTCCAAGTCTTTTAAAACCTAAAATAAGCCCATCTGATATTTCTTTATAGCTTTCCATTATGTTTTGATTAAAGATTGGAGAAACAAAAGAATAGGTAAGTTCTTTGTCGTGTAAAAGAGCTCTTCCGCCTGTAGGCCTTTTAACTATATCGAGTCCTAAATTGCTACAACAATTTTCTTTTTGATTTCTTCCTAGAGAAATGCATTTCGGATACCATTGATAAAATCTTATAATCGCATAATTAATTTTTTTTTCTATTGCAAAATTAAGGATAGAAAGGTCAAAATCCATGTTAAACTTACCATTGTTTACAATGTTACAATTATTCTCTATAAAATTGACTTTCATAAAATAAATCATATCATGATAATATGAGGATGATACAAAAACTTAAATTATTTGAGCAAAGCGTTGTTTTTATGAGATGGGCAACAGACGCTGAGTTTGGCAAGATTTTATATGTGGGGGATGATTTTGTTGAATTTTTAGCGCTTAACCCAGAGACTATGGAATATGGTGATAAGATTTTAATTAACTCACAGTTGATATTGGAAGTTATGGTTTCAGGTTATGAAATTTCAAGGTTAATTGCTGAAATTTCTGCAAAAGTTACCGCTAATACCTTAGATTCCGATAATTTCTCTTTTTAAACTGTTTTTTAGTTCGGGAATTTTTAAATTGACGATGGCTGTATTTCTTGTCTTGCTGAATTTTAAATCAACTTTTGTTGCTTTTGAAAGTTTTTCGCAGAAATCAAGTCCTAAAGAAAAATTATCAGTAGCTTCATTGAAAGAGTTTTTAAAATCCGCACAAATGTAACTGCCTTTTTTATATAATTCAATTATTGCCGTTTGGTTTTTGCTTGCATGAAGTGCAATGTTAGAAATAATATTTCCTATTATACTAGATAAAAAAATTTCGATTGAATTTACTATATAATTTTCTTCTTGAAAAATTATGTCTATGTGGATATTTTTGTTTATAAAAATATATTTGTAGTTTTCAATTTTTTTGTCGATTAATTTTTTAATGTCACATGGGGTAATTTTATTTTCGAATTTGCCGATTTTAAAACTGTAATTGACTAAGAAGTTTTCAATATATTCGATTACATCAAGAGTCGTTTCAAAAATATCTTTATTAAGTTCATTGTCAAGTTTATTTTGAAGAGCAATTTTAATGCTATATAGGGGACTTTTTATATCGTGCAAAATGTTTGCAATTAATTTTTCATTTTCATTAATAATCGTTAGTGTTTTATCTAATATTTTTTCCATAGTACAAAACTAAACCGTAATAGAAGAAAAATATATTACCCAATAGGGTAATATATTTGATTTTTAGGTATAATTTTTTTATTTTGTTTTTCGTTTGAAATTAGCTTATAGGGCTAAAATTTTTAAAAAGTCTTTACGTAAAATTATCACTTGGTACAATAATAGTAGTCGGAGTTATTAAGGTATTCAAATGATTAAACTAGATTATTCAAATATTTCAAGTCAGGTTATTGGTGATGAAGGTCTTGATTTAGCTAATTGTTTTAGTGAATATGCGCCAAAAATTCAAGAAATAATTACAAATTTAAACATGAATAAAGATAAACCCGGCTCTTGGCTTCAGTGGATGAATTTAGGCTATAACGAAGAAACCGTTTGGTATGTTAAAGAATTTGCAGCTATGGTTGATGGCAGATTTGATAACGTTTTAGTTTTGGGTATCGGAGGGTCTGCATTGGGCGCTCAAGCGCTATCTGAAGCACTTTTAAAACCTTATTGGAATTTACTAACTAAAGAACAACGAGAAAATTTACCTAGAATATTTTTCTTAGATAACATCGACCCTGATCAAATTACAGCTCTTTTAGATATGTTGGATTTAAAAAAGACTTTAGTAAATGTTATTACAAAATCAGGCTCAACAGCTGAAACAATGAGCCAATTTATGATTATAAAAGATAGATTGCAAAAATTATTGGGTGATGATTACAGGAAAAATGTAGTAGCAACAACAGATAAACAAGCTGGAATTTTAAGACAATTAGCAAACGAAGAAGGTTATAAAACCTTCGTTGTTCCTGATGATGTAGGCGGAAGATTTAGCGTATTTTCAGCAGTTGGCTTAGTACCTTTAGCGCTTGTTGGGCTTGATATTGATGAAATTATCAGAGGGATAAAAATAATGGATTTAGCCCTTAAAAATACTGATATAAACAAAAATATTGCGGCTCAAAATGCCCTAATTCATTATTTAATGGATAAGCAAAAAGGAAAATATATTTCTGTTATGATGCCTTATTCATCTCGTTTAAAATATGTTTCTGATTGGTATGTGCAACTTTGGGCTGAATCATTAGGAAAAGAATACGATAGAAACGGCACTAAAGTAAATAACGGTCCAACACCTATAAAAGCCTTGGGTGCGACTGATCAACACAGCCAAATTCAACTTTATAATGAAGGAAAAAATGATAAAGTTATAACTTTTATAAGAGTTGATGAATTTGATAATACGCTTGAAATACCAAATATATTTGAATATACAGGATTGAATTATTTAGGCGGTAAGACAATCAATCGTCTTATAAACGCGGAAGCCGATGCTACTGCTGTTGCTTTAGCAGATTTTAAACGTCCAAATTTAACTATTCATCTTCCTAAAATTAATGAATATTATTTAGCTCAATTATTCTATATGCTTGAAATGCAGACTGCTATAATTGGTGAATTGTATGATATAGACGCATTTAATCAACCTGGGGTTGAACAAGCAAAAAATTATACTTATGCGCTTATGGGAAGATTGGGTTATGAAGAATCAGCAGCCGAGTTGAATGAAAAAATAAATAGGAGTATAAATGCTTAAGGGGCCTTTTTTATCAAAAGATTTTATCGGAGCAAATCCTGATTATAATTCATCAAAAATTGTAATGCTTGGGCTTCCTTATGATTGTACTTGCTCAAATCGAGCTGGAACTCGTTTTGCGCCTCAAGCAGCAAGATTGGAAAGTATCGGTATTGAAACATATTCTGTATATTTTGATTCTGATATGGAAGATTGTTCTTTTTATGATGCGGGTGATTTGGAATATCCTTTTGGAAATGCAAAAAAGGCTCTTGATATAACTGAAGAAAATGTTGATTGTATTTATAATGACAATAAAAAGCTTTTAGGCGTCGGCGGTGAGCATTTAATTACGCTAGCCAGCGTTAAATCAGTTTTAAAAAAATATGATAATGTTGCTGTTATTCAATTTGATGCTCATACAGATTTAAGAGAACAATATTTAGGAGAAGAGCTTACGCACAGTGGTGTAATGTATCAGATAGCAAAATTAATCGGCTATGAAAACATTGCTCAAATAGGCTTAAGAAGCGGTGAAAAAGAAGAATTTGATATAGTTAGAAAATACGATACTTTAAAAACTAAAAAAGAACAATTGGATAAATTTAGAAATAAAAATATCTTTTTAACTATTGACCTTGATGTATTGGATCCAAGTCTTATGAGCGGAGTTGGAACTCCGGAAGCCGGCGGTTTAACTTATCTTGAGCTTATGGATTGGTTATTGTATCTAAAAGATTTCAATATCATAGGTGCCGATATAATGGAGCTTGCACCTGATATTGATATTACAAAAACCTCAACCGCTACAGCTTGTAAATTGATTAGAGAAGTTTTAATGCTTTTATAATTTTCATTGTTTCTATTTCGAGTTTTTTAAGGTCAGCATTATTTTTTATAATAAAATCAGCTTTGTTTTTTGCATTTTCATTTTGAGATTTAATTCTTTTTATGGCTTCATTTTTGTTAAAATTATTTCTTTTGATTAATCTTTCCAGTCTTAAATTTTCATCAGTATCTATAAAAATAATTTTATTAAAAAGATTATCAAATTTTGCTTCAAAAATTAAAGCTCCCGAAATAAAAACAAAAGTTTCATCTTTATATTTTTCAAATATTTTTAAAATTTCTTTTTTTAAAAACGGATAGATTATTTGTTCTAATTTTTCTTTTTTATTTTTATCGTTGAATACGATTTTTCCTAATTCTTTTCTGTTTGTTGTTTGAAATTCTTTTATAACATCATTTTTACATTCATTTTCAAGAAGATTATGGGAAATTTTATCAAGATCAAATACAATATATCCCATATTTTTTATTATGGTTTCAACTTCACTTTTTCCGGATGCAATATTACCCGTTATACCAATTTTTAGCATAGCTTTATTTTAACTTAAAATTGGTGTATAATTCAAATGAAATATTTTAAAAAAGGGGAGATTATGACATCAAATCCAATGTTAAATTCAAGAGTCGCAGAAAATGTGATAATGGATTCTAAACCTATGACTGTTCAGGGTGCTATTAATAAAACAATGATTCTTTTAGGTATTGTTGTTTTAAGTGGGTATTATACTTGGACATTGTGTGCTCAAGGTTTTGCAGATAAAGCAATGCTTTTAGCTATGGTGTCTGCTATAGCTGGTTTAGTTCTTGCAATTATTGCTTCTTTTAATCCAAAGTCGTCAAGAATTACTGCTCCTGCTTATGCAATTTGCGAAGGTCTTTTGGTTGGTTCTGTGAGTTATGCTTATTCAACGTTATATGATGGTATTATTTTGCATGCTGTTGGAATAACTCTTTTAACAATGTTTGTTATGTTGTTTGCCTATAAAACAAAGTTAATTCAAGCAACAGATACATTCAGAAGGGTTGTATTTATTTCAACCGTTGCAATAGCAATTTTTTATTTAGTTGGTTTTATTGGGTCTCTTTTGGGTCATCCTATGACAATATTTAACGGTTCTATGATAGGGATTGGCGTAAGTCTTTTAATATGCGTTATAGCAGCCTTAAATTTTGTTTTGGACTTTGATTTTATTGAAAGAGGAAGCAATAATAACCTGCCCGATTATTTTGAATGGTACGGGGGTTTTGCACTTTTAGTTACTGTAATTTGGTTATATTTTGAAATATTAAGGTTATTGGCTCAGCTTAATAGAAGAAATTAGTTTGAAGAAAAATGCAGTATAGAAAAATTGCCATAAAAGAAAAACAATTAATAAAAAGCTCAACAAAAGATTCTCTTTTGGATGAGCTTTTAGCTTTGAAAAATATAACTTCATCCACAGATATAAAAATTTTTTTAAACCCTTCAAGAGATTATTTTATTTCTCCTTATGCTTTTTCAGATATGAAAAAAGTAAAAGATAGAATATTGGCTGCTATTGAAAAAAAGCAAAAAATTCTTGTTTGGGGTGATTTTGACTGTGATGGAGTTACATCTTCTTCAATTTTATATAAAGCGCTTACGGAGCTTGGTGCTGATGTTATTGTTTTTATACCGGATAGGTTGTTGCATGGGCATGGATTAAATTCAAAAGAATTAATAAAATTCATTTCAAAAGAAAAAGTTAAATTGGTTATTACGGTTGATTGCGGAATTTCAAATATAAGCGAAGTAAATCTTTTAAAGGGTTTGGGCGTAGATGTTATTATAACGGATCACCATGCAGCGGATGGAAAAATTCCTGAGGCTTATGCAATTATTAATCCTCAAGTAAATAATTCTATTAAAGAAGATGTACCAATTAAGGACATAATTTCTTTAAGTTATAATTCGGGAGCCGCGATAGCATATAAACTTGCAGTTGCTTTATTGGAAGAAAATAAAAATGATGATTTAAAAGATGAGTTATTAATAATTTCTGCTTGTGGAATAGTAGCAGATGTTGTTCCTTTAGTTGGAGAAAATCGTTCAATAGTTGCAGTTGCACTGGAGCTTTTAAATCAAAAAAAGGAAAAATCTCAAAAAGCAATTTATAGGCTTTTATCAAAGAATTGCAAGGATAAAATTACAAGTTATGATATAGCTTTCATTTTGGCTCCAAGAATTAATGCGGTAGGAAGGCTTGCAAATGCTTCTTTGTCTTTTGAATTTTTGACAACAGAAGATGACAATAAACTTGATGTTATAATCGAAAAACTTGAAAATTATAATAAAATAAGACAGGGAAAATGCCAAGAAACTTATGATGATATAATTTCTTATTTGAGTAAAAATAAAGATGAACTTAATAATCCGGCTATTATTTTAATTAATGAAAATTGGCACATAGGTGTGATTGGAATAGCGGCTTCTAAAGTTGTTGAAGAATTTAATAAACCTTGTTTTTTGATGACGGTGGATGAAAATAATTTTGCAAGGTGTTCAATAAGAAGTAATGATTCAATTAATGTTTACAATATTATTAAACAAAATGAAGACTTATTTTTAGGATTTGGTGGTCACAAGCTTGCAGGCGGATTCAGTTTTGATTTGAATAAAGTTTCATTTGATAAGGTTAAAAACTCTATTTTGGAGTCAATAAAAAATGAAACGGAAGAAATCAAAGCGGAGAATGTTTTGTTTGCAGATGTTGAACTTAAGCCCGAAGATGTTGAAATAAATATCTTTGATACAATAAATAAATTAGAACCTTTTGGTGAAGGAAATGAAGCTCCTTTGTTTGCGATGTTTGATGTAATTTTAAAAGAACAAAAAACAATGGGAAAAGAGGGTAATCATTTAAGTTTAACTATTGAAAAAGATAGTAAAAAATTCAGGTGTGTAAAATGGGGTGAAGGTTTTGTTGAAATTCCTGTTGGAAGTAGGTGTGATATTGCCTTTTTTCCTCGTCTTAATACTTTTAATGGTGAAACTACTGTTCAATTTGAGATTTGTGACATCTTTTTTGAAGGTTTAAGAAAAGAAAAGAAATTTTTAAAAATTTTTGATCATAGAAAAAAGACTGGAATTTTAGATTCAGTTTTGGATTATGTTAAAAAGGATGCATTTGATATTGGTATTTGGGTGAAAAATCCGGAAATGAAGGAAAAGCTTGTATCAATAAAAGATAGATTTATTGAAAATTTTTCTTATCATAAAGGGTTAATGTTTTTTGATTATCCATCTTCAAAAGAAGAATTTTTTGAGATTATATCAAATGTTAAACCAGAAAAAGTACATTTTATGAATTTAATAATTGATGAAAATCTTGAAAATTACATCAAAAAATTGAATGGCATGATAAAATATTGCGCAAATAAATTATCAGGGAAAGTTGAAATTCAAAGATTGTCTCAAGCTCTTACAGTAAGTGAGAATTTTGTTCGATTGGCACTTGAGATATTAGAGGATATAGGTTCAATTAAAATTTTGAATACAGATAAAATTGAATATATAAAATCTTTTAACTATAAAGAATTTAAGAATAATTCTTTATTTGAATTGTTGGAAGATGAGTTTGGTTCAATTCTTGAATTTAAAAAATCTCTTTTAAATTGCGAAATAAAAGAAATTGAGGAATTAATAATAGAAAATTGAAATGTTTGATGTAAAATTTTGTAATAATTAGGCGGGCATGTAATTATATGCTATAAATATAATATATGTAGGGAGTTGTAGTTGAAATGCCTGAAGAAATTCAAGAAAATGCAGTGGATTTTAAAAATATTTTGAAAGTTGCAAATGTAGAAGTAACATTGTGCGCTGAGCTTGGCAGAACTAAACTTTCTTTAAAAGATATAATTGAATATGACAAAGGTTCAATAATAACTCTGGATAAAATGGAAGATGAGGCAATAGATATTTTTGTAAATGATATTTTAATTGCAAAGGGAAAAATTGTAGCAATAGAAGACTCTTATGGAATAAAAATAGTTGAAATAATTGAAAATAAAGAGTTAAAAGTGTAAAAATGATAAATATTTTAAGATATGAAAAGAATATGCAAAAAGATGGCATAACACAAGAAGCTCAAGAGAAGCTGTTTAATTCCAGAGTGCTTGTTATGGGAGCTGGAGGACTTGGTTCAGGTGTTATTATGAATCTTGCTGCACTTGGTGTTGGTCAGATAAAAATAATTGATGGTGATATAGTTGAAGAAACAAATTTAAACAGGCAAATCATTCACAAATATAAAAATATAGGCAGAGCAAAGGTTATATCTGCTAAAGATTGGGTGCATGAATTTAATCCTGATATTAAAGTTGAACTTGATAAAATCCGAATAAATGAATTGAATTATTTTAATATTATTCAGGGTTATGATATAATTATCGATTGTTTTGATTCTTATGAAGCAAAGTATATGTTAAATGAGATTGCCGTCCGTCATAAAAAAGTTTTGATTCATGGAGCGATACAGGGTTTTAGGGGTCAGATTACTACAATTGTTTCTCCTAAAACAGGATGTCTTTCTTGTGTAATGCAAAAACCTAGAGTTTTTAAAGAGGAGAATTATGCTTCAATTTCTCCTGTAGTTAATACAATATCTTCTCTGCAAGCTCTTGAAGCTATGAAGGTTATAACGGGTGAGGGCGAACCTCTTTTAAATAAAATTATGATATTTGACGGGCTAAAGTCGGAGTTTAAAATTTTGAATTATGCGAAAAATATTGCTTGTGAAGAATGTAGTTTGAGTGAGATTTAGTATGGAAGAATTAAAGTTAAAATATATAAGAATATTGATTGGTTTTATTGTTTTGTTGTCGTTATCCTCTATAACAATAAAAAGCCATGTTAAAAATATAACGAAAGCTAAACAAGCAGCTAAAGAAATTCAAGAATTAAATATGGAAACTCAAAAAATTGCAGAGCAAGCAATTCAAGAAACTAATCCAGAAATAAAACAGGTTAGAATTGCTCAAGAACCAGTGACTGAACCCGAATTGCAAGAAGAAATTTACTCACAAGAAGGCACAGCGCAGTTAAATAATGAATTTGAAAAAGAAGGTCTTAGAAAAATGGGTGAAGGTGATTATGATAATGCAATTTTATATTTTGAAGAAGCTTTTGAAAAAAGTAATACTGAAGATAAAAAAAGAGTTGCCAATTATCTTGTTCAATGTTACGAGCAAAAAGGCGAAATGTCAGGTATAATAAGTGTTTATGATAGATTGTTGCTACATATACAAGATGATAATGAAAAGATTGTTATAAATAATAAACTTGCTTCTTGTTTTATGAAAATGGGCAATAAAGAACAAGCGTTAAAATATTATGAAGATATTTATGCAATAGATAGTTCTAAAGAAAACTTTATTTTTATTGGTGATATATTAATTGAGCTTAATGATAAAGACAAATTGTTAGCATACGTTCAAGACCATTTGATGAGATATCCTCAAGATGAAGAATTTTTAAAGAAGTATATAGATTTTATTAATCCTGATGAAAATAGTCAAGAATAATTTTTTCTATATATTCACAGGCATGACCATCACCATATGGGTTAATTGCTTTTGACATTTTTTGGTATTTTTCTTTATTATCCAAAAGTTCTTGAACAGAATTTATAATCTTTTTCTTGTTTGTTCCGACGAGTTCAACTCCGCCATATTCAATCGCTTCGGGACGTTCAGTTTCTTCTCTTAAAACAAGCACGGGTTTACCTAAGGCTGGTGCTTCTTCTTGTATACCACCAGAATCAGTTAAAATTATGTGCGATTTTTTCATCAGGGTACAAAATGGTGCATAATCCAAAGGTTCAATTAATTTAATTCTTTCTGTGTCTTTAAGTATAGGTATAACAGTGTTTCTTACGTTTGGATTTAAGTGCATTGGGTAGACTATTTCTATGTCTTTATTTTTTTTAATTAATTCTTTTATGGCTAAGCAGATGTTTTCAAGGGGCTTGCCAAAATTTTCACGTCTGTGCGAAGTTAAAAGAACTGTTTTTAAGTTGTTATTTAATCCTATAAAATCAAGATTAACGGGTTTATTATTAACAACATAAAAAAGAGCATCAATTACGGTATTTCCTGTTTTATAATACCCTTTTCTTATCCCTGAATTTATTATATTTTGAACAGCTTTATCTGTAGGGCAAAACATTAAGTCTGAAACTGAATCAACCAAAACCCTGTTTATTTCTTCTGGAAAAGGATAATTTTTATCAAATGTTCTTAAACCCGCTTCAATGTGGCCTATTTTTGTTCTGGAATAAAAAGCACTTAAAGCACTCAGACTTGCTGTTGTAGTATCTCCGTGAACAAGTACAAGATCAAAATTTTCTTTTTCAAATATTTCTTTTGTTTTTAATAAAATATCGGAAGATAATTCCCATAAATTTTGATTTGGTTTCATTAAGTTTAAGTCAAAATCAGGTTTAATTTCAAAAAGTTCAAGTACGCTATCAAGCATTTGTCTATGTTGAGCTGTTACTATTGTATAAACTTTAAAAAAAATGTTTTCTTTTAATTTTTTTACCAAAGGACACATCTTAATTGCTTCGGGACGTGTTCCAAAAATGAGAGCTATTTTGATTTTTTTATCCATAACGCTTTAATTTTACATAAAGAAGCATTTTTAATCAATCTATTTTATGTTGAATCTTGAGTAGAAAAATTTTATGAGCGATTCTATATTTTTAACTCCTCTGACATGTATAATAGCCGGATTTTTACCGTATAGAAAATCATGGTAGCTTATTTGGTAGTTTTCTTGAGTGGCAAGGTCAATCCATAGATTTTCATGGAATTTTGATTCGTTATAATCAGGAATATTTTTTTCATAGTAGGGGATATAGCTTGTTAATATATTAACAAAGTTTCTTCTTCCGTTGTATTTTAGGTAATTTTTTCTTGGAGAATAGTTTTTTTGATTTGTAATTACTTTATGAATGCTATCCGCAAGAGCTTGAGGACTAAAGTCTGCTAATTCTCCCGAGTTTCCAAAGAAAATGGGATGGTTTCCTCTTGCATATTTATTATGGTCTTTAAAAACTACAACAGGAGTGTTACAGCTCATTGCTTCATTTATAGAGCGATTTTTGCCTTCAATTAATGATGTAAGTACACAACATTTTGCACTGCTATAATATTTCGGAAGTTCTTTATATTGAACAAATGGTATTATTTTTAAGTAATTTTTATCTTTTAAAATATTTTTTACGGTTTTTATTTCATTAAGATAATCACTTCTTATATCAGAAAAATCTTCTTTTTTAGATATAACACCCATAATCCAAACAGCATTTAAAATTTTATTGTATTTTTTTTCATATTCAAGAAGTGCATTAGCAAGTATTGGAATATTCTTTATTTTGGCAGGTGTTGAAACACAAAGTACATCAATTTCTCTTGGTGTATAAAAAGAGGGGGCTATTATGTATTCATTTGTGAAATCCGCATCTTGCAAGGGAACAAAAATTATGTCTTTTTTGTTTTGGTATTTGTTTTTATGGTAATTTTCTCTTTCTTTATTTTCATAGCAGGAAAAATATATATCTGCCCTGTCGCACCAGGAATAACTTGACCACATGGTATATGCTCCTGCAAAAAAGATTTTTTTAATATCAGGGAAAAGTTTCAGTAAATATTCTGTTCCCTGGGAGAAAAAAACTCCTTTAGTTATTTTATTTTCATAATTTAGCGGAGGAATCGGAATTATAAAATCTATTTTTTCGTGTAAATTGGTCTCATCCTCCATAAATTCACCCGTATAAGCGTCAATATCATCCCAAATTTGTTCTATGGGTTTATTGATGTTTGGGTTTAAAAAATATTCTCTTGGGTATTTACCTTTCATAAATTTATAATATCAGATTTTGCGGCATTGTTTATTTTTTTCCTTATAAATAATCCTTTTGCTTTACTTTTGCCTTTATTGTATAATATACCTATAAGACTAGTTGAGAAGGAGTTTATTTTGTCCCAAACTAACCTATTTGATGAAGGAAAAGTCGTTCCCGTTAATATTCGTGAAGAAATGAAACGCTGCTATATAGATTATGCTATGAGCGTTATTGTAGGACGTGCTTTGCCTGATGTTCGTGATGGCTTAAAGCCTGTTCATAGACGTATTTTATTTGCTATGAATGAATTGGGTATGACGCCCGATAAACCTTTTAAAAAATGCGCTCGTATTGTCGGTGAAGTTTTGGGTAAATATCATCCCCACGGCGATAGCTCCGTATATGAAGCACTTGTTCGTATGGCACAGGATTTTTCAACAAGATATTTAACAGTCGATGGACATGGTAATTTTGGTTCAGTAGATGGCGACGGTGCTGCTGCAATGCGTTATACAGAAGCAAGAATGCACAAAATTACAACAGCTATGCTTGCTGATATTGATTGCGAGACGGTTAATTTTGTTCCGAATTTTGACGGTTCATTAGAAGAACCATCAGTTTTGCCTACGAGATTACCTATGCTTTTATTGAACGGAACATCGGGTATTGCAGTTGGTATGGCAACAAATATCCCTCCTCACAATTTAGATGAAGTAGTGGATGGCACAATAGCCTTGATTGATAATCCTAATATTACAACCGAAGGTTTAATGCAATATATTAAAGGGCCGGATTTTCCGACTGCTGCAACAATTGTTGGAACATCTGAGATTAAAAAAGCCTATGAAACAGGTAGGGGTTCAATTAAGATGCGTGCCGTTTCATCAATTGAAGAACTTCAAGGTGGCGCAGGACGCCAAGGAAGAAGTGCTATTGTTGTTACTGAAATCCCATATCAAGTCAATAAAGCTGAATTAATTAGAAAAATCGCTGAACTTGTTAAAGATGAAAAAATAAAAGGCATTTCCGATTTACGTGATGAATCTGATAGAGATGGTATGAGAATAGTAATTGAGCTAAAAAGGGACGCTAAACCCGATGTAGTTCGAAATAATTTATATAAACAAACCGCCTTATCTACAAGTTTTGGTTTTAATATGGTGGCGCTTGTCGGTCAACAGCCTCGTTTATTGAATTTATATGAAGTTTTATCAGAATTTGTTGAACACAGGGTTGATGTTATTACGCGTCGTACAATGTTTTTCTTGAAAAAAGCGAAAGCAAGGGCTCATATATTAGAAGGCTTAATGATTGCTTTGAATTCATTAGATGAAGTAATTGAATTAATTAAGAAATCTCCAAATACGGAATCTGCAAGAAGCGGTTTAATTAATCGTTTTGGCTTGGATGTGGAACAAGCTAACGCGATTTTAGAAATGCAATTAAGACGTTTAACAGGTTTGGAACAAGATAAAATAAGAGCAGAACATGCTGATTTATTAAAGAAAATTGAAGAATATGAAGAACTTTTATCTTCAAGAGAAAAGATTTTGACTTTGATTAAAACAGAATTATTGGAAGATAAAGAAAAATACGGTGATGAAAGAAAAACTCAAATCGTACCCGAGGAAGGTGAGGTTACGGTCGAGGATTTAACTCCAAATACTCAAATGGCGGTATTTATCACTCGTCAAGGATATATTAAAAGAATTTCGCTAGACACTTTTGTTCGCCAAAATCGTGCTACAAGAGGAAAAGGTGGAATGAAGACTAAAGAAGATGATGATGTTGCTCATTTCTTTACTGCTATGATGCACGATAAAGTTCTATTTTTCTCATCCAAGGGACTTGTATATTCTTTAAATGTTTATGATTTTCCGGAAGGTTCAAGGCAATCAAAAGGATTACCCATTATAAATGTTCTTCCTATTGAACAGGATGAGACAATTACTGCAATAGTTCCTGTTAGCGAGTTTAAAGAAGATCTGAATTTGATAATGCTTACTAAAAAAGGATACATTAAAAGAATTTCATTGGATAACTTTAAATCTATAAGAAGAAACGGTTTAATTGCAATAGGTTTGGAAGAAAATGATACATTAAACTGGGTAAAATTGGCTTATGGTAATGATGAAATTATAATCGGAACTTCCTGCGGAATGGCGATTCGTTTTTCTATAGAAGATTTAAGACCACTGGGACGTTCTGCTCGTGGTGTAAATTCAATGAAATTGCGTTCTTCGGATGAAATCATCGGTTGCGATGTTGTACCTAAAGATTATGACGCTGATTTATTAGTGATAACTTCAGATGGTTTTGGCAAACGTTCAAAAATTTCAGAATTTAGAACACAAAACAGGGGTGGAATAGGACTTATTGCAACTAAGTTTAAATCTTCCGCTTCAAGATTAGTTGATTTATCTATAGTAAAAGAAACCGATGAAATTATGGTAGTAACTGCAAATGGAGTTGTTACTCGTGTGAGTGCCTCGGATATTTCTCGTCAAGGAAGACCGGCAACAGGTGTTAGGGTTCAGACGCTTGATGGAAATGATTATGTTGTTTCTGTTAATAAGATAGTTGATCCTGATGAGGATGAGACAAATAACAAGGAGGCACTTGTGAAAGCTGCCAAGGAAGAAATAAATTCAAATATTGAGCAGGGAAATATTTTTGAAAGTTCGACTGATAATATTGAATAGTAAAAAATTAAAGGGTAAAATCTTACCCTTTAATTTTTAGAATTTAATAGAGTATCAATTTTATTTTTTATAAGTTGGTGAATTTCTTCTTTTGATTTTGTTCCGTCGATTTCAATAAAATTATATTCTTTTTCAAGTTTTTTATATTCATCAAGACATCTTTTTTGATATATTTCAAAACTGTTATAAATGTCTGTTGAAAGTCCTATATCTCTTCCTGATTCAAAGTAATCAAGAGCACCATTTTTTGCAATTAGTCTTTTAATTAAGGTTTGTGTGGGGACATTTAAGTAAAAAACTAAATCAGGTTGCGGAGCAAAACTATAGAGATTTTTAACCCATTTTATATCATGTCCTCTGACTGAATCTCTTACGTATGCCGTATAGATATATCTATCCATAAGAACAACAAAACCTGCTTTAAGAGCCGGTATGATTTCATTTTCGAGTCTATCAGTGTAATCAGCTGCATATAAAAGTGAAAAAGTTGTTGTATTTAAAAGGTTTTTTTCTTTTGCTTCATTTATAATGCCTGAAATAAGTCTTGAGGTTTTCCATTCTGAAACTGTACAACCGTAACATTTGTCTTTGATGTAATCAGATAGCATATTGACTTGTGTTGATTTGCCTGAACCGTCTGTTCCTTCGATTACAATTAAGAGTCCTTCATATCCGTGGTTTTTATTGTTCATAGATACCCTCTAAAACTATTTTGTTTTCTTTTAAAAGTTCAACAACTTTTTGTCGAATAAATTTTTGTTTTTCATGAATACTTGCCATAGCGTCAATTTTAATTAACCCAAATTCATCAATCATGCTTTTGTATTGTTCTACAATTCTGTTTTGAAAAATTACATAACTCTTATAAGGATTATTTGATAATTTCATATCCATGCCTGCTTCATAAAATTTTGGTTGACGATTGGAGCAGATTCTATCCAAGCTATCCTTTGGCGAAACATCAAAATAAAACGTCATATCGGGTTTTATTGCAAAACCGTACATATTTCTAACCCATTTGGGGTCAACTTCTCTTGCGACATCTCTAGCAAAAGCAGTATAAACGTACCTATCCGCTAAAACTATAAATCCTGCTTTAAGGGCCGGTTTTATTGTTCGCTCAAGCCTATCTGCAAAGTCAACTGCATGTAAAAGCGAAAAAGTTCTTCCTGAAAGCAGATTTTTCTTTTTTGCTTTTTTTGTAGTGTTTGAAATAAGTTCGGATGAATTCCATTGAGTTAAAATAACATCGGCTCCTTTTGATTTTAGCCAACTATAAAGTAATTCAATTTGGGTTGATTTTCCTGAACCGTCAATTCCTTCTACACAAATTAGCACGCCAGAATAGGTATGTTTTTTTGAAAATCTTAACATTTCTTACCTTGTTTTTTTAATTGTTCGATACTAATATTAATAATAGATTAGATTGTAAAAAATGTAAATCGAACTAAGTATAAAAGTGTTTTTAGCAGAGGAATTTAAATGTTTTCAGGTATAGTTAAAAAGTCATTTGATACTGTAAATGAGAATTCTGCAATTACTTTATTTTTTGTTTTATTTTTAATTGCATTTAATTTTCTTTTACCATATATATTTTCGGCAAAATCTTTTGTTACAACAGTCATGCTAGTGCTTTGTGCGTTTTTATTTACGGCAGTGTTTATTGCAGGTTGGATAAATGTTTTAAAAGAGTCTGTCGATAAAGAAAAAATTAAAGAAAAGAATTTTTCTGCAATATTTTTTGATGGTGCAGGAAAAAATATTGTCCCAGTTGTAGTGAGTTTATTTTTATATTTATTTTTGCTTGGTATTGTCCTTTTTTTGGTTGGAAGATTTGCACAGTATTTTTTTGGTAGTCTTGATTTTTTGTTTAAAGATATACTTAACATGACTCCTGAACAAAACTCTTTTATGGACTATATTAAAAAACTTTCAGTTGAGCAGTTGTATGTAATATATGGTTGGCAGTTGAGTTTTATGCTTGCTATAGCTATTTTTAATTTTTTCTTTTTATTTATGGCTCCTGCTCTTGCTCAAGAAAGTAAAATAAATTTATTTTTAAAAGCTTTTTGGGCTTTCAAAAATTCTATATGTTTCACATTTAAAAATTTTATTCCAGTATTCGGAATATATTTTTTAATATGTTTTATTTCAGGTATTTTGAATATTATTAGAGCTATTACAATGGCAAATATTGTTCTTGCAATATTATTTTTATTTATTTACATATATTTTGTAGCTTATACTATTATGTTAATATTTAATTATTATGAGCAGAAAAATTATTGTAATAACGGGACCGACGGCATCAGGGAAGACGAAATTAGCGATAAACCTTGCGAAGGTAATTGATGCTGAAATTATTTGTGCTGATTCGAGAATAGTATATAAAGGTCTTGATATTGTGTCGGCAAAACCGACAAAAGTTGAAATGGATAATGTTAAGCATCATTTGATTGATATAGTTGAACCTGATGTTGAGTTTAGTGCCGGTGATTTTGTTGAACATTCTAAAAGAGCTATTTGTGAAATTCAAAATAGAAAAAAAAATGTTATAGTGTGTGGCGGAACTTGGTTTTATATAAAAAATTTACTTGGAAATAAGACACTTTTGGATTGTCCTTCTAATTGGGAATTGAGAAATGAATTATCAAAATATGAAAGTAGGGTTTTGTGGGAAAAATTAAATTTATTAGATGAAGATAGGGCCAAGAAAATTCATCCGAATAATAAAGATAAAATTATAAGGGCGCTTGAAATGTGTGAAATATTAAAAATGCCTGTAAGCAAATGTCAAAGGGCTGATAACAATGAATTTCAATCAATTTGGTTTATGTGTGGTTTTGAAAGAGAAGAACTATATAAAAGGATAAATAAAAGAGTTGATTTAATGTTCGAATCAGGTTTATTTGAGGAATGGCAACAAAATAAACAAAAATACCCTGATTCGAAAGTTCTTGAAAATACAATCGGTTATAAAGAGTTTTATGATTTAGAAAAAGGAATCTATTGTAATCTTAATAAGGCAATAGAAAAAATTAAGCAACATACAAGAAATTTTGCAAAAAGACAGTTAACGTACTTTAGAAGTAACAAAAATATAAAGTTAATAAAGAATTGTGATGATATTTTAAAGGAAATTAAATGAAAAAGATTTTATTATTATTTATTGTTTTAATTTTTAATTGCTCTTTTGCTCAAGATATTGTTAAGGCAGGGATTAAATATAATGAAGCAAGTGCTAAAGTAGAAGCATTTAAAGATATTCAAAGAAAGATTGAAAAACATTTTTATAAAAGTTATTTAAGGGACAAAAATTATAAAGAAAATATTGAATTAATTGAAAAAAAGATTTATGTAGTTGAAGGTAAAAGAACAATTTGTCCGTTTTATTTGAGAAAAACATTTTTGTCTTATGCTATTGTTTATATGGATGAGCCAAGTATGGTATTTTACTACAATGTTTTTGGAAGTCTTGTTAAATTTGATATAATTGAAAAAAGTACTTATCCAAGAAGGACTTTCGGCTATTCCAGATTTGGTAATTTAATTAGTGTTGCCTTTGAAGTTGATAACAATGAACAATTTATTTATGATAAAGATGGTAAATTAATTGCCCATTGGTCAGGTTCGGAAATGATTGATGAAAAAACAAAATTTTTTAAAATTACAAGAATGATTGATGAATAATTAAATTGCAAAAAAAAATTTTTTTGAGTATTATATATGTACTCACTCAAAACCTCGCAAGATACATTAGTAATTTTGTGAAAGGAAGCTAAAATGGCAAATATTAAATCTGCAAAAAAAAGAGTACTTGTTGCTCAAAGAAACACTGAAAGAAATACTGCTTTTAAGACAAGCATCAAGACTGCTGTTAAAAAAGCATTGGCTGTTGCGAATTCTGAAGATAAATCAGAATTAAATGTTGCTATATCTAAAGTGTATCAATTATGTGACAAAGCAGTAAGTAAAGGTATTTTACATAAAAATACAGCTGCCAGAAAAAAATCAAGATTAACTAAAGCTATCAACAAATTAACGGTAAAATAGCGATAGTTAAGTTAAACTTAAAATCAAGAGCTTGGAAGTCATTATCCCAAGCTCTTGATTTTATATTATTTAGATTGTTTTTTCTTCATCTTTAAAGAGTCTGCATACGTTGTACTTTTTGCAATATTCAATTAAATCTCTTTTTATTTCAGGGCACAATACATATAAAGCAATAATATTAGGTACACACATAGCTATCATCATAGCATCTGTTATTTCAATAACTGATTTAACATTCATAACAGAACCTATAACAATAAATACACAATAAATAAGATTAAAGGCTAATGCTCTTTTTTTGCCTTCACCGAATAAAAATGTCCATGCTTTTTGTCCGTAATATGCCCAAGAAATTAAAGTAGAAAGAGCAAACATAATTGCTACAAGAGATAAAATGATTGGAAAAAATGGAATTACTGATTGAAAAGCATTTGATGCAAGTTCTATGCCAGATATTTCTTTTGCTGCATGGGTACAAGCCCCTGAAAATATAATTGCAAAAGATGTGAAAAGACATAACACTCCTGTTAAAAATGTTTCAAGTAGAGCAACAAAGCCTTGTGATATTGGCTCTTTCGTTTGAGCAGTCGCATAAACAATCGCAGCAGCACCTGTTCCTGCTTCATTTGATTGAACAGAACGTCTTAGTCCTATTATTATTGTTCCAAATACTCCACCTGCAACCGCTGTTGGATGGAATGCTTCTTTTAAAATTAAAGCAAGGGCACTTGGAATATTTAAGATATTTGCAAAAATAACGATTAAACCTGATACAATATACATAATACACATTGTAGGAACAAGTATTGTTGTAATTTTTGCTATACTTTTAATACCGCCAACAGTTACCATTCCGACCAAGATTGCAATTATAAGTCCAAATACCCAACCGCAACCGTGCATAAAGCTGTTTTCTCCACCTGTAATAAATAGAAATTGGTGAGTTGATTGATTTATTTGAATCATGTTTCCGCCTGTGATGCCGCCACCAATACAGAGAATGGCAAATAAAACAGATAAGGGTTGTCCTAGCCAGCGTAATTTGCGACGTGTTAAACCGTGAGCGATGTAGTGCATCGGACCACCTGAAACAGAACCATCTTCATTAAATCTTCTGTATTTAACGGCAAGGGTCGCTTCAACAAATTTTATGGACATTCCTAAAATTGCTCCCGCAAAAATCCAAAATGCAGCTCCCGGTCCCCCTATTGAAATTGAAATTGCAACACCTGCAATGCTGCCTATTCCAATAGTTCCAGAAAGTGCAGTTGCTAAAGCCTGAAAAGATGAAACTTCGCCACAACCGTTTTCATTTTTCTCTGCAGGTTTTGAAACGGTTTCAAGAGCATGTTTGAAGCCCCAAATGGCGATCCCTTTAAAATATATTGTAAAAAATATACCTGCAAATAATATCCAGAAAATTATGATTGGAACTTGTTGACCAAATAAATTAATTTTATAAAAAATGATATTAGCTATAAAATCTGATATCGGCGCGATGTTTTTATCCATAAATTCATCAACATTCATTGCGTTTGCATTTGCTATTGTGAGTATTGTTGTCAAAAATAAAGCCGATATTTTTTTCATAATTAACAAACCCTTTCTATTTTATATGGGGCAGGTTTAATATTATCAGGAATATATAAAAATTACTATTTTTGAAGTTTAGATTTTAACATTTTGTAAATAAGTAAACAAAATAAAGCTTTTTATATTATTCTATTCTTATGAAATTAAGGTTCAAAGTTTGTTTAATAATTTTACTTTTTGGAGTTTTGAATTTAGGTGTTTTAGCTTCTGAAGTTAAATTTATTTTTTTAACAGATATTGGTTTGCAGAAAAATAATGCCTATAAACTTCAAGAAACTATTAAAGAATTGAACAGCTACAAGGATGTTGATTTTATAGTTTTTGGTGGAGATAATCTTCAAAAAGCAAGTATCGAAAATTTGAATTATTTTACACATCTTTTAAGAAAAGTAAATAAAAAAACTGTTGTTTTATTGGGTAATTCGGATGTTTTATCAAGTTCGGGTATTAATAAAGATTACTATATGAAAAGAGTTAAGCGTGCTCTTTGGTGGCGCCATAGCAATAAACCTAATTTTACTTTTAAATCAAAAGGTTATTTGTTCGTTGTAATGGATGGTTCTAAACAGTATTTTCAATCTTCTAATGGTTATTATCCAAAAAGTGAGTTAATGTGGTTAGAAAAAACTCTTGAAAAAAATAAGAAAAAAGATGTAATTATTTTACAACATTTTCCGTTATTAGAGACTGAATCAAAATGGTTAGAAACAGCAAAAACAGAAGAATATAAGGAAATTTTAAATAAATATAAAAATGTTAAAGTTATTGTTTCTGGTCATTATGGTGAAGATATTGAATTGACACAAGACGGGATTTACCATATCGTAACTCAAAAATATAGTGAAAATGGAGCATATAAGATAATTGAAATTGACTTAGTTAATGATTATATAGGGACTTATCTTGTTGTAGAATAAATGATATTAAATTTGTATAAAAAAATTGCCATTTTGAAAATTTTTCATATAGTATTTTAATTATATTTAAAACTTTGTTTTAAAAAGTAGCCAAGAGGTATTTTAGGAGGAAATATGACAGATACCCAAACAAAAAAAGCAAAAATTATTAAATTATGCGAAGAAAATAACGTTGGTTTTATTAGATTGCAATTTTGTGATATTAATGGAACAATTAAAAATTTATCCTTGCCTGTAAGTCAATTAAATAAGGTTTTAAATAATGAAATTATGTTAGATGGTTCATCAATTAAGGGTTTTCGTAGCATTGAAACATCGGATATGTATTTTTTTCCTGATCTAGACACTTTTACGATTCTTCCTTGGTGTGAAAGAGACGGAGAAAATGTTGCAAGAATAATTTGTGATATTCATAATGCGGATGGTACTCCTTTTGAAGGGTGTCCCAGATGTAACTTAAAGAGAATGATTGCAAAAGCAGAAAGACTTGGCTACAAAATGAATGTTGGTCCAGAAGCAGAGTTTTTTATCTTTGAACTTGATAAAAATGGCGAAGCAACCACAAAACCGCATGATAAAGGCGGATATTATGATGCTGCTCCGACTGATATGGCGGAAGATATAAGGCGTGACATAGTAGGTAGTTTAGAAGCAATGGATTTTGAAATTGAAGCTTCTCACCATGAAGTAGCAGACGGTCAACATGAAATTGATTTTAAATATGCAGATGCCTTAACTACGGCGGATAATATAATAACTTTTAAGTATGTGGTTAAAAGCATTGCAACTGAATACGGAGTGCACGCTACTTTTATGCCAAAACCAATATTCGGTATTAACGGCTCAGGCATGCATTGTAATTTGTCTTTATTTAAAGATGGCAAAAATGTTTTTTATGCTCCGGAAAATGATTATCAGTTATCAAAAGAGGCACTTTATTCAATAGGTGGTGTTTTAAAACATGTTAAAGCTTTTACGGCAATAACAAACCCTCTTGTTAACAGTTATAAAAGGCTTGTCCCTGGGTATGAGGCACCTGTATATCTTGCTTGGAGTTTAGCAAACAGATCGGCTCTAATTAGGGTTCCTGCAAAACGAGGTGTAGCAACAAGAATAGAACTTCGCTCTCCTGACCCTTCTTGTAATCCATATTTAGCTCTTGCTTCTATATTAGGCGCTATTTTAGATGGTGTTGAAAATAAAATCGAGCCACCTCAACCTGTTGAAGAAAATATCTATGAAATGACTCCAAAGGAGTTGAAAAATGCAAATATTGAGTCACTTCCCGGAACATTATATGAAGCAATTGAACTTTTAAAACAGGATGAAGTTGTAAAAGATTCTTTAGGAGAACATATATACCACGAGTTTAGACTGGCAAAAGGTGTAGAGTGGGACAGATATAGAACTTATGTAACTCAGTGGGAGTTGGATTCTTATTTGAACGCATATTAAAAAAGCCCTATTAAGGGCTTTTTTAATATATTATTTTATACTGTTTTCCTTTTTTTATAATTATTTCACTTGCTAAATCGAGATCTTTATAACTTAAATCTTTCATTACACAAAGTCTTAATCTGCATTCTTTTCTTCTTACAGCAGGATAAGTTACAATATTAACATAAACTCCTTCATTTCTTAGCTCTTGATATAATTTGAATAATTTTGTTTCATCATATATCATAACAGGAATAATTGCGCTTTGAGAATTACCTATATCAAATCCGGCTTTTAAAAGTTTTTCTTTTAGATACATCGTTTTTTCCATTAACTCTTTTCTTCCTGCTTTGTCTTGTTCAAAAAGGTTAAAAACTTCAATTAAACCTCCTGCAACAGAAGCGCTCATGGCTGTGGAGAAGAAGTATGTTCTTGCATAAAGTCTTAAATATTGTATAATTTCACGTTTAGCTGCACAATACCCACCAAGTCCTCCTGGAGCTTTGGATAACATTCCGACATTAAGGTCAATTTTATCTCGAACATCATAAAATTCACTTGAGCCTTTGCCGGTTTTTCCTACAATTCCAACTCCATGGGCATCATCTACCATGATTTTACAGTTATATTTATGAGCTAACTCAACTATTTCGTTCAATGGTGCTATGTCTCCATCCATGGAGAAAACCCCGTCTGTTATTATTAATCTTCCTGTTATGTTATCAGGAATTCTATTTAATATTTTTTCTAAGTATTTCATATTTCTGTGAGGGTATATTTTAATTTGCGCTCCTGATAATTGGCATCCGTCAAAAATTGAAGCATGGTTGGCGCTATCATTAATTATAATATCTTCACTGTTGCATAAAGCTGAAATTACTCCCACATTTGTCCCATAGCCTGATGGAAAAACAATAGCATCTTCTGTTTCGTAAAATTTAGCAATTTTTTCTTCTAATGTACGATGCAGGTCGCATATTCCTGCGTAATTGGAAACTGCCCCCATGCCCATTCCAAATCTTTCAAGTGCTTTTTTAGATGCATCCAAAACTTTTGGATGGTTTTGAATATTAAGGTATGAATTAGAGCCTAGCATGATAACATCATGTTTGTGACCGTTTTTTTCTTTTAATTTAACTAACGGTGATAGTTTATTTAAGCTTACCATTCCAAGAGCTTCATTTCCAGTTAAAACACCGCTTTTTAGAACTTCATCAACTCTTTTTGTTTTATCAAATAAATCTTCGTTTTCTAAAGTATGAACAAAATTTTCAAATTTAATATTTATTGTTTGCGTTTCTAATGTAGACAATTTTACCTCACTTTTTAATAAATTATTTAAAAAATAATAATTTTTGTTATTGCAAAAAAGTATAATACTAATGCACTATTTTTTATTGTATAATAGAGTAATATCAGGGATAGTTATGAAACAGGATATGTTTGAAAAAATATTTAAAGCAATTTGTAAATCAATTAATTCAAAGACAGCAAAAGCATTGATACCATTAATTGATTTAACAAGAAAAATTAATAATAAACCATCTATACCAATAAAAGAGAAATTAGCAGAATTTGATTCTCCATCGCTAGGAGATAAAGTCATAATGCTTCATGGGGTTTCGGTTGGTGAAGTTGTATCATTGGAGAATTTAGTAAAAAAAATAAAAAGTAAGTTTCCAGATTTTAAACTCGTTATAACTACAGGAACACTTACAGGTCAAGAGTTAGCAAAAAAGAAATATGATAAATTGGCTGATTTTATTACATATTTTCCATTAGATATTTATGAAGCAGTTGAAAAATTTTTAGATAAAATTAAGCCATCAGTTATATTAATAGCAGAAACTGAAATTTGGCCTAATTTTGCCTTTTGTGCAAAAGAAAAAAATATTCCTTTATATATAATAAATGGTAGAATTTCAGATAAATCTTATCCTTCTTATTTAAAATTTAAGAAAATTTTTAAAATTATTTTAAACTGTTTTGATGGAGTGTTTTCTCAAAGCGAGCTTGATAATAAAAGATTTATTTCTCTTGGAGTGGATGAGAAAAAAGCTCTTGTTATGAAAAATTTAAAGTTTGAAATTGAAAGAAAAAAATGCGATATCTTTTTAAATTCTGCTTCTTCCAAGGTTTTTATTGCAGCATCGACACATAAGGGTGAAGATGAAATTGCACTTGATGCTTTTAAAAAATTGAAAGAAAAAAATAGAACTTTAAAAATGATTCTTGCTCCAAGGCACCTTACAAGATTAGATGAAGTTGAAAAATTAGTTAAAGAGACAGGTTTTAAATATGGTTTTAGAACTAAAAAAGATGATTTTTCAAACAATGATATTATAATTTTGGATACTTTAGGTGAGTTATCTAAAATATATGAAATAGTTGATGTAGCGTATATTGGAGGAAGCTTCAATAAAACGGGCGGACATAATCCTCTTGAAGCTACGATATATTCAAAACCTACAGTTTCGGGGCCTTCTGTTAAAAACTTTAGAGACATTTATGCTATTTTGGAGCGTGAAAAGGCAAGTTTTGTTGTAAAAAATAAATTTGAATTTTATTCGATATTAGAAAAATTGTTTAATGACGATGAATTTTATAACGAAATATCTAAAAATTGCGAAAGATGTTTTTTAAATCAACAAGGTGCTACTGAATTTGTAATTAATAAGTTAAAAGAAATTTTATAATTTAAAAGCTCCCTTAAAGGGAGCTTTTAATCTTTGATTAAACACTAATCTTCAACGGGAGCAGTCGAGGGCTTTTATCTCCCCGAACGTCAACCCGACAAGTTATAAATTCCCGTTATTTGTGTTTTATAACATTATTTTGTGAAGTCTTTTAGATCTTTTACTCTTAATGCAAGATATGGGTCAGTTTTACCTTTATCTATTAAAAACATTACAAAAGTTTTATCAAAGTTAAAATTTCTAGGTTTTGCTTTATCCTCCATTGGGGGCAGTGCTGCCATTTTTGTCATTATTGCAGCTTCTGACTTAACTTTTCCGCCTTTATTGTTGAGTTCAAGTTGTACTGTTTCAATGGCATCCGAGAACATTATATCTGTACCTTTGATTTGTTTATTGCAAAGTTCTGTGTATTTTCTTTCTTTTTTAATATTGAGGTTTGGAATTTTAAGGGTGTCTTGAGCTAAGAAAAATCTGTTTCCTTTGTATTTTTTGCTTTGTTTTTGCATTTCATTAAAAAGTTTATTAAATTCATCTTTTTTATCGGTTCTATATAAATAAACTATATCGTTATTTTTTGTATAAAGTCTTACAGCATAATCGTTATCGTTGTTGTGAAATAATACGGCGAGGTTATCGTCAAGAATTTTGTCGGAATTTTTGGTTATTCCAAAAAAGTCATATTTTTCTTTAGAATTATTGAATTTTGATTTTTCTAATTTATCAAATTCGTTTAAAAATTCAAATTCTTTTTTTAACATTGCATAAGCATAGTATTTGCCAAGTCCTCTTGACCAATCCATTGAATCTATTATGTCGCTTGTTTCATTGAATTTTTCAAGGATTGCTTTTTTAATTTCTTCTTTTGCTTCGGGAGATGTTTCTCCATAACTTGTTAAATAACTTTCGGGATTTAACATATCGGACTTAAATTCTTCTTTGTTAAGTCCTTTTAATTCATTGGTTTGTTTTTCTTTTACAAATTCAATATCGTGTTTTATGATATTGTTTTTCATATCATTAAATACAAGTTGAAACGTTCCGACCCAGATTTTATTGTCTGCATTGGATTTTGATGAAAATAATGTCAGAATATCAGTTTTGCCGGAAGCACAAAAGGCAATTCCCGAAAGCAAAAGAACTGATATTGCGGTTAATAGTGTTTTTTTCATGGTTTTCTCCTCTTTTCTTTAATTTCAATATAGCATAAAATCTTTTTATGTTAAAATTTAGCTATGACTGAATTATTAATGCCTGCAGGAAGCTTGGAGAAAATGAAATATGCCTTTCAATATGGGGCAGATGCTTGTTATCTTGGATTAGCAGATTTTTCATTGCGCGCATTAAGAAAAGGTGAATTGATTGATGAAAACAATCTCAAAGAAGCAGTTGATATAGCAAATTCCTTTAATAAAAAAGTATACTGTACTTTTAATATTTTTGCGTACGATGATGATATAAAAAAACTTGAAGAAAAAATTGAAATTATAAAAGATGCTTGTGTTCATGCTGTTATTATAAGTGACTTTGGTATTTATAGAATAATTAAAAAGTATTTTTCTGATATAGACATTCATATTTCGACTCAAACAAATATTTTAAATTCAGAAACAGTTAAATTTTGGCGTGATTTAGGTGCTTCGAGAGTAATTTTGGCGAGAGAACTCTCTTTTAAACAGATTGAAAAAATTAGAAAAGAAGTTCCTGATATTGAGCTTGAAATGTTTGTTCACGGAGCTCAGTGTATGGCATATTCGGGAAGATGTCTTTTGTCTGATTATATGACTCAGGGAAAAAGAAAAGCAAATCTTGGAAATTGTGCTCAAGCGTGCAGGTGGAGTTACAAATTAATTGAAGAAACGAGGCCTGATGAATCTTATGAGATTATAGAAAATGAAAAAGGCACTCATATAATGTCTACTAAGGATTTATGTTTGATACGATATGTTAAAGACTTAAGAGATATTGGCATTGATTCTTTTAAGATTGAAGGCAGAACAAAGAGTCTATATTATGTTTCCACTGTTGCAAAAACATATAGAAAAGTTTTAGATAATGAATGGGATATTGATTTTGCCTTTGGGGAGCTTAAAAAAGCAGGAAACAGGGGTTATACGGAAGGCTTTTTCTTGGGAAATAATAATAGCGAAAGTTATTCTTATGACATATCTAAAGGACTTGCAGGGGCTGATTTTCTCGGAGTTTTTCTTGAGGATTTAGGTGATGACAGGTTTAAATTGTTAATTAAAAATAAAATCAATTTGAATGATAAAATAGAAATAATTACTCCTAATTTTTCAACTGTGGCAAATGTTTTAAAAATAGTGCATGAAAAAAAGGGTGAGGTTTATGTCGCAAATACAAATGATGAAATAATTATTGAATTTGCTTGTTCGGACACAAATTGGAAAAAGGAAGCAGATTATGCACTTGCAAGGACATTGGGAATAAAGGAATAATATATGTTTTTAACTCCTGATTATAATATTGAATCAATTTATGATATTAATATCGAAGAATTAAAAAAAAGGAGAATAAAAGCTCTTTTTTTTGATTTGGATTCAACTTTGATGAAATCTAAAAGCGGAAAGTTTGCTTATAAAACTTTGCAGTTTCTTGACGATTTAAAGTTAAATTTTAAACTTGCAATAATTACAAATAATAAAAATATAGATTATATTAAAAAAGCTGAAGCGCAAATTGATATACCAATTTATTCAAAGGCTAAAAAACCCAGCACGGTTGTTTTATTTAAAGCTTGTGATGATTTTGATGTAGAACCAAATAATGTTGCAATGGTTGGAGACAGACCCCTAAGTGATATTTTAGGCGGCAAAAATGCTGGTATGGTAACAATTTTGGTTGATTCAATTTCAAAAGATGAAGAAAATTTTGTTGTTCGTTTTGCAAGATTTATGGAAAGATTAATAATTAAAAAATAAATTATTTTAATAGAAAACCTAATGCGAAAGTTGAAATGATAAAAATACCTACAAAAAAGTATGTAACTCTATTCAAACCTTTTTCTGTTGATTTTTGTGATGAAAACAGTTGACTTGCAGCACCAATTGATGCCATTCCATCTCCTTTTGGAGAATGAAGGAGTATTAATATTACGCTAAATATTGCACTTATTATTTGCAGAGTGTAGAAAAACGTTGTCATTTTGTATCCTTTTTTAATTCTATATTAAAAATATCATAAAAATATTTTTTTTTCTATAATTCAAACTAGAATTTAACAAAAAGTTTTAATTTTCCATCATTTCCTCTAAAGTTTATCCAACCTGTTTTAACTTGATTATTTATATCGTTAACTTTTACAAGTAGCCAATTTCCTCTGATTAGCCATGGGCTAATCATTTTTGGAAGTTCTATTGAACCAGTCGTATTTGTTTGTTTCAGTGGTGCAGCATATAGAATTTTATCTGTTTTTTGGAGATCTTTAAATAGATAAAGTCCGTATTTTTTTCCATAAATATTAAAAAAATCACTCCAATTATAGAATTTATTTTTTGCATCTTCTTTTACCCATCCGCAAACGGGATTTTGTGATTGGTTAAAACAAACCAAATTCCAACCTTCGGTTTCATCAAGTGTGGTTAATAGAGCAATTTTTTTAGATTGACTAAAAGCAGCAAAAACTTCGTCTTGAGTACATCTTGATTTATTTTCAATACAACTTGTTTCTCCTGTTGTGTAATCAAAATTCAATGATTCTAAAATTTTTCCGTCTTTTGAAGGAGTTTGGCGTAAGACAGTTGGACTTGTAACACTTGTATAGCCTATGCCGTATCTTCTGAGTGAATTAATATAGTACGGCAGTACATCGGCAAAAACAATGTTACAAGCTAAGATTGATGTAAGAATCAGAATTGATATTTTTTTCATTTATCCCTCAATTAAAGAATTACTCTTTTTTTTAAAAAAATCAATTACTAGTAAGGATTAAAAATGAAATCCGTCTTCTTTCATGCGTTTTATTACTTCTGTTAAATCTTCATCAGAAGCCACAACGGATAATCTTACGTATCTTGTTGCATTTTTTGCAAATCCTGTTCCCGGAACTATTACAATACCAGATTTTTCAAGCATATCATCGGCAAAGGCTTTACAGTCAGAATACCTTTCAGGTATTTTAAGCCAAAGATAAAATGTTGCTTTTGGCATTTTGACGTTGTAGCCCAGTGAATTTAAGCCATCAACAAATTTTTGAATTTTATTTTTAAATTTAATGTTTTGTTCGTCAATATAATTTTGTCCTTCCGGACTTTCTAATAAATCGGCACCTGCATATTGTATTACTTTAAAAACCCCTGTATCAACGGTTGATTTTGAGCGAGAAAGCATGGTTATAATGTCTTTATTACCACATGCCCATCCAAGACGCCAACCTGTCATTGCGTAAGATTTTGAAAAGCTGTAAAATTCAATGCAACAATCCATTGCTCCTTTGCATTCAAGAGCTGAGTGTGGTTTATAACTTTCATCATAGTACATTTCACAATAAGCATTATCTGAGATAAGTATAATTTCATGCTTTTTACAAAAATCTACACAATGTTGCAAATAATTTAAATCACAAGTACAACCCAAGGGGTTATTTGGATAGTTAATCAAAAGAGCTTTTATTTTATTTGGGTCATTGCCTTCTTTTATATATTCTTCAAGCACTTTTTCCATATTTGGAGTGAAATTATTTTCTTCATTTAATTCAATTCCATAAGCTTTTGCACCTGCAATTTTAATCATTTGAGTATACGAAGCGTATCCTGGTGATGGAATTAATATGACATCTTTTTCTTCTTCCTTTTGTTTTGCATTGACAAGTGCCTTTATTAGGTTTGCAATGCCTTCTTTTGAGCCTATTAATGAACATATTTCTGTCTTAGGATTAAGTTCTACATTAAATCTTTCTTTCATTCTTTTGGCAACTGCTTCAAGGAATTTTACTTCTCCTTTTGGAGTTGTATAAGTATGTAAATTGCTAAAACTCATATAGTCTATTGCTTTTTTAATCACAAAATCAGGAACAGGATCGACAGGTGCTCCCATTGAAAGAGGAATAGGGGTACGATTTTTTACTTTTAATTTTGGCGTAAGTTCAACTTGACGTGCTTTAATTTCAAACATAATATAATTTTTCATATTTTGAATTTCATTGTTAAAAAGTTTTTTGATATTTTCTTCCATATTTACCTCAATTTTTTTATTTTAGTATTATACAACTTCATAAAGATTTAGTAAAATAATTTTACTTTTAAATTTATTTGCTTTAAAAAAAACTAAAAATGAGGTATAATATATAAATGCGAGATGGAGATAATCTGCGCTAGAAACGGAGAAATTTATGCACATCCACGTTAACGGACGTAACATTGAAATTACTGATGCAATTAAAGCTTACGTTAAAGAAAAAGCGGGTAAGGTAGTAGCTCATTATGAACAGATTGATTCAATAGATGCTGTTTTATCTGTAATTAAAAACCCCTCCGTTAGTGATTCTCATATTGCTGAGATTAACTGCAAAATCGGCGGCGAAACAATTAGAGTTGAAGAAAAAGCTGAAAATATGTATGCTTCAATCGACCTTGTGTGTGATAAACTTGACAGGCAGGTTCGTAAATTTAAAGAAAAAGGACTTTCTAAATCAAAAGGTGGTGTTGAATCTATCAGAACAACACAAACAGAACAAGAAGTATAATAAAAGTTATAAAGTGGGGTTTAAGCCCCACTTTTTAAGTTTTATTATGTGTTTCATCAATTTTATCTTTTATGATTTTTTTAAAAAGTATTGCAGGGTAGTAATCAGATACAATATCTAAAACTTTATTTATTAAATCCAGTGCTTCTTTTAAATCATTTTTTAAAAAGTGACACTGAGAAAGTATTAAAAATGCTTCAGGATCGCAATAAAACAGTCTTAAACTTTTTTTGCAAAATGTTATTGCAAGGTCAAAGTAACCGTTTGAATATAATGCTCTTGCTATAAATTTATAACTTTCAGGATTGGAACGATATAAAAAATCACAGCAGCTGATAAGGTTTTCTGCCCATTCTATTAAATTATTTTCAAGAAAAAGATTTAAATATATTTCAAGTTGTGCTCTGGTTTGAAAAAAACTTGGTTGTTTGTTCATTTTTAATTTAATTAAATCTAAAATAACCAGCCCAAATTGACATGCGGGACAATGTTTTTTATTTTGTGACCAGAATTTTTTAGCTTCTTTTTCATTTTTTAAAAGTAAATTACAAAGCCCGAGCGCATAGTTGTTGTTAATTTTTGAAAAAAGCTCTAGGGCCTCATTGTACTCTTTCTTGTAAAAGTGTTCTTTAGCTTTTAATTCAATTTTGGTCATTTCTTTGAATTTTCTTCATTAAATCAAAAGAGCCTTGTTTTTGAGTAGGTTTAAGTTTGTTTATAGAATCAATATCGATTTCCATTGCTTGTTTATTTGATTTTTTGATTTCGTTATATATTTCTTCTCTGTATATTTGAACATTATTTGGAGCATTTACACCGATTTTAACGGAATTTTTGTAGCTTTCAAGTATGACAATTTCTATATTGTCGTTTATTATCAATTTTTGGTTTATTTTTCTTGTTAAAATTAACATAATTATTCTTCCGTATTTTCTTTTTCAAATAATTTATGCCTTACTTCAAAATCGGTATTTTTTAAAATTATTTGCATTGCTTTTTTATTTTTTAAATTCATAATAATAGGCGCAAGCATGTTTATGGTTGCATCTGTTGGATTTGAAGAAGGTATGTTTGCAATATTACATACAAATACCTCATCTGCTGATTCAATCCCCAGAAGTTCTGCTTCTTCATCTGGAATATTAAATTGATAATCTATTCCAAAAAAGCTGCATAAGGTAATGGGAAAAGCTAAATCGCAATCTTCCATGGACTGAAGCCATTTAAAAGGTGAATCAGGTTTGTAGTCAACTATGGCATATTGTTTTAAGTTTTTAAAGCCTATAATCGGAGAAACAAAATCAAAAATGGCATCTTTATCTACCTCTATTTCTCCAAATTTAGTGGTTTTTATTGTAATAGTGTCGTTTTCCATGTTTATATTCCGTAATTTGTAAAATTATTTTGTTGGTTGGTTAATGCATTATATAAAAACATTTTTGTAATTTCCGGATTTTGCTCACCATTTTGTAGCATTGCTTTATATATGTTGTTATTATTCAAAAGCATCGTTGGATTTATTTGATTTAAAGGTAAATTCATAGGATTAAGATTGTATGCTGTTTGATTTAATTCAAAAGGATTTATCCCTATTTTAGAAAGAGTATTAAGAGCTGCGGCTATTTCTTCATTTGTAGGTATAGCGGCGCTTGATTTTAAAGGTTGATTTTGTTCTTGTTGTTTTTTTATGTATTCGCTTTCTTGAAGTTTTCGCTCCATTCTTTCTCTTGTAATTCTATCCATTGCAGCAGGATGGATTTTTCTGCCAGAGCGAATAAATTTTGAAATATCATCAAGTTCTTGTTGATTATCTGCTTCGGGCTTTGCGGTTGTACATTCTGGATTGTCGGAATTTTCCAGACAATTTAGCGCTCGTTGCGAGTAATAAGTTAATGTAAGATTGTCATCTTTTTTAACTATTTCGTCATATAAAATTTTTGCTTCTTCTTTGTATCCTAATTTTGTATAGCATAAGGCAAGATAATATTTAGCAAGTGTATTATCTTTTTCTTTTTTTATTACTGCTTCTAAGTCTACCATAGCACCGGTGTAGTTTTCTTGTTTATATTTTAAAATACAGGGTTTTAATGAAGGACTTACGTAGGGCGCTTTTGGTGTTACGTAGTTCGTACTTGCCAATGTTGTGTTGTTGATCAAACTGGTGATAGCTATACTTGCAAAGATAAGTAAAAATGTTTTTTTCATTTATAAATCCTTTTTAGTTTTTATTTAATATTTTTTTTGAATATGACAACATATAATACCAATTATATCGTAATATTATTTTTAATCTTGAATAAGTCTTGATTTTTTCCTCTATTTGGTTGAAGTTAAATTTAAAAAAATTGTAAATTAAAATACAGTTAAGATATAATTTGTTTATTATGAAGGTTAAAATTAAAGAAGCGGCTAAATTAAAAAAAAATTATAGTCTTTATAGGTTGGCTCAGGAGATGAATTTGCCTCAACAAACCGTATATTCTTGGGCACGTGGCAGAACTCAACCTTCATATCTTAATTTGGATAGGTTGTGTAACGTGTTGGAATGTAAAATAGAAGATTTACTTGAAGCAGAGCCTTTTCAAAATAAATTATTTTAAAAAAGAGCCTCGAGGCTCTTTTTGTTACCTATATTAATAATGCTGAGTTTTTGTGGCATGGTCTACATTTGCATTTTTAATGTTAGCATTAATTTTTCCTTGTATTGTTCTGTATGTAAGAATACCAAGACCGGCGATTGTTGAGAGTGCAGCTGTTGCTTTATTATTTTTTAGATAATTTTTGTAAAATTTAACTGGTAAAGATGCGATATTTTTTAAATTTTCAACAGGTGCTTTGGTTAAAATCGCGGGAACGAATTTTATAATTTCCCATGCAGCTTTTGCACTATCTGATATAACGCCTTTTAATGTTTTAAAAATATTTGCATTTGATTCTTTGATGTTTTTTCCAACAAGACCAATAAGTGCTGTTACGCCAATGCATTCAACTGTACCTTTTGCAACCCCCCTTGTTGTTGAGGTTACTTCGTTAACACTTTTTATGATATTGATAAATTTCTTTTTTATAGATGTTTTTTCATTTTGCGTACTTGTTGTTTGTTCGTTTGCTTTAAAGCTTATATTGGTATTGTATTTTAATGGTTGAATCATTTTGCGCTACCTTTACACACCTTACATATATAAGTAAACACCTAAATATAAAAAATTGCCTTTTTGTATACTTATTTTACAAAAATTTACACCTAAAATCAATTAAATATGTGGATGAAATTAAGATAAATTAAAATAATTTTTATTTTCTTCAAATTCATTTAAAACTTGAGGAGTTAATCTTGGAGTTATTTTGCCTCTTTCAATTTCGGCTATATAATCTTCTTCTTCTGGAAATTCATTTTCAAGAAATGCTAAGTCTAAAATATCAATTATATCCCTATTTGAATATTGTGCTTTTTGGCTAAATAATTTGTTTAAAATTTTATCTGTGGTTATGATTGGTTTATTCTTTTTTGCTAAGTAGTCTGTAATTATTCGATTTGCAGTTTCATAATCAGCAGAAGGAACTGCAATTTTAGTCGGGATAATTTCTTCTGATAAAATTTGTTCATCTATATCTAAGGGGTAGTTCGTTGTGAGAAATAATGTGCATTTGTATTTATCTGCGCATGTTCTTATAAAATCAACAAGTTGTTGTGTTATTGATGAGTCTTGATAAGCTATTGTATCAAATTCATTTATAAGAATTATTGTTCTTTGATGACTGTCGTTTTTTTCATAGTTATCTTTTGCTTTTTTTGCTTTTTGAATAATTTCTTCCATTATTTCTTCCGGCTCTCTTGAATCAGGAATTACAAATTCGATATTACATAGAGATTGTTCTGCAAGAGCTAATGCAAAGGTAGTTTTGCCACATCCTGTAGGTCCAAAAAATAAGTATGCATTCGGAACATCTGCTCCAAGTGAAGTTTTTTCTCTCAGTACTGTTTTTAATATGAAACTTGTCTCTAGCTCTGATTTGATTGCATCATAACCACTTATTCTGTTAAATCCTTTATTGCTTTTTATTAAATCCATCATACCTTTAAAAAAAGCTTCAATTACTTTTTCGTCATCACTCCTTTTTTCGGGTTTTGATGCTTTTAATATTTCTTCAATAGCTGTGATTTCTCTGCTATATTCGGTAAATGAGTTTAAGTTTTCAATGATTTTTTGACATTTTTTTTCAATTTGGTTTGCTGGTAGACCCATAATTGAATAATTATTTTGAAGCAAAATTTTTTGTTTTTGTTCGAGTTTATGGGTGTTATCGTAATAAGAATCAGGATTATTTGTGAAAGTTATTTTTAGGGAATTTTTATTGTCATTGTATCGTTTATAGGAATTATTTAAAAATGTAATTTTCATTTTAATTTTTCCTTATGCAGTTGTACATAAATTTTTCAAGATTTGTAACTTTGTAGCCGATGTTGAGTTTTTCTGGAGTGTTATTCATTTTTCTTAGTATTTTCATTAAAAATGGGTTAGAAGTTACAAAAGTTATATTTTTGTCTTTAATTGAGTTAAAGAAATCTTCAAGTGATTGTATTGCATTTTTATTTTTTTCTATGTCTTTTTCGAACATTTTGTTATTGCTATTGTCTATAATAACAAATGTTCTTTTTTGTGTACTTAATTCATTTAAGTTTCTTAGTTTGTTTAGGGTTGATTGAATATCTCCGTTGTATTTTATTGTTATGGTTCTTATATTACTTTTGCTAAATATTATGTTTAACATATCAAAAAGAGCCCTATCGTCCATTTTATCAAAAGTAATTAGGCCGGGTATCTTAATTTTTTGTTGTGCTTCAGGTAAGTCGTCCATTGCAATTAAATATTCTAAACTTTTTAGTGCGTGCATGTTTCTTGTATTATTATCTGCAAAATCGCTTATTTTGCTAAGATTGAGTTTTTTTGCTTTTGCTTCAACTTTTTCTTTTAGTTCTGGATTTTCGTTAAGTATAGACATTATTTCGTCATATAATTTTTCTACACTTGAGTCGTTTTTTTTATTTTTGTATATATTGCACAAAATTAAAGTTATAGCAGAAATAATAGATGTAATTAAAATACCTGCCATAATTAGTTTCTTTTTTTTATTTGTCTTGTTGGCTTCGTTTTGATTATTTTTTACAAAATTATCTTGATTGGAGCCAAAATTTAAATAATTTGAAAAGTTTGTTTTTTCTATATTTTTTCTAGTGATATTTTGTATTTTTGTAATCTTTATCATAATTTTCCTATATATATGACTCGTAAGGATCCCAGCCACCTACTGGCAGTTCTTCATGATGTTCTGTTATTAAGTGATATCGTTTTTCACCAGGGTGTCTTAGGCAGGTACGCTCGTATATTGTTGTATAAATTCTTTCCAAGTTTTCTCGACTTGGTTCAATTTCTCTTCCAAAATTTATTTTAATTTTTATGCAAAAATCTTTAAGATAGTATTTACTTTCATCAAGCCATCTTAGTTCTTCCATTGCGTCATCCAGTTCTTTTTTTTCCTCTTGAGAAACAGTATCCAGGTCCAATTTTACTTTTATATTAAAACGCTGCCCGCTTATAGATGATGGTTCAAAATCATCATCATCCGACTGCGTTGAAAGCAATAATGTTGAATGAAATTTTTTAGCGGCATTTTCCGCTAAATTTTTAAATCTTCCTATCGCTATTCGGTTTTTTCGCAGGTTATAGTTTGTTAGTAATTCTGCAAAATCTGATATATCAATTATTGTTCTTTTGCCTGTTATTTCCCAGTATGACTGAGCTTCTTTTAAAGCAGAAAAAAACTTATCTATTGATTCTTTAGGGTTGTCATTTAAATATTCAATAGTTTTTATGCGCACATCTTGATGGCTTTTTATCCAATTTTTTAAATCATTGATAGCTAAATCTGATTCTCCAAATATAAATATTCCATTTGGAATTTCAATTTCAGGATTTTGTTTTTCAATTTCTATAGCATCAAAAAGCCTTGATTTAATTTCTTTTTTTTGTAATGCAACCTCACCATTGCCTGCAATTAGTTTATTTTGAATATCGATTATTTTTTTTGGTAAAGTTTCTTTTAGTTCTTTTTTTCTTTCTATGTATGGCTTTGCAGCCATATATGTTTGAAAATTTCTTTCTACTCTTTCTTCTTCTGTATCATCATAAAATCTATAGTATATGACTTTGTCTCTTATATCTTCCATTTTTATGTGCGAAACGCAGCTTGCAAAAAGTTCGTATTCATCATCGTTTTTTGAAGATCCAATATAATAAGGCGTATATACTTCGGGATTTAACATCCATGTCCATGCTTCTTTTTTTTCAGGATCGTAGTGCCAAGTAAAATCATCAGCATCCAAATAACTTTTTTCACCGTTTTCGGTTTTATTTCTTTCTGCACTTACAATGTGGGCAAACATTAAATCGGAAGGTTTTTTTGCATAGTCTTCATCATTAAAAAAACTATCATCCAAGTATGGTGACTTTAATTCCCACCTCCAAGCAACAGACCTTGAAAACCGTATAATATTTGTCGGATAACACAGAGGAACGTAATCTATTTTTCCGTCGCCCGTTTTTTCTATCATTTGCCTGTTTCTTTCTTCTGCCATTTCTGTTGCTATTCGTAGATTTTCTTCTCTTCGTTTTTTATCTCTTTCGCGCAGATATTTAATCGGATTTGGCAAAAAATTACCACAAAAACTCATGATGTTATCGTTTGAGTTGTTTTTATTTTGCGGAGTAGATTTTTTTGTCTTGTATGATTTATTTGTGTAACAATTAACTGGTTGGATTTTCATTTTTCCCTCTGGTAATTTATCTTACCACTTGTATCTTTATTTATGATATTTCAAACATTTTATGTTTGTTTCTAATAGAAAAAAAATTTAATGAAAATTTACAATAAGTTCAATTTAATGAATTATATCTTGAAAAAAATAATTTTTCTTTATTAGATTTTTTTCTTGATTATGATTTTTCTTTGATACAAAATTATTTTCGTTAGCTGATTTTATTAACAAAAGAGGATATATGGAGAATTTTTTTATAGGAATTGTTGCCTTGTTTTTGGGTGGTTTTATTTCGCTTTTATTGAAAAAACAAGATTATAAATTAAAATTTGTTTCATTTATGACTTTTATTGCAGCTTGTTTTTGTTTGATTGATGCTGTAAGGGTTTTTGCAGGTGATAGACTTTCTGATATGTTGTCTTTTGGGGTAATGTTTCAGAATTTAGTATTTTCTATGGATTATTTGTCTGCTTTCTTTGTTGTGGTTATTTCCGTTATGTCTTTTCTTGCAGTGATTTATTCTAACGGATATTTAAAAAATTATATTTTAAAAGGTAAAAATATTACTGCACATTGTTTATTTTTGCCCGTATTAATTGCTTCCATGCTTTTGGTGGTTACGGTTCAAAATGCTTTAGCTTTTTTGATTGTGTGGGAGATAATGTCTTTATCTTCATTTTTCCTTGTTATATTTGAACACGAGAAAAAAGATGTTATAAAAGCAGGAATAAAATATTTGGTTTATATGCATGTTAGCATTATATTTATTATAGTAGCTTTTGCTTTATTTTCAATTCAAACATCAAGCTTTAATTTTTCACAATTTACGGATGCATTTAATGTAAATCCAATGTTGGCAAATTTAGTTTTTGTGCTGGCTTTTGTGGGTTTTGGAATAAAAGCGGGATTTTTCCCGTTTCATAATTGGCTTCCTGACGCACATCCTGCTGCGCCGAGTCATGTGTCTGCTATGATGAGCGGTGTAATGATAAAGACCGGAATATATGGTATTTTAAGAGTTTTAACTTTTATTTCTCATCCTGAAGTTCAAATAGGATATTTTGTTTTGATAATTTCGGTTATATCTGCATTATACGGTGTCTTATATGCAATAAGTCAGCATGATATAAAAAGACTTTTGGCATATCATAGTATCGAAAATATTGGAATAATTGGTATAGGTATAGGCGTTGGTATGTTGGGTCTGGCTTATAATTGCCCTATTGTTGCAACTTTAGGATTTGCAGGCGGTATTTTACATATTCTGAATCATTCTATATTTAAGGAACTTTTATTTTTAGCAGCGGGTTCTGTTTATACAAAAACTCATACAAGAGATATTGAAACATTGGGTGGTTTAATTAAACCTATGTCAAAAACAGCGTTACTGTTTTTGATTGCTTCTATTGCTATATGTGGACTTCCACCCTTTAATGGTTTTATAAGTGAATTTTTAATATATTTTGGAATGTTGAAGGGATTAATGGTTGATAATATCTCAATGTTTATAGCTTTAATTCTTTCAATAGCAGGACTTGCTTTGGTTGGCACTATGGCAATATTGTGTTTTACAAAAGCATTTAGTGTTGTATTTTTAGGTGAACCTAGAAGCAAAGAGGCAAGCGAAGTTAAAGAAGATACTACAATTTCATTTATTTTTCCAATGTCAGTTTTGGCTCTGTTTACTCTTTTAATAGGGATATTCCCTCAATTTATTTTTGATTTCATGTTAAAGCCTGTAAGCATATTTGTTGACAGATGTTTATTTGATGCTACCCAAATTATTTCTTTGATGCAAATAATTTCTTTGTGTGCATTTGGTTTAATTGTTTTAATTTTTGTGTTGTTTGGATTTAAATATTTATTTAAAAATAAAAATGAAAAATATGTTACTTGGGGTTGTGGTTATAATAAACCAACAAGCAAAATGCAATATAGTGCTTCATCGTATGCTTCTCCTTTTATTACAATGCTTACACCTTTATTTAAAAAGGTAGTTGATATTAAGAAGCCAAAGACTATTTTTCCTTGTGATGCTCATTTTGAGATGCGCATGGAAGATGTAGAGGAAGCGTATTTTTTGAAACCTTTGTTTAAATCGCTTGAGACATTTTTTGCAAAATTTGAAAAAATTCAAAACGGGAATATACAGCAATATATAACATATGGGCTTATATTTCTTGCTTTGGCACTTGTTTGTGTAGTTATATTGGGATGAGAAAATGGATAAAAACATAATGTTAATTTTATTTAATATTTTAATTCTTTTATTTATGCCGTTTTTTGTAATAGGTATAGTTAAAAAAACAAAAGCTTTTTGGGCGGGAAGAAAGGGTGTTTCTGTATTTCAACCTTTATTTGATACAATAAGACTTTTCAAAAAAAATAGAACAATAAGTTCTACAACTTCTTGGATATTTAATTTTGCGCCTGTTGTCGTGTTTGCAACAACTTTGTTTGCCGGCTTATTTGTTCCAATGATTCAATGTTATTCTATTATTAATGTTGCTGGCGCATTTGTTATTTTTTCGTATATATTAGGTTTGGGAAAATTTTTCGCTTTAATTTCAGCTATGGATACTGGAAGCAGTTTTGAAGGTATGGGAGCAAGCAGAGAAGCTTGTTTTACAACTATTGTTGAACCTGCATTTTTTATAATTTTAGCTTCTTTAATTGTTTTAAGCGGAAATTATACTTTTGCTTCAATTACGGATGTAATAAAATCAAACGGAACATTTGGTGTTTTAATAGTAATTATGGCTGTATTTGCTTTATTTATAATGTTGTTAACTGAATGTTCAAGAGTACCTGTAGACGACCCTACGACGCATCTTGAACTTACCATGATTCATGAAGTAATGATTTTAGATAACTCAGGAATTGATTTGGTCCTTATAACTTGGGCAAGCGGGATGAAAATGGTTATTTTAATGGCTTTAATTGCAAATCTTATCATTCCTCTTGGTTTGGGACTTAAGGCGAGTATAGGACTATTTTTGTTGACCTTAATTTTGCTTGCGGTAATAATAGGAACGCTTGAATCTGCAATAGCAAGACTTAGAATGAGTCATGTGTTTGAATTTGTATTTGTAATGTCGTCTTTTGCGTTAATTGTTGCGTCATTGGCGGCTGTTAAGATATATGGGATTTAAAGGAGAACGTTGTGGAAAACGGTTTTATAATATTATTTGGTTTAACTATGCTTTATCTTTCTGCAACAAGTAGATTGATAGCTCACGTTAAAACAATTATTGTTCAGGGGATTTTATTGTTTTTGATTTGTGCGACTGCATTTTCTCATTTACCTTGGCATTTAATAGCTTTTTTAACAATCGAAACACTTGTTGTAAAAGCAATATTAATTCCTTTATTTTTAAATAAGGTCTTAAAAAAGACACATTCAAACCGTGATACGGACGCTAATATTGCACATTTTTATTGTTTATTAATTTCCAGTATAATTTTGTTTGGTGGATTTATGTTATCCGTTGTTGAAATTCCATCATTATCAATGATTAATCCGTTTTGTTTCGGTATAGCTTTGGCAGTTATAGTTATAAGTTTGTGGTTAATTACGATTAAGCACAAAATCTTATCCAATGTTATTGAATTTATAACAATGGAAAATGGGATTTTTCTTTTATCTTTGTCTGTTGCAAAAGAAATGCCTATGCTTGTTAATATCGGTGTTTTGTTGGATGTATTTATTGCAATTTATATATTAGGTTTATTTGTTTCACAAATAAATACTGAACTTGGAGATATGGAAGTAGCACATTTATCGGATTTAAAGGACTGTGAATATAATGATTAGTGTAGTTTTATTGTTACCAATAGTTTTTTGCGTTATTTTGTTTTTTGCAAAGAATAAAATTTTAAATAATATTTTGATTAATATATATGCAATGTTGCATTTATATTGTGGCATTTGTTATTTTATAAAACCTGAGCAACTGTTGAATAATCAATATTTTAGTTTAAATTCCTCAAATATAATATTTTATTTGATATTGTCGGTAGTTTTTTTGGCTGTTGCTATTTACAATAATGGTTATAGTAAGAATTTAAATTTTTCGGATAAAAAAATAATGCACTATGCAACAATGCTATTAATTTTTGTACTTTCTATGACGGGCGGGATTTTGAGTAATAACTTAGGTTTGGCTTGGATATTTATTGAAGGAACAACGTTGGCAAGTGCATATTTAATTTATTTTAATAAGACTAAACATTCTATTGAAGCTGCATGGAAATATGTGTTTATTTGTTCGATTGGTATTGCTCTTGCTTTTGTTGGAATTATCCTTTTAACAGTTGCTGAAGGTAATTTAAATTCTTTAAATTATACGGATTTATTAAATAATGCTCAATCATTTAATCATTTTTGGTTAAATGTTTCATTTGTGTTTATTTTATTTGGGTTGGGTACTAAAATGGGTCTTGCACCAGTTCATTTTTGGCTTCCGGATGCTCATTCAGAGGCTCCGAGTCCTGTGTCTGCTTTGTTATCTGCAACACTTTTAAATTGTGCATTTTTGGTTATTTTAAATGTATACAAAGTAATGCTTGCTGCAAATTGTTATACTTATGCAAGAATTGTTCTTTTGTTCATGGGCTTTTTATCTTTGTTTATTACTGCCGTATTTTTATACCATACTACAAATTACAAAAGAATGCTTGCTTATTCTTCTATTGAAAATATGGGTATTTTGGCAATTTGTGCTGCACTTGGAGGTATAGCATACTATGCCTTGATTATACATTTAATAGGGCATTCTTTAATTAAGGCTTCTTATTTCTTAACTTCGGGAAATATTTTGGAGTTATTTGAAACAAAAAAAATTAAATCCGTTTGTGCTTTATCTGAAATAGATAGAAAAACAGCTTGGTTATGGGTGGCATCTTTTTTGGGAATTTGTGCATTTCCTCCGAGTATGCTATTTATAAGTGAATTTTTAACGGTTAAGGCAATGCTTATTCAGAAGCATTATATACTTTGCGCTTTGTTTTTGTTTTTGTTGACCATAATTTTGTATGCAATGGCAAAAGTGGTTATTAAAATGGTTTTCAAGGAAAGAAACGAAGAAAGATTTGAAATTGCAAAGAAAAATCTTTCTAAAGTCACAGTTTCAATGTATGTTCCGCAAGTTGTTTTATTAACAATAGCTTTTGTTTTGGGTGTATATTTGCCTGAATTTTTGGATACAATCATAAGAAATACAGTTGTAGGTTAAGGAGATATAAAATGGACTATTACATAATGAAAAATAATCAAAGAATTAATCTTCTTGATATACCGACAGTTGATTTTGGTGTTTTGAGGGCTCAGTTGGCGGCGACGAATTTAAGACCTGTTTCTTTTTTCGGTTCCGATTGGGGTCAAAATATAAAGCTATTTGTAGTTTTAGCTGACGATGAGAAAGGTGATTTGCTTGTAAGCTCTGCTTTAGTTGATAAAAATGTAAAGGAATATGAATCTATTGCAAAAGATAATCATCAATATCACATGTTCGAAAGAGAATTTTATGAACAATTTAATATAAAACCTTTGGCTCATCCTTGGTTAAAGCCTGTAAGAAAAAATCAGGACAATTATGAATTTTTTGAGATGGAAGGCGAAGAAACACATCAGGTTGCAGTAGGCCCTATTCATGCCGGCGTAATAGAACCAGGGCATTTTAGGTTTATGTGCCAAGGCGAAAAAGTTTATAATTTAGAAATTATGTTGGGTTATCAACATAGGGGTGTTGAAGATTTAATGGTAAAAAAACCTTCAAACCAATTAGCTGAATCCATTTGCGGTGATAGTGTTATTGCATATAATATGGCATATTCTCAGGTTATGGAAGAATTATGCGGAATGGAGATAACTTTAAGGGCAAAATTAATAAGAAGAATAGCGCTTGAAATGGAAAGAGTTGCAATTCATATAGGTGATTTAGGGGCAATATTGGGGGATATTGCTTATTTAATGGGAAAAGAGGTTTATGGGGTTACTAGGACTTTAGTTATTAATACTATGCTTGAAATTTCAGGAAGCAGATTTGGCAGAGGATTAATTACAGTTGGCGGAGTTAATTTTGATATAAATAATGAATTATCCAAAAAAATTGTGGATACACTGGACGGTGTTAAAAATACAGTTGAAAAAATGACAAAAGTTACTCTTAAAAGCTCAACCGTTATGTCAAGACTCGAAAAGACAGGCAATGTAAGTAAAGAGGTTGCAGAAGAATTAAATCTTGTTGGAATGATTGGAAGGTCTTGTGGGATAAATTTGGATAGCAGATTTGATTTTTGTGATGAATTTTATAAAGATTTTGAAAGAAAATCTTTTAAAGCTACAAATGATGCTTATTCTAGATTTAAAATAAGATATAAAGAAATAATTGAATCGATTTTGTTTATTAAAAAATTTTTAAAGAAGCTTCAAGATTGTGAAACTGAAAAGCTTTGCGTTGAAAAGAAAGATTTGATTCCAAACAGTTTCGCACTAAGTATAGTTGAAGGTTGGAGAGGGGAGCTCGTTCATGTTGCAACAACCGACGGTGAAGGCAGGCTTTCTCGTTATAAAATAAAAGATCCGTCTTTTAATAATTGGTATGGTTTATCTATGGCAGTAAGAAATAATGGCATATCTGATTTTCCATTATGCAACAAAGGCTTTGACCTTTCTTATTGTGGATTTGATTTATAGTAAATTTATAAATAAGGAAAATAATTATGTTTGATACTTTAAAAATGAAGTTATATCAAAAGAAACAATATATTCCAGACATTAAAAATGCTCCGATGAGAAGTCAATTTAGGGGATTACCCGTTTTGGATAATTCAAATTGTGATAAATGCGGTATGTGTAAGGGTATTTGCCCGACAGGGGCTTTAAATATTAATCCTTTATCTATTGATCTTTCAAAGTGTACTTTATGTGGTGCTTGTAAAAATATTTGTAAAAATAATTCAATTAATTTTTCTTCATACTATAAATTAGGTGTGGATAAAAAAGAAAAATTAATCGTAACCGAAGGACTAGATTCAGAAACCTATCATAAAAGAGCTATTGAAGTGAGAAAAGAGATTTATTCAATATTTAATCGTTCAATTAAATTTAGGCAGGTTTCAGCTGGTGGTTGTAACGGTTGTGAAATGGAATTGAATGCAGCAGGAAACGCTAATTTTGATATGGGTCGTTTCGGAATAGATTTTGTTGCTTCTCCAAGGCACGCAGACGGTATTGTTATAACGGGGCCTATAACTAAAAATATGGCATACGCTCTTGAAGATTGTTATAAATCTACACCTGAACCGAGAATTGTTGTTTTATGCGGTGCTTGTGCTTTATCGGGTGGTGTTTTTCAAGAAGCAAACGAAATAAATCGAGAATTTTTAGATAAATATAAAGTAGATTTATATATTCCGGGGTGTCCGGTACATCCGCTAACATTTATAAATGCTGTTTTGGATTTTATTAGAAAAAAATAGTTAATTAAGGAATTTTTTAATCCAATTTATTATGTCGTCAATTTCGTAAGGTTTTGGCAAATATAAGTCCGCACCTGCTTTTAAGATTTCTTTTTTATTTAGGTATGATGATGAAAAGATGATTTTAATATTGTTTTTTGAAATTTTTTTGGCAATTTCAAGATGATTTTCGTTTTCTTTGTTGCCCCAGTCAATTATTGCAACATTTGGTTTAAATATTTCATATATTTTTTCAAATTCTATTTTGTTTGAAGCTATTTCGGCTTTAATTCCTTCAAGCTCACATACGTTTTTTAAAAGGCAGGATAATGCTTCATCCGGTTCCAGTATTAATACTTTATTCTTTTTTTCTTTTTTTATGACTTTGCCTTTTAATTTTATTCTGTCTATAACGTAAGTTGAAGATAGGGAATCTTTGCACAGTTCTATTAAGTTATTTAGGTTGTTAATAATTTCTCTGTAGTCGTTTTCGTTTTCATTTTTTTCCATAGCGGAGATATTAAGTCTCATAAGAGCTTGTTTTGTTTCTTGTTTTGTTTCATCGGATTGAATGGTAAAGTTATTTTCAAATTCATCGGTTGAATAAAATTTATTTAAAATGTTATCAAATGCAAAAACAAGGAAGGAAGCCACTTTTTCTGCTTGTAGAATGTTTGTTATTAAAATAAATTCATTATCTGTTATATGTCCTATAAAATCATCTTGACCCAATGTTGAATTTATAATGGCACTAAGTGTCTGCAAAACTTTTTCGTATGCAATTTCGCCATGAGTTTTTCTGTATGTGTTTATTCCTTTTATTTTTATAAGCAAATATGAACATGATTTTTTTTCGGAAAAACTTTTTTTAAGTGCTTTTAGTGTTATATTTTTGTTAATTATTTTTGTAATCGGGTTGAGAGAACTTTCAATATATCTTCTAAGGTGGGCTTTGAATCGCATTTGAAATTCTTGTTTTGTTATTTCTTCTCCCAAAAAATCGTCCGCTCCGGCTTCCAGAGTTTCCAATTTGTCATCTAAATCACTTGATTTTGATATTGCAATTATAATCGGACGAGCATTATATGTTAAAATTCTTATTTTTTTTATAAAACTGCTTAATTTTTCTTTGATTGTGTCTGAAATTATTATAAATTCAACTTCTTTATTTTGTATTGTAGAAATTGCATCTGACAAGTCTTTTGCAATTATTGCATTTTGATTTAAGTTTTCAATTATTTTTTTGTATTTAATTGAAAATTCTTTTCTGTTTGAAATTATTAAAATTTCCGACTTATACAAGATAAATCTCCTTAAATTTTTATGTTTTTTGTCAGTTTTTCAACTTCATATACAGGCAAGTAGATTTGAAATTCGCAGAACATTTCCTCTTTGGATGATATAACTTCAATTTTTCCGTTCATTTTATCTATAAGATTTTTTGCAATATATAATCCGAGACCGCTTCCTTGCGTGGCAGATGAAATATAAGATTCAACCCTGTAAAATTTATCAAATATTTTTTTTATGTCCTCATCTTTAATATACGATCCGTAGTTTTTAATTGAAAAAATATTATAATCGTTTTTATTGAATGTTTTAATTTCAATAACTTTTGAATTATTTGAATATTTTGCGGCATTATCCAGAATATTAATAAGAATTTGTTGAGTTTTATCATTGTCTGCAAGCGAAAAAAGTTTGTTTTTGGATTGTTCAAATTTAAAAATAAAATCTTTATGTGCCATTTGGACTATGTTGATACAATTTTGTGTAATTTGATTAACATCGATTTTAACGGGAATAAAATTTTCAGAGTCGGAATCTATTTTTGCAACATTTAAAACATTTTCAACGAGATTAATCAGCCTTTGAGACTGGTTTAAAATAATATTTAAAAATTCTTTTTTCTTTTCATCCGATAATTTATCCCAAGAAGAAAGCATAGTTTGACTAAAGCCTTTAATACTTGTTAAGGGAGTTCTTATTTCATGGGATAGCGTTGATATAAATTCTTCTTTAATATTTTTTTCCATATTTTTATTATATCAAATCTTTTAAGTTGGGTTTAATTAAATCTAAAATTTCTTTTAATCTTTCTTTATTGTTTAAATATAAATAACCGATTAAAACTTCAAATGATGTTGCAAGAGCATGAATTTTGGGGTTGGATTTTTTATTTATAGAGATTTTAAGGTTTCTGCCTCTTTTTTGAATTTCTGATTCTTCATTTGATAATTTTTCTGTGATTAATTCTAAAATATCTGCTTGAGCTTGAGCGTTGACATATTTAGTTGTTAATTGATGCATTTTGTTTTGCAGGGAAGTTTTTTTAATAACCAATTCTCTTATGAAAAGTTCCCAAACAGCGTCACCTATATATGCAAAGTGTTTTAAATTGTATTCCATAAGTTAATAATATCAAAAAAAATTAAATTTTCGGGCAATTTTTAATTATAAAAATACTTTATAAATTTAAGGAGTTTATTATGTCTGATGAGCAAGTAAAGTCATCTGCAGCTTTTACTGCTGCTTCATATTTAGCTTTTCCAGTTGTTACGACCGGAGTCGGAGCATTAGGATCAGTTAGAAGAAATGGCGGTGTGAAAAATGCGCTTGAAGCTTGCAGAAAAGCTGACTTTAAAAAAATGCAAGGAATACTTGAGAGTGATTGCTTCACTAAGGCAGCTACTTTAACTGAAAATTATGAAAAATATAGGCAATTATCAAAAAATGCAAGTAAGTTAGCTAAAAAAGCGGCCAAGGAGAATATTTCCGTTTTTCAAAGATTTTTAAATCTTTTTAGAAGTCAAGATAAAAAAGTGACATTAGATACAATTAAAGAAAGAAGCAAAGAAGCAACTAAATCTTTAAATAGTGCAGATGCTGCTTTAAAAAGTGGTAAACTTATAGTAGAAGAAGCAGCAGAAAGAGGCTTGAAGGATAATGCTAAAAAACTTTTCAAAAACGAAGTAAAGAATCCTATTGTAATAGCTATGACTGCTATTGAAGCCATACCTGAAATAACAGGTAAAATTATACCTACTTTTAAAGAAAAAGGATTTGTTGAAGGTTTAAAACAGACAGGAAAATCAATTTTAAAAATAGGTTCCAATTTCTTTTCTTATGCTGCAGGTAGTGCATTAGGCAGATTGGTAGGCAGTGCGATAGGTACTGTAATTTGTCCTGGAGCAGGAAGTGCTATTGGCGCTAAAATTGGTGATGCGGTAGGGAGCATGTTAATAGGTTCAAATGTTACAAAGCTGGTGAATAAGGCAATAGGTGAAAATAAGGAAAATTCACCAAGCTCAAATCAATCGGAGATGATTCAAAATGAACCTCAGATGTTAAATGCGGAATCTAGCCCAAAAATAGGGACAAGAAAAAATTATAAGGCTTAATTGATAATAGAACCAAGAGCGCATAAATTCTCATAAGGAACTCCAGCTTCAGATAATTCTTCTGCTGAAATACCAAAAAGACTAATTGTGCTTAACACCTTTTTAAAAGAATAATCTGTCTTTTTTTTATTTTTACCTGAATGTTCGGTAATTGTTCTAAGTATGTTGTTAACAGCTTTTTCTCTGGTCATAAAGGATATATTTGAGGAAAAATTCGACCTATAGAGAGTTCTTTTTTTACATTTACCCATAACCTTATTTTGCAATATTTTTTTATAGTTGTAAATAAGTTGTATATAATTGTAAAAATTTTTATATTTATTTTGGCAAATTTTTTTTTAATAGGGTTTTGTATATTTGGAGAAAAAATTATGCAATTACAAAATCGTGTATATCCTTTTATGAAGCTTGTAACAATTAACAGGTCGAGTGTTTTTTATGATAATTATAAACACAAGAAATATTCTAATTTAGCACCTTTATCCAAGGATACTGTCAGCTTTACTTCTTCGGAAAAATTAAACAGAAGCTTACTGGAAGCATTTGATAATCTTGATGTGTGTAAAACAGTGTATAATAACGCCGATGTTCCCTCTGAATATTTAAAAAGAGTTTTAAAAGAAAGTTTGATACCTTATATAGTATCTGATAGAAATCCGGATGCTCCTATTCAAAGAATTTCAACAAGAGTTAAAACTCCTGATAGTATTAGAGAAAAGGCTGCAAGTAGATTAGGAAGTGCTATAACTTCGGATTTAAAAAAAGTTTTTAATCCAAGTAATGAAGACGATATAAAAAAAGTTTGTTCTGATATTATTGGGGCAAGAGTTATTTTAAGGCGACCAGATAGTGATAAAACAACACAAATAATTGATGTTTTAATTAAAGAAGTGCGGGCAGGGAGGCTTAATATAACTAAAATAGAAAATTATAAGCCTGTTGGCATACCTGAAAAATGGGAGTATTTTAAAACCAAAGATTTGGAAAGGTTGTGTGAAGCAGTCAATGAAAGACGTTTTGGTTTGCCTAAAATTAAAGTAATTCAGCGTTCGAAAGAAACGGGATATATGGCCTTGCATTTAGATATTGATTTATCAAATCCTGAATTTAAATCAAAGAACAATGGGTATAAAGGTGAAATTCAAATAGTAGGTTATGATGTTGCAAATTTAAAAGATGTAGAAGATTTTTGCTATAAGTTAAAAAGCAATAAAGATATAAAGAGCGGGCATGTAGCATATAAACCTTTTTCTGATTATTTTTTAAAATTATTAAGGTCAAATGAATATCCTCATTTAGAAGAAAAATTTGTTGAATATACACTAAAGGCTTATTTGTTTCAAAGAAAGAAAGAACCTGTAGGTACTGCTCACAGAAAGAAAAAAGATAATAATTTACCAACGCTTGCAGATTGCGGTATGGAAGGTAAGCTGCCTCAAGGGCTTGATTTTAATATTCTCGCTTCTATAAAGTATCATTGTGATAAAATTTATGAATTAACTTCAAAATCATAAAACAAGTTAAATTAATTAATCTTGTATTTGTGTTATATTTGTCGGATTATAATAGATATATTATTATTTTTTTGGAGGATAATATGACAAATTCAACAGTTGAAGTAGTTAAAAAATGTTGTTGCGGTCAATTTAGGGAATTCGCTTCTAAGGCAGTTGAAGATATTAAATCTCGTGCCGGAAAAGATGGCATGTTTTTAAATTGGATTGAAAAATTACCTAATATTCAATTAGCAAATTTGGATAAAATGGAAGAAATGGTAAAAACCGCAAAAGCAGGTAAATATACTGATATTGCAATTTTAGGTATCGGCGGTTCTCGTCATACGACTGAAAATATCACAAAATTATTAGGAATAGATGAGCATGTTCATTTCTTTTCATCAGTTGAGCCTTTGAGTTTTGATAGATGGATTAAAAGACTTGACTTAGATAAAACCTTGTTTTTAGTTGTTTCAAAATCAGGCGGAACATTAGAAACTACTGTTGGTTATGAAAAAGCAAGAAAAGCTGTTCAAGATTATACAGGAAATAATGATACATCAAGCCAATTTGTTGCAATGACTGATAAAAATTCAGAAAAATCTGCTCTAAGAAGAATAGTTGATTCCGGTGAAATTAAATTATCAGGCTACGTTCATGATGATGTTGGCGGAAGATTTTCAATTTTTGATGACGCTACAATATTTACTTTATTATTCTTAGGTATTTCAAAAGAAGAAGTAAAAGAATTGATGAATGCTTCATTGGACGCTCAAAAGGAATTTTTAAACAGCAATATTGAAGAAAATGAAGCTCTACAATTAGCTAAATTTAATGTAAAAGCTAAAAATATGGGCAAAAATAAACATTTTGTAGAATATTTTGGAGATGAATTCTTTGGAACAACTCTTTGGGAAAAACAATTAAAAAATGAATCTCTAAAAGCTGCAATTTCTACTGATACAAATGTTGGACCGGGGTATTTGCACTATAATGCCGAAGCAGATTTAGATATTAACAACAACGATTCATTCTTTACTTTTGTATATGTTAAAACAGATGATAAAGTTATGAATGCGGTTATGGAAGGTGTAATTAGTGCATATAGCGCTCAACATCCTGTTTCTAAAATTGTTTTAGAAGATTTATCAATGAAATCAATTGCAAGATTTATCGAATTAAAACATTTTGAAACTCTGTATACAGGTTGGATTTTAAGAGCTCAAAAAGGCAATATTACACCATC
>CALUWK010000005.1 GCA_944324475.1 Candidatus Gastranaerophilales bacterium
ATTATTTCTTGTTAGAAGATTAGGGTTTAGTTTATATAATAAATTTTTAAAAAGAGCCGGTCTTGATTATTGGGATAAACTTGATATTGAACAAGTGCATTCGTTAGATGAGCTTACCAAAAAATACAATACCTCAAATTTTTATTATTTTACGACAAAAACTGATAAAAAATATACTAATATAAAATTTAAAGAGGGTGATTTTTTGGTATTTGGTCCTGAAACAAGAGGTTTGAGCAAAAATATTTTAGACATAAATAAAGAATATTGTGCTACAATACCAATGAAAAAGGAAACTAGAAGTTTAAATTTATCAAACTCGGTTGCAATTGTTGTATATGAAGCAATAAGACAGTTAGATACGGATTTATAAAGGAGAAAAATGTCAGGTAAACAATTTGCAGATATACAAGTTCTGGGAAAAGAAATAGTTTTAAATATGATACCTAAAAGAATTCAAAATTCACACAAAGGTACTTTTGGGCATGTTTTAAACATAGCAGGTTCTTGTCAGTATCCAGGGGCTGCATATTTAAGTTCGATATCTTCACTTAGAGTTGGTGCGGGATATTCTATGCTTGCCAGTTGTTCTGATGTTGTTAATATGGTTGCGTCACAAACTCCTGATATAACATATTTGGATTTAGGACAATCTGCTTATGGCACAATACCAAAGGATGCGATAAAATTTTTGAATGGTATAGCCAATTATGATGTTGTTTCAATAGGTTGTGGATTAAACCAAGTTGGTGGCGTAAGTGAGCTTGTAACGAATTTTATGAAAAAAAATAAAAATTCATATATACCAATAATTATTGATGCCGATGCAATAAATGCTTTAGCTACACATAAAACGTATTCCTTCCCGTTAAATTCTATTATCACCCCACATCCTTTAGAACTATCCAGATTGATGGGAGTAGATGCAAAAGAAATTCAACAAAATAGAGCAAAATGGGCTTGGGAAGCAAGTAAGGAGTATGATTGTATAGTGTTATTAAAAGGACATGAAACTGTTATTTCAATTCCAAGCGGAAAAATATTTATAAATCATACGGGTAATTCTGCTCTTGCAAAAGCAGGGAGTGGGGATATATTAACTGGTATGATTGCAGGATTTTGCGCTCAAGGTATTCAATTAGAAAATGCTGCTTGTGCTGCTGCTTATATACATGGTTTAGCAGGTGAAATAGCATCAAAAGCTCTGAGCGAATATTCTGTATTAGCATCGGACCTTCTACGTTATATTCCTTTAGCCTTTAAGGCAATATTGTCTGTTTGAGCTGTCGATATTTGCATTTCATTGGGATTAAATTCATTTACAATTAAAGCATTAGACACTGCTATGCCTTCTAAATTTATTGCATTGTTGACAATTTTTCCATTTACATAAAGTGCGCTTGATGATCCGCCATCAAAATTCATTGCATATTCGCAACCTAAATTTTTCATTAACTTTGCAAGTTCATATAGTGTCATTCCAACAGAAGTTTTTTCTCTACCATCAACAGTCACAATTATAAATGTTCCGTCTGAATTATATCCAACTGCACTTCTTGGATTTTTCCCACTTATTGCTTGAAGTTTTTGTTCTTTGTAATCCACATAAATTTCAGAATTTTTTACAAGATATGGTCCTGCTCCAATTATATGACTTGCTTCTTTTAAATCATCAGGAAGTTTAATTTTAACATTAATTTCCCTATCTTTTCCAATGGTTGATATTTTTTCTTTACTTGATTGTATAATTATGTCATTTTTTTCAATTTTAATTGGATTTGCTGATATTTTTATAACTTGTCCATTTCTAATGAGCATGTTATAGCCATTTTTAGGGGGTGGCGGTGAATATTCTCCCCATATTGAAGTATACATAAGTGTATAGCTAGAAAGCATCCTTGGTTGATTTATATTATCAATTTTCAATACATGATTTTTGCTATATGCAGTAATATCAAAATATACATTAGACATTTTAAAACTTGTATTATTATCGTTCTCAAAAATTGCTATTGCCACTCTATTATATATTGGTCCACTTAATACTTCTCCATCTATCATTAAAGCTCCAAGAGGTACTCCGGTTGTTGGTTTAAAAAATCCTCCGTTTACAGCAATTATTGCTTGATCCTTCTGAGCTATTTTCCTAACTGTTTTTTTTGAATTTAATTTATCTGATGCAATTTGTGGTTTAATTTTTAAATTAGGATTAACTTTTGTGTTTAGTTCGATTATGTTGATTTTTATTGGTTTAGAGTTAATATATTTAACTTTTTTTATATGTGCTATGCCTTGATATGGAAACGATATATAAGAACCTGCATATTTATTTTCTATATTTTCTTTAAAATTTTTATACAAATATATTTCTTGGCCAGTGTTTGCTGTTTTAATAATATTCGGATCACTTTTTGCAAAGATTGGTTTTGATAATCCAATGCTGGCAAGAAATATGCCTATAATAAAAATAAATAGAATAAGATTTAGTCTTTTATCTTGCTGCTCTTTATTTTTTAGATAATCAGCAAAATAAGAACCGAAATAACTTCGATAGTAATCATTAACTTCCGAATTTAACATTGTTGAATGCCTGTATATAGTATGCTCTATTTATATTTTATCACAAAGCATTAAAGGTCTCAAGACCAGAAATGATAATATTTTTGGACATATTTTTTAGTGTAAAAATTACTATTTCTAAATTAGTGTAAAATCTGAAAAAAAAATTTTATAATAAATTAAGTGTTATATTTAACATTAAGAATTGTAAATTTGATATTATTAATTTAAATTTAGGTTATAAATTTATAAGATATGGTATATAAATATTATATATATTTTATATATAGTTTTGTCTGCTGTGCTCTGATAATAATTTTACACACACCTACATTTTTCCTAACCTTTCCTTCCTTTCTATGTACCAAGTAGAAATCTCCCTAGTTTAGGGAGCTTTTTTTATGTAAAATACATTAGTTTTATAAAATCTATTGTTTTTGAAATTCCTTCAAGAACAGGTGTTTTGCATCTAAAATCCAATTTTGAATTTAAAATATCAATATTTGGTGTAAAAATGGGATCAATTTGAATATTGTTCTTAACAATAATTTTAGATTTAGATTTAGTAAAATTAACAATAAGTTTTGCTATATCAAAATCGTATGATATATTTGGAAATGCAACATCAATAATTTTTTCATCCAAATAATTATTCATTATTTTAATAAACCCGCAAACAGTATCTTCGCAAAATGTATAATAATGTCCATAGTTATAATCTAAAATTATATTTTCATTGTTAAAGGACTTTATAATTGTATCAGGAATGAATCTTTTATCGAAAAAAACAACATTTTGACCATATATCTTATCAATTTGAGCAATTTTGATATCAATTTTTTTAAAATTAGAATATTCTAAAATGAGTTCATTTATAAATTTCTGAAATTTATAATATAAATTTAAGTCGTTTAATTTAAAGTTTTTATCGATAAAACCTGAAGTAAAAAGAATTTTAGCACCGGAAAAATAGGCATAATCTAAAATTGAATTGATATTTTTTATACTATCACAACAATATAGGTATTTGTTATCATAATATTTGCATAAATCACCACAGCCGGCAAAATGATATATTTCATCAACATTAACCGTAATTCTGTCTGATATATTTTGTTGTAGAAAATTGAATCTTTCGTTTTTTAAAATGCGATATAAATTAGAAATTGAAGAGCAAGAAAAATCATCCACTCCATACACTAAATTATTTTCATCTTCAAGAAGCTTTAGTGCAAGATTTACACCCAAAAAGCCAGCTACGCCAGAAATTAAAATTCTCTTCATAAATTAATTTTAATTTGTTTTTAATTTAAAGTAAAGGTATTCAAGTTCTTTTTAAGACTTTCTATAATTAAAGAAATTTCACTTTTATTTAAATCATTTTTGTTAAGGGTTGCTATATAATTTGTCAATAATTTAGCAAATTCTGCTTTTTTGAAATCACCATATCCGTATTTTTTATAAATAATTTTAAGATTATCTACCATAGATAGTTCAGTGGAAAAGTCATTTAATGAACACTGAAAATCATTATTATGATACAAATTAATGGTATTTTTAATAATTTGATTTGAAAATAAATCTTCAAATTCTCCTGAATTTAATATATATAAAGTGTCAATTTTTCTTAATTTTGGTTCAATTAGTTCTTTAATTTTAAAAGCATCTTTGTCAAGCAATATGAAAAAAGGAAGTTTTGTATATTCTACCATTTGATAAAATTTCTTGGCAACTTGGTTTTTGCCTCCGGCTGCAATGACTTTAATGCCAGCTTGCATAAAATTAAGATTAAATATTTTACAAATATTATCCAATAAAAGTTCTTCTGTTTGCCCTTCACATAAAATAATTTTTTCAATCGGAAATAATAAAGAATGCTTATTTCTAAGAAAAACAGGATTTTCATTTGATTTTAAAATAGTTTTCAACCATATTATACTTTGTGCCAAATTAGGTTTAAACGCTATTTCATTTATCATTTGAGCAATATTAAATCTAATCGATAGATACTGATAAGATGCAGGATTGTAAACAAAATACTTATTTTCTAAATCAAGAATTATTTGATTAAGTTTTGTATCAATGTTAGTACTCGAAAGCGAGCTATTAAAAATATAACAAGCGATATTAATTTTATCTTCTATTTTTAAATTATTTTTTCTACTGTCAAAATAAAATTTATTAATTATATCGCAAACAACCCTCTCATATCTGATATATGCTGGCTCTATGCGGAAAAGTCGATCTATAATCGTTGGAAAATAACTATTGGGAATTTTTTTGTATTTCATTTTTTTTGCTAAATAAAACTGAAAAAGAATTTACTCCAAAAGTAAGCAAACCACTTAAAAGAGCACAATATCCGGCATTTTTTGCAGTGGCAATCAATCCTTTTTTAAAAGAAAAATCTACAATGTCTCTATTTTTAACATACTTATTTATTAATGAACACGATTGTACACAACCACCCAGAATGCCACCAAAAAATGCAGCATTAAGTGCTGATTTATAAACGATTCGATTACTTTCTTTTAAATTACAATTTAATATTGACATCAGTTTTTTGTTCAAAATAACACAATATATAAAAATATTCAATCATAATTAGCTATTTTATTATAAAGTGTAGTCTTGACATTTAATAATTATGTAGTAGAATTTAAATAGAGATTTTTTTCACGAAAAGGAGAATACTTGTATGACAACAACTGAAAATTTAGAAATGAGTTGTACGGTTGAAACTTCGGAACAACTGGAAGCTCTTATTGACAGAGTTGTTGCTGCACAAAAAGAATTTGCCACTTATTCGCAAGAACAAGTAGATAAAATTTTTAAAGCAGCAGCCACTGCAGCAGACAAAGCCCGCATTCCATTAGCAAAAATGGCACACGAAGAAACCGGAATGGGTGTAATTGAAGATAAGGTAATTAAAAATCATTATGCTTCAGAATACATTTATAATAAACATAAAAATACAAAAACATGCGGTGTTATTGAAGAAGATAAACCAAATGGAATTAGAATAGTAGCTGAACCTTTAGGTGTTCTTGCTGGTATTGTTCCTACAACAAATCCCACTTCAACAGCTATTTTTAAATCGTTAATAGCACTTAAAACAAGAAATGGTATAATTTTTTCACCACATCCAAGAGCTAAAAAATGTACAATTGAAGCGGCAAAAATTGTTTTAGATGCTGCTATCAAGGCTGGTGCACCAAAAGACATCATAGGTTGGATTGATGTTCCTTCTATTGAGCTTTCGGGTCAATTAATGAAACATAAGAAAATTTCTTGTATTTTGGCTACTGGTGGCCCTGGAATGGTTACTGCGGCGTATTCATCAGGAAACCCTGCACTTGGTGTAGGTCCCGGAAATACTTCTGCTGTGATTGATGAAACAGCTGATATTAAAATGGCAGTTTCTTCAATTTTAATGTCAAAAACATTTGATAATGGCATGATTTGTGCATCCGAACAATCAGTTATTGTTATTGACAGTATTTATGAAGATGTTAAAAAAGAATTTGCATATCGAGGTGCTCATATTTTGAGTGAAATTGAAATGCAAAAATTAATTGATTTTGGTTTTATAGATCCTGCAAGAGGAACTGCACATCCAAAAATTGTCGGACAAAGTGCACATACAATAGCACAATTAGCAGGTTTTGAAATACCTGAAAATGCTAAGATATTGCTTGCACAAAGACCAGAAGTAAATTGGAATGATCCTTTTTCAAGAGAAAAATTGTCTCCAATTTTAGCAATGTATAAAGCTGATACTTTTGAACATGCAGCTGAAATGGCATATACACTTGTTTCAAAAGGCGGCGCAGGGCATACTTCTGTACTATATACAGATGAAAGAAAAAGCGATAGAATTAATGCTTATGCTCAAAAAATGCCTTCATGCAGAGTGTTAATTAATCAACCTTCAAGTCAAGGTGGTATAGGTGATTTATATAATTTCCGCATGGAACCTTCATTAACGCTAGGTTGTGGTTCTTGGGGTAAAAATTCTGTATCTGGTAATGTAGGGGTTGAAAATCTATTAAATTATAAACGAGTTGCTGAAAGGAGAGAAAATATGCTTTGGTTTAAAGTTCCTCAAAAAGTTTATTTTAAAAGAGGTGCAACAGATTTAGCACTCCGTGAATTACAAGGTAGAAAAAAAGCTTTTATAGTTACTGACCGATTTTTGTTTAACTCCGGCGCTGCTGAAAAAGTTACCAAAGTTCTTGATGACATAGGTATTGATCACGAAATTTTCTTTGATGTTAAACCTGATCCGACATTGTCTACAATAGAAGAAGCTTATGCAATAATGAAACCATTTGAACCTGATGTAATTATCGCACTGGGAGGTGGTTCTCCGATGGATGCAGCTAAAATTCTGTGGTTAAAATATGAACAACCTGAAACCGTGTTTGAAGATATTGCAATGAGATTTATGGATATCAGAAAAAGAATTTGCCAGCTCCCCGAACTTGGTAAAAAAGCACTTATGGTTGCAATCCCAACAACATCGGGTACTGGATCTGAAGTTACACCATTTTCTATTATTACAGATGATAAAACTGGAGTTAAATATGCCATAGCTGATTACGCGCTTACTCCTTCAATGGCTATAGTTGATCCTAATTTTGTTGATGGTATGCCTAAAGGATTGACATCAGCATCTGGAATTGACGCACTTGTTCATGCAATAGAAGCTTATGTTTCATGTATGGCAACAAACTTTACAAACTCAAATGCGCTTGAGGCTGTTAAGTTAGTATTTAAGTATTTAAGTCGTTCTTATCATGAAGGGGCAAATGACCCGATAGCGCGTGAAAAGATGCATTATGCGGCAACTATTGCTGCTATGGCATTTGCAAATTCATTCCTCGGATTATGTCATTCGATGGCTCATAAATTAGGTGCAATGTTCCATATTCCCCATGGAGTTGCTAATGCTTTATTAATAAGACAAGTAATTAAATACAATGCTACAGATTGTCCTAAAAAACAAGCTACATTCCCGCAATATAAATATCCTTGTGCAGTTGAAAGATACGCACAAATTGCGGATGAATTAAAACTTGGCGGAAATTCTAATGAAGAAAAAACACAACTCCTTTTAGATGCAATCGATAAATTAATGGCAGATATTGAGCTTCCACGATCAATAAAAGACTTTGGAGTATCTGAAGAAGACTTTTATGCTAAATTGGATGATATGGTTGAACTTGCATTTGATGATCAATGTACTGGTGCAAACCCTGTTTATCCTATAATGGAAGATATGAAACAACTGTACATTGATGCATTCAATGGTGTAGTATAATTACAAAAAAGTTAATCGGGGCGTTAGCCCCGATTTTTTAGTATAGAGTTAGTTTATGAAAAATAATTTATCACAACGAGCCATAGTTCGTTTAACTCAATATCATACAATTTTAAGAGATTATAGTAAGAAAAAAATTGAAAATATTACTTCTTCTCAAATATCAAAATTACTTGAAATTGATGAAACTTTGGTCAGAAAAGATATTAAAAACATAAATTGTAAAGGTAAATGTAAGGTCGGCTACAGTGTATTTGAATTAAAATATATAATTGAATCTGTACTTGATTGCAATATAACAAAAAAAGCTTATATAATAGGTGCTGGAAATTTAGGTATTGCACTTGCAAAATATTCAAAATTTAACGATTTTGGGCTGGAAATAAGTGCCTTATTTGATATTGATAAGCATAAAATTGGACAAAAAGTCGATAATAAACCAATTTATGATTTAAATACAATAAAAAAACATATTCAAAGTACAAATATTAATATAGCAATCTTAACTACACCAAATAAAGTTGCACAAGAAGTTACTAATTTTTTGGTTGAATCGGGAATAAAATATATATGGAATTTTGCTCCTACAATTTTAACTGTGCCAGAAGGTATCCACGTTTGGCATGAAAATTTGATAGGAAGTTTTTTACAATTTTGTACAATAGAAAATATTTCTTAATTTTTTAACTTAATTAAAATTTTTTTTAAAAAACTATTGCAAAAAAATTATTTTCATATAAAATAGATAATGCGCCCTAAATATGGGTTAAAAAAAAACCGAATTTGATGACATATCAAAAACGGTTATATAATGAGTCTTGTATCGTTAGTAAATCTTGAAGCCCTAATAGGGCTTTTTTTTATTTCGTGTATAATTATACTATATTCTACAAATATAGAAATACTACTTTTATACTATTTATAACTATAGCTAAAAATAGTCCATTAGGGTAGTTTACACGAACTACTCATTAGCAGATGTTTTTATAATATCATAATCCATTTTTTTCCAAGCACGATAGCCTCCTTGCAATACTTTTGTCGGAAAACCGTTTTCTACAGCCTTATATGCAGCTTTATACCCCAGTTTACAATTATAATCATAACAATAAATTATATTTATTTTATTTTTTTCTAACATAACTAAATGTTCATCCATTGACTCATAAGGAATATGAATAGCATAAGGTATATGTCCATCAATATAATCATCGTATTTTCTAACATCAATAATATTGATATTTTCTATGTCATTTTCAATTAAATTTTTTAATTCGTAAATACTTGCAATGAAAGATATTTGTTCTAAGAAAAATTCTTTTGCTTTGTGCAAATCTTTGGTTAAATTTTCACTCATGTTGAATTCCTTTCTAATCGATTGATAACTATAAAATTATTAATATAACGTATCGATTGGTATTGATAAGATACTAAACTATTCCTTCACGAATAGCTTTTACGGCAGCTTGTGTTCTATCATCAACAACTAGTTTTTGAATAATATTGCATACATGTGCTTTTGAAGTATGTTCAGATATGTTTAGTGCAGCTGCAATTTGTTGATTTGATTTGCCATCGACAACAAGTTTTAATACTTCATATTCTCTTGCAGTTAAATTTGCATGTGATGATTTAAAACTTGACCTGCTAACTTGAGTTACTGGAATAACATTTGGATTTAATTCGCGTAAAATTTGTACTACTTTTTTGTCAATCCACATTGCACCTGTTGAAACTGATTTTACAATCATATCCAAAAATTCAGAATTAATATCTTTTAAAATATATCCATATATTCCCATTTTCATGGCTTTGTTTATAACATGTTCGTTAATGTGAGAAGTTAAAATTACAAATTTTACATCTGGTTTTTGAGATAAAACTTTTTCAATTAAATCTAAACCGTTGATATCACCTAACTCTAAATCTAATAATACTACATCGGGATTTTGTGCAATTATTTTACTTATGCCTTCTTTTCCATTTGACGCTTCTGCAATTACACAAACATTACTTGACGAATCAAAAAGTGACTTTATGCCACATCGAAAAAGTTTATGGTCATCAACCAACATTAATCTGACTTTTTCATTATTTTTAATATTTGTTATAGTGTTTTCCATTACATTCTCCTTAGTTTACACCACAATTTAAACAAATATATTGATTTTATTCATTATAATTCTATCCATACAAAAGAACTGTTATAACATTATAATTAATTTGAAATATAATTATATCTTCATTTATAATTAATTAGTCTGTAAAATCGTTTTTAAGAGGTGTTGAATTAAATAATATAGTGAATATACTATATCATTTTTTTAAGTGCCAAGTTACATAATATACATTATCATAACCAATCGATTTATAACAATATTAAGTTAAAACTACTATAACATCTAGATATTAATTTTAATAGAATTATAATGAAATTTGAATTATAATTTAAACATGAGTTATACAAACAAATATGATGTAATTATTATAGGGGGTGGAACTTCAGGTTGTTCTTGTGCTTATAATTGCTCAAATTTAGGTTTAAAAACATTACTTGTAGAAAAAAATAATTTTTTGGGCGGTTTAATGACAGGTGGATTGGTTGTTCCAATCATGAAATCATCTGCCACAGATTTGAATTGTAAATATTATAATTTACTGGTAAAAACAGCTAAAAAATTTAATGCACAAGCAACATATAAAGATGGTAATGATGGCTGGTTCAATCCTGAAGTTCTAAAAATTGTTTTAGAGGATATTCTTACAACTTCAAAAATTAAAATGAATTTAGATATACTTTTTGAAACAAATATAATTAGTATTAATAAAAATAATTCATTAATAGAAAATATAATATTGAATTCAAATTTATTATCATTACCAGTCGAGTCGACTTATTATGTCGATGCTACTGGTTCTGCCGAATTTTCAATTTTAGCTGGATGTGAAATTTTAAAAGAAAATAATATAATTCAACAAAATTCACTAAGATTTATTTTGGATAATGTTGACTTTAATAAATTTGAATTATTCTTAAAAAGTTTAGATGATGATGAGAATATTACCAATACCTTTCGAGACGACATAAGTAATACTTTACATTTTACTACAGCTTCCACTTGGAATGACAATGAAAGCTGGAAATTAGACAAATATTTAAAGTTAGGTGTTGAAGAAGGATTGCTGATAGAAACTGATAGGTCATATTTTCAAATATTTTCGGTTGCTGGAACAAATAATAAAGTTGCATTTAATTGTCCTAGAATTAATAATTATAAAAATAATCCTTTTATGGCTTCAAATGAACTAATTGAAGCAAAAAAAGCCATATGGAGAATATATAATTTTGTAAAAAAAATGTTTCCTGGATTTGAAAATTCTCAAATTTGCAACATTGCAACCCAAACAGGAATTCGAGAACAAAACCGAGTAAAAACAAAATATTATTACACTAAGGACGATTTAATCTCTGGAAAAAAATTCAAAAACAGTGTTCTTAGTGCAAATTATGGAATTGATGTTCATTCACAGAATAAAAATTGCTCAATGACTCAAGTAAAAAAGAATTATGAACTTCCGATAGATACTCTAATTAGCAATGATTTTGATAATCTATTTATAATAGGAAAAGCTATCGGAGCAGATTTTTATGCTCAAAGCGCTCTCAGAGTCCAGAAAAGCTGTATGTCAATGGGTGAAGCGATAGCAAAATATATTGCTCAAAATAAAAATTAATTTACTTACCTATGCAAAAATTACTAAAGATATCATCTAAAATGGTATCTGTAAAGACTTCCCCTGTTATTTCGCCAAGAGCTAGTATGGCACTTTTTAAATCCATTGCAAATAAATCATCATCACAATTAAAATTTGATGTTTTAATGACATTTTCAAGTGCATTTCTAGCATTAGTTAAGCAAAATTGCTGTCTTTTATTTGCAGTATAATCAATATCATCAGGAATGAATTTAATAATTTTTTGATAGATTGCATCTTTTAATTTATCAATTCCAAATCCTGTTATAGAACTAATTTCAATAACACCATCATCAATATTTTCATTTTGTGCAGCAAAAAGATCAGATTTAGTTTTTACAAATATTATTTCTTTGTTTTTCGCATAATTAAGAAGATTATTTTCTATTTTATCTTTTGAATCATCGAATAAAAATAAAACTATATTTGAATTTTCTATTGCATTTATAGAATTATCGATTCCGATTTTTTCAACTAAATCAGCTTCAATTTTATTTCTAATACCAGCAGTATCTATAAAATTAACCATATAACCATTCAAATTAATTGCTTCTTTAATTGTATCTCTTGTTGTTCCTTCGATTGGAGTGACTATGGCTCTGGTGTAATTTAAAAGCGCATTAAAAAGTGAACTTTTACCGACATTAGGACGTCCAATCAGACATGCGTTTATTCCATCTCTTATAAAATTGTGGCTTGATGCATTTTTTAATATTGCATTAATCTTAAGAATGTTATCGTTACATATCGAAACGATATAATTAATATCAACTTCACTTACTTCATCAGGAAAATCTATCGAAGCAATCAATTTTGAATACAGATCGGTTAAATTTATACGAATTTCATTTATTTTATTTTTTAAATATCCCTCTAAATTATTTAAAGCAAACTTGGCTGATTTTGCATTTTTTGATGTGATAATGTCATTAATGGCTTCTGCTTGCGAAAGGTCGATTTTATGATTTAAAAATGCGCGCTTAGTAAATTCTCCTTTTTGCGCCAAACGGACACCTTTAGATAATATTAACTCGAGTATTGAATTTATGACAGAAATTGACCCATGTGCTTGAATTTCAACAACATCTTCGCCGGTATAACTGTGAGGAGCAACAAAAGGAAGCAATATAACTTCATCTACCTTGGTCGAATTATTGGTTATGTAACCATAATTTATCATTCCAATTTTGATTTTTTTTGAAAAAATAGACTGTGCAACTTTTAGCGCGTTTTCTCCCGAAAGTCTGATTATTCCTATGGCACTTTGAGCAAGAGGGGTTGATATTGCAACGATTGTATCAAAATTATTTTCCATAAATTGATTTTATCATGTTTATAGTAAAATTTATATATAATTCATTTTAACATGAGGAGAAAACAATGGATTTTGTTACATTAACAATAAATATACTTGGAAAATTGGCTGAATTTGCCGGAAGTTATGGCATGGCAATTATAATTTTTACCATATTAATGCGTATTTGTTTGTGGCCCATGAATGTGTCACAACAACGTTCTATGAAAAATATGCAACAATTAACACCAAAAATGAAAATGATACAAGAAAAATATAAAAATAATCCTCAATTAATGCAACAAAAAATGATGGAATTTTATAAAGAACATAATTTCAATCCTACTGCAGGTTGTTTGCCTATGTTAATTCAAATTCCGGTTTTCATAATGCTCTATAGTGCACTTATGAGTCCTTCTTTCATTCAAATGGCTGGAAATACACATTTTCTTTTTATAAATAGGTTAGATTCTACTATTAAATCAAATGCTGGTATATCACTAGATGGCAAATTTTCAATTTCAAAAAATGCTCAATTTCAAGCTGGTAAATCTGCTAAAGTTTATCTTTCAAACGGAAACATAATTGAAAATGTTAAAATTGAAAAACCCCAAAAGGCCGTTGGAGTTCAAGGAGAAATTGAGACAGATAAACCAATCGAGCTTAAAATTTCACTTGATAATTTAAATTTAAAATTTTCACAACTTGATAAAGTGGAAAAAGCCGAACTTTCCATTATGAATATCATGACAAAAGAGACTGAAAATATAACTTTTGTTCGCAGAGGTGATATATTGGCTGCAGTTGTTCCGACAATACCTGCTCAAAACCAAATTCATTATGATGTAATATTGCTCGTTGCGCTATTTGGACTTACAATTTGGTTATCTCAAAAAGTTATGATGGCATCAACTCAAAACAAAAATCAAGATGCCACTCAAGCTGCTATCCAAAAGTCTATGGGTACGATTATGCCAGTTATGATTATTCTTACGTTTGTGTTCATTCCTATTCCTGCAGGTGCTTTGTTATATTTGGTTACAAGTAATATTTTTCAAATAATCCAAACACTTGTTATAAACAAACAACTTGATATTGAAGAAACTAAAAAAGAAAATAAAATTGCAGAAAAAGAAGGTATAATTGATGCAAAAGTAATAGATAAAAAAATTATAGATAAATAAATATCCTTCAAAAATTTTATTTTTATCGCTAATTCTTTAAAAATAAGCAAATATATACTAAAATCAGTTAGAAAAGGGTATTTAAATTGAGTGAAAAATTAATAATAAAAAGTTCAAACCCGGCTACAGGCGAGGTCACAATTAGTGGAGCTAAAAATTCTGTTTTAAAACTCATGGCAGCTTCCCTGCTTGCAAAGGATAAATCTACCATTTATAATGTCCCGGAATTAACTGATGTTGAAATAATGCTTGAGGTAATTAACGGATTAGGCGCCAAAACTTTTTATGATAAAAAACAAAAAAAAATTGAAATTGATGCTACTAACTTAACTAACTGTGTTGCAAAAAAAGAGTATGTTTCAAAAATGAGAGCAAGCTTTGTTGTACTTGGTGCTTTAGTTGGAAGATTAAAATGTGCCGAGGTTGCACTTCCTGGTGGTTGCAAAATTGGTGAAAGACGTGTCAATTTTCACATTAAAGGCCTTGAGTCACTTGGTTGCAAATGTGAAATAAAAGATGGTTATGTATATGCAAAAGCTACTAAACTCACTGGTGCTACCATTTGTTTTGATATCCCTTCTGTTGGAGCAACTGAAAATGTTATGATGGCTGCAATTTTAGCTGAAGGCACAACTATAATTCAAAATGCTGCACAAGAACCGGAAATAGTTGATTTAGCAAATTTTTTGAAATCAATGGGGGCAAAAATCGATGGTGCTGGTACTAATCAAATTATAATAAATGGTGTAAAACAGGAGAATTTAACTGGATGTGAATATACAACCATTCCGGATAGAATTGAAGCAGGTACATATATGAGCATTATAATTGCTTCAAAAGGAAAAGCTATTATAAAAAATATATTTCCTAATCATTTGACTTTATTTACAGGAAAACTTCTTGAAATGGGGGCCAACATTAAATTAATTGATCCAAATACAATGGAAGTGTCCAATGAAAAAAGACTGAAAGCAATGAATTTTATTACTCAACCATATCCCGGTTTTCCAACAGACCTTCAGGCTCTTGCTATGGCACTTTTATGTTGTGCAGATGGCATATCTGTAGTAACAGAAAGTTTATATGAGAATAGATTTATGCATGTCCCCGAATTTTGGAAAATGGGTGCTAATATAATAATTAATAAAAAACACGCAATAATTAAAGGTGTGGATTATTTGGTAGGCACACAAGTGGAATCAACTGATTTAAGAGCAGGAGCTGCATTGGTTACCGCTGCTGTTGCTGCAAGAGGCGAAACAGAAATAGGCTCGCTCAATCATATTGATCGCGGATATGAAAATTTTGTAGAAAAGCTGCAAGGTCTTAAAATTAATGCAACAAGGGTAAAATATGACAATGATAATAATTGACAACTATTTTTCTGGAGGAATACATGACTCAAAAGTATAAACGATGGTATGACCATGATCCGTTATTACTGGATGTTATTAATATGCTTAAAGATTACAAAGATGAGCTCCATGAGCAAGCAGAGTTATTTTTAAAGAGCATTGAAAAAAAAGTTTCAAAAGATGTAATAGAAAAATTTTATCAGACAGTAAAACCGATAAATGGTGGTAAACGTTGGTATGACAATGATGAGGTAATATCAAAAACTGTTGAATTACTTAGAATTGTTCCTATGGATGTTCAAAAAAGAACTGCTCAGAATTTTATAGACACACTTAAAGCAAATGGCATAGAACTTAAATAATAAATTTTCATAATTTTTTATATAAGTTTAATACAACTTCTTCTGCGCTTTCATACAAATATTTTTTAACTGATGTTATTGAACGAGTTATAGCTGAAAATTCAGTAAATTTTTTATCAATGTATTCTTTTGTATATTCAGATTTATACATTCTGGCTTCAATTGCAAATAGCTCATTTTCAGATAATTCATTATCATAATATCGATTAATTTCTTCATCTAAACAATCAAGACATAACATATTTACCCCCTGGTATATTTATCTATATCATCTTTTATTTTTGCTCTGGCTCTTGAAATTCTTGATTTTACTGTTCCTATGGATGTTTTCGTAATTGCTGATATTTCATCATAACTCAATCCCTGTATTTCTCTAAGTGTGATAGGGATTTTATATTGAATAGGTAAATTTTCAATAGCATTCTTAATAATTAAATCAAGTTCATTATATAAAATTTTATTTTGCGGATTACTGCTGTTATCTGGAATTTCAAATTCTATTTCTTCGTTGATTTTAAAAGGATCAAAAGTAATAATTTTTTTTCTGCTTTTTCTAAGATAATCGTAATATGAATTAATAACAATTTGATTTAACCAGGTTTTAAAATATGCTGGTTTTTTTAATTGTTTAATTCTTTGAGTCAATTTAATTAAAACATCTTGCATAATATCGGCTAAATCTGTTTCATTTTTTTTAAGGTAAAACAATGTTGTGTAGATATTGTTTTGTTCTTTTTTTATTATCTCCTCAAGGGCGGATTTATCACCTGATTGTGCTTTTAAAATTGTTTTCTCAAAATCGTCATTCATAAAAATAAGACTATTAAAATTTATGAAAATTAGCTATAATCATAGATATATAATCATAGTGGTAATTTTTTATGAACTATCGAATAATAGATGCAAATATAAATAGAGCTAATGAAGGTTTAAGATGTGTTGAAGAATATGCAAGATTTATTCTTAATAATAAAGAAATTACAACAAAATTAAAAAACATCAGACACGAAATTTCACTATATTTCAATATTAATTATGAAAATTTAATTAAATCAAGAAATACCATAGAAGATGTAGGAACAAACATTAAAAACATTTCAAAAGAAACTAAATCAACAAGTGTTATTATTGCCAACCTTAAAAGAATACAAGAAGCGCTGAGGGTATTGAGCGAATATGGTGGTTTAAATGAAAAATACAGGTATGAAATATATACGGTTGAAAAAGAAATTATGCAAAATATATCAAAAAACAAATGTACAAATATAAAACAAGCTTTACTTAAAAATAAGAATATATATCTCATAACTTCAGACGAGAATTTTACATCGGTAAGTGATTTTCTTGATAAAATTGCACAAAATTTAAAGGCCGGCGTAAAAATTATACAATACAGGGAAAAAAATAAGTCTGCATCAGAAATAATTAAAACAGGAAAATTAATAAGACAACTTTGCTCAATGTATAATGCATTATTTATTGTTAATGACAGAATAGATATTGCAAAAATCTTAAATGCTGATGGTGTTCATTTAGGCCAAGATGATATTCCGTTAATAGAAGCACGAAATATCTTAGGTGCAGAAAAAATTATTGGCATATCAACTCATAAGCCTGAAGATGCCATAAAAGCTGAGGAGGAAGGAGCAGACTATATTGGAGTCGGACCAGTTTTTAAAACCCCTACTAAACCTGATACTAATCCCGTTGGACTTGAATATGTTAAATGGGTAAAAGAAAATATACATATTCCTTTCTATGCAATAGGTTCTATTAATGAAGAAAATATTAGTAAAGTCGTTGCAGCAGGTGCAAGCAATATTGCTGCAATAAGGGCATTAATGCAGTCAATAAACCCTGATGAAACAGTAGGAAAATTTATGGAGGTAATTAAATATGGAAAGTAGAATTCTGTATGAAACAAAATTTCTTCAATTAAAATCAACCATTTCGCCATCAGGTAACGAATGGTACTACGTTAAAAGAACTAATGATTCAAATGAAAAAGATAGTGCTGTAGTGATAACTACTTTAATTAAGAAAAAAGACGGATACAATTTTTTGCTTTTAAAAACAAGAAGGCCACCTATCTATGCTGAAGACAAGGCAGAGTTTTGTCTTGAATCTCCTGCAGGTCTTATTGGCGATATTGATTGTGATGAAACTTTAATAAAATGTGTTAAAAAGGAACTTTTAGAAGAAACAGGTTATGTTGCTGACAAAATTTACGTTGAGCTTTTAAACAGTTCAACATCTGCAGGACTTTCATCAGAAACTATAAGTTATGTTACTGCGATAGTAGATGAAGATAGAATTTTTAAAGATCCAATTTCTGATGGTGGAATAATTGAAGCAAGAACTTATGTTCCTGTAAACAAAATAAAGCAATTTTTGTTTGAAATATCAAAAGAATTATCTGTTGCAACCGCTACAGTATGCGGTATATATTTTGCGATAGATAGAATATAACAATTATTCATCGTTTAAAGATAAAACTGCCATAAATGCTTCTTGTGGTATTTCAACACGACCTACTGATTTCATACGTTTTTTACCTCTTTTTTGTTTTTCTAATAGTTTTCTTTTGCGTGAAATATCACCGCCATAACACTTATCTAAAACTGATTTTCTTAATGCCTTAATATTTGTCCTTGCTATTACTCTGCCACCGATAGCAGCTTGAATTGCAACTTCAAAAAGTTGTCTTGGGATAATTTCTTTTAACTTATTGGTTAACTTTTGACCAATATTATACGCACTATCTTTATGACAAATTACTGATAATGCATCAACCGTTTCATTTGCAAGCAAAATATCCATCTTAACCAAATCAGATCTTTTATAATCACAAAACTCATAATCAAGAGAGGCATATCCCTTTGAACGAGATTTTAGTTGATCATAAAAATCAGTAATAACCTCTGATAAAGGTAATTGATATTCAAGATTAACTCTAACATCATCAATATAATGCATATTGATGAATATACCTCTTTTATCTTGGCATAATTCCATTAAAGTACCAACATAGTCATTTGGAGTAAAAATATTTACTTTAACATAAGGTTCTTCAATATAATCACGATATTGAGCAGCAGGTAACTCTGCAGGATTATCTATTTCAACTACAGAACCATCTGTTTTATACACTTTATAAATTACAGAAGGCGCAGTAGTAATTAATGATAAATTATACTCTCTTTCCAATCTTTCCTGAGCTATTTCCATATGTAACATTCCCAAGAAACCACATCTAAAACCAAAGCCAAGTGCATTTGATGTTTCAGGTTCATAAGTAATTGAGCTATCCGATAATTTTAGCTTTTCAAGAGCATCTTTTAGTTCATGGTAATCTTCATTATTAACTGGATACAAGCCAGAAAACACCATGGGCTTAGCTTCTTTATAACCTTCCAGTGGTTCTTTGGCAGGATTTTCTACATGAGTTATTGTATCTCCTACAAATCTGGTTATTTCTTTAATAGAACCAGCAAAATAGCCAACTTCGCCTGTTTTTAATTCTGTAACTTGATTTCTATTTGGGTTCAAAAAACCAAGTTCAATAACTTCAAATTCTCTGCCAGTTGCCATAAATTTAATTTTATCGCCTAACCTAATTGCACCGTCGACAATTTTAAAAAAGCAAATAGTCCCTAAATAAGCATCATAAGCACTGTCAAATACAAGTGCCCTTAAAGGTTTATTGGAAGTATCATCAGGTGCAGGAATATATTTTACAATGGCTTCAAGTACATTTTCAATTCCAACACCCGTCTTAGCACTAACAGGAATCGCAACTGAAGCATCTATGCCAAGCACATCTTCTATTTCTTTTTTTACTCTATCGACATCTGCAGATGGTAAATCAATTTTATTTATAACAGGAATAATCTCAAGATTTTGCTCCATAGCAAGATAAACATTCGCTAATGTCTGGGCTTCAACCCCTTGTGTCGCATCAACAATAAGCAACGCTCCTTCACAGGCAGCTAAAGAGCGAGAAACTTCATAAGAAAAATCAACATGTCCAGGGGTATCAATTAAATTTAAAATATAATTCTTGCCATTGTTAGCTTTATAATTCATTCTTGCGGCGTTAAGTTTAATTGTAATACCTCGTTCTCGCTCAATATCCATAGTATCCAACAACTGCTCTTGCATTTCACGCTTAGAAATTGTCTCGGTTTTTTCTAATAATCTATCTGCTAGAGTAGATTTACCATGGTCAATGTGTGCAATTATACTAAAATTTCTTATATTCTCAAGTTTTTTCATATAAAAAATTATACAATAAACAAAACAAATTAATATTTTTTATAAGTAACTTGAAATATTTTTTTGAGTAAATAGAATAATATTATCAGTTATTATCATTTAAAGGAAAAAATAATGAAAAAAGGTATCCATCCCGATTACAAAAAAACAACTATAAAATGTGTCTGTGGAAATGAAATTGAAACAGGTTCGACTGAAGAAAATATCACAGTTGAAATTTGTAACGCTTGCCATCCTTTTTATACCGGCAACCAAAAAATTCTTGACTCTGAAGGTAGAGTTGAAAGATTTAAAAAACGTTACGAAAAAAAATAGTTGTGAAACAATTTGGCTGGCTAAAAACCAGCCATAAATTTATGTATGGAGTTTAAAATGGCAAAAAAAAATCTTGAAGTTAAACTGATTTCAATTCCGAATAATTTATTGGATGTCATATACACTGCTTGTAGAACTTGTTATAGTGCAGATGGTGCTATTGAAATAATTAATACCATAACAAATGATTCTGAAAAAAAACTCTCTTTGATTTCAAAGGTTATTTCTTCGGGTCATTATTCAACAATCGAACATATCCAAGTAACTTTTGCCATTAACAATATTTCCAGAGCTGCTACTCATCAGCTTGTAAGACATAGACACATGAGTTTTTCACAAAAATCACAACGTTACGTGAAAGAAAAAGGCGAAATTGACTATATTATACCTCCTGCCATTGAGAGCAATCCTGAATTATACAAAAAATTTCAAAAACACATGCAAGATACTGCAAATTTATATCAATTTTTTATACAAAATGGAGTTAAAAACGAGGATGCTCGTTCGATTTTACCAAATGCCACGACAAGCTCTATGGTTGTTAGTTTAAATTTAAGAGAATTGATACATTTAGCTAATTTAAGGTTGTGTACCCGAGCACAACTTGAAATCAGGATGGTAGTTAAGAAAATGTGCGCACTAATAGAAGAAAAAGAACCATGGCTTGCATCATATCTTGTTCCAAAATGTGAAAAATTAGGCTATTGTAATGAAGATAATTCATGTGGAAGGATGAAAACAAAAAATGGATAATTCAATGTTTGATAAAGTTGAAAAAATTGAAAAAAAATATCAGGAGCTAGGTGTAATATTGTCAAAACCTGAAGTTATCCAGGATTACGAAAAATTCCGCGATTTATCAAAGCAAAGAAAAACTATGGAAGAAACTGTTAATATTTACTATCAATATAAAGATGCCATAAATGCTATAAATGAAGCAAAAGAAATGCTCCATAGCGAAAAAGATTCTTCAATGCGTGAATTTTTAAACAATGAAATTTCATCCAACGAATCTAAAATTGAAGAGTTTGAACACAGGCTAAAAGTTTTGCTTTTGCCAAGAGATCCTATGGATGATAAAGACATAATGCTTGAAATAAGAGGCTCTGCAGGTGGCGATGAAGCAAATATATTTGCAGGCGACCTTATGAGAATGTATTTAAGGTATGCCCAAAGCAAAGGTTGGCAAACTAAAATTTTATCTATTAATGAATGTGAAGCCGGTGGAGTATCTGAAGTGGTTATTTCTGTAAAGGGCGGTGATAACATTTATTCTCAATTAAAATATGAATCAGGAGTACACAGAGTACAAAGAGTTCCTCAAACTGAGTCACAAGGTAGGGTTCATACATCAACTGCGACTGTTGCAGTTATGCCTGAAGTTGATGATGTTGAAATTGAACTTAACATGAATGACATTGAAATTACAACTGCACGTTCAGGCGGAGCGGGCGGACAAAATGTAAATAAAGTCGAAACAGCAGCAAGAGTCTTTCATAAACCAACTGGTATTATGATTTTTTGTACTGAAGAACGTTCTCAACTTCAAAACAAAGAAAGAGCACTTCAAATTTTAAAAGCAAAACTATATGATATGGAAGTACAAAAACAAATGCAAGAGGTTACTGATCTTAGGCGTTCTCAAGTGGGAACTGGAGATAGATCTGAAAGAATCAGAACATATAACTTTCCACAAGGCAGATTAACTGATCATAGAATCGGACAAAATCTTGATGTGTGGGAGGTTATCGAAGGAAATTTGGATAAACTTATTAATATGCTAATTGAATATGACCAAAAATTAAAGTTAGAAAAATTGGCTGAAATTGAAGAATAGTTATAGCAATTTTTATTTTTTTCATGTTTTCATTCTTTTACAAAGGAGAAAATATGAAGGTCGCTGGATTAAAATTTAATTATGGATTTGAAATTAATCAAAAATCCAATAATAAAGAAATAAATCAATACAACAATAGTGAAAGCTATCATGCTTGTACACTGTTGCCTTCATATAATTCACATTTATCTTTTCTGGGTGGAGATAGTTTAAATCTGGCCGCAACTATACGTAATTTAGATAAACTGCAGGAACAATCATCAATTCCAATTTATCCTCCAAATATAAGAGATAAAGCAAAACAAATTCTTCAAGATGGTAATCCTGAAAATTTAAAGCTAAAAGATGTGCACAGAGAACATTATAAAGATTTAGCAGATTGTGAAACTCTAGAAGAAGTTAAATTCTTCTTTAATGAATTTGCAGATGTAAAAGGCGCAAAAGAATTAAGTTATAATCAAAATTCTTTTTTAGATAGTTTTTTTAAAGGTGAAATAAAAACAAAAGATGGTAAGCAATTTTTAAATCCAAACAAGGATTTAGCGCTACAACTTATTCAAGCATACTATTGTGATACACTTTCACTAAATGATATATACGAGCTGACTGGTTTATATGTTTACTCTACAATGAAAAAACTTAATATTCCTGTATTTTCTAAAAGTTATGGAAAATATTTAAAACTATCAGATGAAGAAAAAAATAAAAGTATAACTAATGCTATATCAAGAAACAGATCGATTACCGTAAGTAGTGTTAAAAAAATAAGAAAACCGCTATCTGACGAACAAAAAGAAAAAATATCCAATTCACTTAAAGAATATTACAAACGCAACCCTGATATTGCGTATTCGCGCACAAGCAAAGATCAAGAATATTTTAGTAAAAATCCTATTCAAGCAGAAATTTTTTCTGATATTTTAAAATGTGCTTGGAATTCAAAAGCAGGAAAAATAATAAGAAAAAAAATGTCAAAATTTTTCAAAAGGAATATGACATCTGAAGATGTTATAAAAATGACTCAAACACCTTCAGAAAAATCAAATTTAGAAAAATTTTGGAAAAAACATACATATTTGAAAGACATGTGGTCAAGCGCAATGTCTGATTCATGGCGATTTCATAAAATTTTATCCAGTAATAATATGCTTTTTATGCCATTATATGCTACTGAAGAAAACTGGGATGATTTTAATAATATACTGAAATTGATTATAACTCTTGGTAGTATTGATTGTGACTCTGATCTTGAATTTAATGCCATACATTTAAAAAATATGTATGTATTAAATGAAAATGACAGAAAAATTCTAAGCTCAAAAAATGAAATAGGTATGGAATGTTACAGTACAAAAGCAAGAGAAATGCTAAAAAAAATTTTTGAAGACCCTAGGGCTGCTGAAATGGCAAATTTATCCTATGACTCAACATTAGTATTTAGTCAAATGCTTGCATCAATTGCTCTTTCAGATCATCCTGACCATAAAAAAAGAGCAAATGTACTTAGCTCAAATTATAACAAAGTTATTAGTGTTTACAGTAAAATTCTTGATTTATCAAAAATTGGCAAAGAGGAAACTGATCCAATTATAAAATATGATGTCATTATGAAAATACTTGAAATATGTATTGATAATGATCTAACAACAATATTAAACTTTATATTTGATGTAAAAAAATATTTTAATGAAAATAATCCCGATATTGAGTCTTTTATTGATGTGGTTAAAAAATCATATCATGATGGTATTAAATTTTTCCCAGAATTGATAATTGACTAGATAGAAAATATGTCTTTTATATCTTGATAAGTTAAAGATTTAACTATGTTTCTATCTATAGAAATAACACTATCTACAAGTGAGCGCTTTTTGGATTTTAGTGCCTGAATTTTTTCTTCGACAGTGTTTTTAGTAATTAATCTGTAAACAAAAACTTTTTTAGTTTGACCTATGCGATAAGCTCTATCTGTTGCCTGATCTTCAACAGCAGGGTTCCACCATGGGTCATAATGAATAACGTAATCTGCACCTGTTAAATTTAAACCAGTTCCACCCGCTTTAAGGGATACAAGAAAAATTGGAATAGTAGAATCATTGTTAAATCTTTCGACGACCGCTTCTCTATCCTTAGTTTTTCCAGATAGATATTCATGCTTAATTCCTTTTTCTTCCAGCCACGCCTTAATAATATCTAACATTCCAACAAATTGAGAGAATAATAAAATCCTATGTTTTTCAGAAATAATTTCTTCCAACATTGATTGAAGCTGCTCAAATTTACCCGATTCATTGATACCAAGCTTACCTTCTTTATCGTACAATCGAGGATGACAACAAATTTGCCTCAAGCGCAAAAGTGCAGAAAAAATAGACATTCTGGATTTTTCTAAGCCAACAGTTTCAATAGATTTAAACAACTCTTCTTTAGTAGAATCAAGAACCTGCAAATATAAATCTTTTTGATCGGGAGTAAGCTCGCAATATGCAACAGATTCAATTTTATCGGGCAAGTCTTTAGCAACATCCCGCTTCATTCTTCTTAATATAAACGGATAAATTTGTGATTTTAAGCGTTTTTGAACTTCCGTATCTTCATTTTCAACAATAGGATTTACAAATCTATGGTTAAATTCATTAGCATCAAATAAAAATCCTGGCATGAGAAAATCAAATACACTCCACAATTCTTCCAATTTATTTTCAATAGGAGTTCCTGACAAAGCAAGTCTATGAGAAGAACTCAACATTTTGCATGCTTTGGATGTTTGACTTGTTGAATTTTTAATATTTTGAGATTCATCCAAAATTACATATCTAAATTTTACTTTTTTAAGACACTCAATGTCACGTCGTACAAGCGCATAACTTGTTATTATAACGTCATAATTTTCAATATCTTTAAATTTCGATTTTCTATCAACTCCTGTTAAAGTTAAATATTTTAAATTTGAAGCAAATTTGTCAATTTCTTTTTCCCAGTTAAAAACTACTGAAGTAGGGCAAACAACAAGAGTTGGCATTTTTCCATCTTTTTCTTTTGCTTTTTGCAAAAGTGTCAATGTTTGAAGAGTTTTACCAAGTCCCATATCATCCGCCAAAACGCCATTTAACCCGTACTTATATAAAAACCACAACCAAGTATAGCCCTTTAATTGATATTCACGCAAATCTGCTTTGACAGCTTTTGGTAAGACAGTGGTATCCATAGTAGAAAACGTAGAAATTTCCTTCCAAAATTTTGCAAACTTGCGACTCATTTTGAGTGTTATTCCCATTTTCTCCATTTCTGAAACAACACCAGCGCGATAGGTTCTAACTATGTATTTTTCTTCATCGTTCTTGTATACATCATAAGTATTAAACGATTTTAACAGTGATAAAATATCATCAGCAGGAATAGAAACTTGACCACCTGAAGGGATATTAAAATATTTTGCACCTTCATAAGTCATATCTACAATTTTTTCAAAATCTAATTCTCTGTCGTCAGCCAATCCCTTTAAACTTATATAAAATTTATCAATGCTGTCAGACAAAAAATCAATATCTGCAATAAGTTTTAACCCCTTTTTATTTAATTTGTAAAAAGATAAATCGTCTTTTTCAATAAATTCCCAATTTTTTCCTGCTTTAGAAATATAATAATTATAAAAGTCAATAGCAAATTCTTTATCTAAAGCAAGGTTATTTGATTGAACTGGTGCAAATCTACATGCAAGTAGCATTTGATAAGCAGACTGCTCAAAATCCATATCACGTTTTATCCAATACAATAAATCTTTTTCAGGATTTTTAATTGTAACATAAGGACTTTTATATTGTTTTTGATATGGCACCCTAACACCGTCATATTCAAATTCCAATGAAGCCTTAAGAGATTGATCGTAATCAATTCCAAGTTCAACAATGCATTTAGGAGGACGTTTTTCAAAAGAAAGTTTTTCCATTTCTTCTGACATATTAACAGTCATAACTTCTTTTAATTTTGGCAATTCTTCATATACAAATTTGCCACCGTCTGCATCTTTAATATCAGAAAAACTTGCTTTTGTAAGATATTGAGGGATTACGCTAACAGAAGCATCGGTTTGAAAAATAACATCTTTATATCTGCCCCATTTCAGTTGCCTTGAAAAATATCTTACTTCTTCAAATGGGTATATCTCGTCAATATCAGGGCGTTTCCAGTACAAACTTAACAAAACATTTCCAACATACGAAACATTTACATCTAAGCATAAATTCCAAATATCATTAGTGAATCTTATCTTTTGATGTGTTTTTGCATCAATAACGTCATCCAATTTGGATAACATTTTAAAAAATTCATCAAATTTATTAATTTGCACATCATACCAACCTGATTTTTTATCAAGTCTTGATTTATTTAAAAGCATTTTAAACATAACAACCTCAAGTTTTTGAGAATTTGTTAATTCAAAATTTTCTTCTTCTTTTTGTTTGGTAATAATTTGTTTAAAAACAGCTTCTAAATCCCTAATAACCTTTTTTGTATGCCTATTCATTACAAGAATAGAAAAAAAGTTTTGTCTGCGCTTAGGATTAAAATGAAAAATAAAATCACCCTCTGGATTTTCATTCATTGGTAAATCTTCATCAATTAAATTCGGTTCAATATTTAATTTTTCGTATAAAAACTCTTCCCAAAAATGATTTTTTAATGAATGAAAGCCAAGGGCAATAGCATGCTTACACCAAGGTTCTTCCAATGGACAATTACAAGTCGGACGCACATCTGATTTAGTAAACTTAATTCCAACATCGTAATGTGACTTATAATTACCTTTAACCTTTGCTCTTACGATATTTTCATTAAACTTAACTTCTTCAACCAAGCCTTTTTGAAAAGTCTCGTATCCTCTTCGGAAAGAACCGGGCTTAGAATTATCCTTTAAAAACTTATTATTAAATGTATACTTCACAAATAATCCGTGACAAACTACTCACATAAGCGCACCAAAAATCAGAAACTAATAATTCCATACGGTGCCAACAATATAAAAATAACATTAGCACAAAAAAAATGCAAGCAATTATTTTAAATAATATGTCATATTAACACTTGAGCGTATATTAAGTGTACCAGGTTTTATTGAATCTATAACAGAACCTTCCGAAGCATCGGAAGACTTTGCAGTAAATGAATTTGTATAGAATCTTGGAGAAGGATTATTTGAAGTCACCGAACAATATGGATTTACTGATTTTACTCTGCCTAATTGCACTCCAAGTGATTCTGCTAATGTATTTGCACGGTTTTTAGCAATTTTTATCGTATCAACTAAAACCATATTACATTCTTTTTCCGAATCTGACAGAGAAAAAGTAAGCTGTCCAACATTTTTCACACCATTATCCATTGCTATATTTACTATTTCAGAAATTTTTGTTAAATCTTTTAATTTCACTTCAAAACCATTTTTTACTTCATATTTTTGAAAAATTCTTACTCTATCTTTGTAAGAATATATATTATTGACGCTAAAAGCAACCGTTTTAACAGATTCATCGTTTGAAAGTTTTGCTTTTATAGCATTAATTGCCTGATTTACAATCTTATCATTTTTTTCTTTAATATCAGAAAGATTTACGCCAGAATTTTCAACATAAAACCTAATTATAGCAGTATCAGGAATAACTTCATTAACTTTTGATGCTTCAATATTTAAAACAGAATCTTGAATATCTACTGCAAAAGTAGGTAATAAAATTGAACTCAAAACTAAAAGCGCTATTAAAATCTTATTATTCATAACTATTTTCTCCTATTATATCCAATAATTCTTTTTCTGATAATATTTTTATACCTAATTCACCAGCTTTTACAGCTTTTGAACCGGGATTAGCACCGACTACAACATACGATGTATTTTTGGAAACACTGGATGGAGTTTTAGCTCCTAATTCTTTTAATTTTTCTTGAGCATGCTCGCGAGACATACTCTCAAGTGTACCAGTGATAACAAAACTCAATCCCTTAAGTTTTAAATCTATAACTCCATTATACTTATTGGATATTTTAACGCCCATTGCAATCATTTCATCAATCATAGCAACATTTTCCGCATCATTAAAATAATCTATAATGCTTTTTGCCATTTTTTCACCAATACCCATAATTTCAGCTAAATCTTCATATTTAGCCGTTTTTAACTGATTAATATTTTCATAATTTTGAGCCAAAATATCACTAGATTCCTTGCCTACGAGCCTTATTCCCAAAGCATTTATAAATTTAGATAACAAGACATTTTTCGACTTTTCAACTGCCTCCAAAAGATTGTTGGCAGATTTGTCTTTTACTAAATCAAGGCTTAAGAAATCTTCATATGTTAATTTATATATATCGCTTGGCTTATATACATATTTCTTTTCAACAAGCTGTTCTATTATGCTCTCACCGAATCCATCAATATCCATTGCTGCTTTTGAAACAAAATACTCAATCCTGCCCTTAATTTGCGCCTTGCAGCCTTTAGTATTAGGACAGTATCTGGCAACTTCACCTTCTATTTCGATTAAAGGAGTATTACAACAAGGGCAATTTTGTGGCAAATCAAGTGGTAATGAGTCAGATGACTTTCTGCTTCTCACAACTTTTGGAATAATTTCAGCAGCTTTTTTTATCAAAACTTCATCATTTAAACAGATGCCGAGTCTTTGAATTTCGTCAAAATTATACATTGATGCCCTTGAAACGACGCTTCCGGAAAGATTAACAGGTCTTATTATTGCAACCGGAGTAACAACTCCTGTTCTACCTACGCTAAATTCAACATTAATAAGTTTAGACCAAACCTCTTGCGGAGGAAATTTAAACGCCGTTGCCCATTTTGGTGCTCGAGCTGTATACCCTAACTCATTTTGCATTGCAAATGAATTTACTTTAATTACTACTCCATCTGTTGCATAATCCAAGGTTTTTCTATACTCCTGCATTTCGTTGCAAAAATCGATAGCTTCACTAATATTTGAGCATTTTTTATAATTATTCACTTTAAATCCAAGTTTTTTACACATGTCCATGGCGTCAGTGTGAGTTAAAATTTTAGCATCCTTTTTAAAAATTGCAGCATAAACAAAAATAGACAAATCACGACTAGCCGTAATGTTGGGATCTAATTGTCTTATTGAACCTGAGGCTGCGTTTCTTGGATTTGCAAATGCCTTTTGATTATTATTTAATTGAATTTTATTTAAATTGTTAAAAGATGAAATAGGCATATATATCTCACCTCTAACTTCAATATCAATATCCTCAAATAACTTCAATGGAATAGATTTAATTGTTTTTAAATTATTAGTTATGTCCTCACCAATAATACCATCACCTCTAGTTAAACCCTGGACAAACTTTCCATTTTTATATATTAAACTAACTGCAAGACCATCAATTTTAAGCTCACATGCCAGCTCTATATCTTCAAAATTTGAATCCAAAAGACTTAATTGTGAAGTTTTTTGCACTCCCACATCTTTTAAAACTCTGTTATACCAAAGCTTTAATTCTTCTTCATTATTTGAATTATCAAGACTATAGAGTCTATTTTTATGGGCAACTTGATTAAATTTTTCACTAATACCACCAACTCTTTGGGTAGGACTTTCGGGAATAATGTATTGAGGAAACTCGGCTTCAAGAGTTTTTAATTCTTTAAATAAATTATCATACTCCCAATCTTCAAGATCAGGGTTATCCTCCACATAATACTTATAGGAGTTTAAATCAATTATTTTACGTAATTTTTCTATTCTATCTTGTACGTTCATAGCTATTATTCTAATATAAAACTATGAGTATAATCAAATTATTAAGTAAAAAACTTGAAAGAACAATTTTTACTACTCCAACACATAATCAAAAAGCAATATTTAGTCAAAATTATGATTGTTTTTATAAAGATGATTTTTCTGAAATTGAAGGATATGATAATCTTTCAAATCCAAAAACACACATACTAATGGCGCAAGGAAAAGCAAGTGACATCATGAATACAAAAAACACTTATTTTGTAACCCAAGGCGCTACAGTTGCTATACTTGCTGCAATGAAAGCACTTATAAATCCAGCTGACAAAGTTCTTGTTGCTCGAAATTGCCATAAATCAATCTTTAGTGGATTGGTTATTACTGCAGGTTGTGTAGATTGGTTTATGCCTGAAACTGATAAAAGTTGGGGAATATATACAAAAATTAATCCAAAAAAATTAGAGTCCACGCTTCAATTAAATAAATATAAAGCATTTATTATGACTAGTCCCACTTATGAAGGTGTAAATTCTAATATAAAAAAAATAGCAGAGATATGCAAAAAATACGACACTTACTTAATTGTTGACGAGGCACATGGATCTTTATATAATTTTTCTGATATTCTTCCTCAAACAGCAATTAACCAAGGGGCTGATGTTTCAATTAATTCTCTCCATAAAACGGCTGGAGCACTCAATCAAACAGCACTTTTAAACATAAACAAAAATATTAGAAATACAGATTCTAATATTTTTCAAAAAGCTTTAAATCTTTTTCATACTACATCACCTTCTTATCCTCTTTTAGCAAATATCGAAGCATGCCTTACCTATCTTAATTCAAAAAAAGGGTATGATGAAATTCAAAATTTATTACTTGAAATAGATAAATTTAAAAATGAGCTTAAAAGATATGGGGTTGAATTTTTTGAAGATGAATTCCATGATCCAACTAAACTTTTTTTAAAAAAAGATGGACTTAGTGGATTTGACTTGTCTGAGTTTATGTATAAAGATTTTAAAATTGAAGATGAATTAAATAATTCTATAGGTTGTATGTATTTATGCGGAATTGGAACTACAAAACAAAAACTTGAAAAACTTAAAGTCGCCTTAAAAAAAATTCAAACTAATCCTTCATTTGAACCAATTTATACGGAATTTCAACCTTTTCCATTGGTTAAAATTCAACCTGTAGATACTTTTAACAGAGACTACATTTTTATAAACAAACAAGATTCACTTTTGAAAATATCAAATAAAATGATTATTCCTTATCCTCCTGGAATAGGTCTTTTATACCCAGGTGAAGCTATACAAAAATGGCATTTAGACTATTTAGATAAAGATGTTGAGGTAATTATATAAATGAAAAGAGCAATAGTTATCGTAATTGATTCAATGGGAATTGGTGCTCTGCCTGATGCAGAAGAATTTAATGACGATATGAGCGTTAATACGCTTTGCAATATTGCAAATGCACAAAATGGTTTAAAAGTTCCAAATTTAGAAAAGCTTGGATTGGGTAACATAAAAGATATAAAAGGTGTTAAAAAGACCAATGTACCTGCTGCAGACTATGGCATTTTAAACATGAAATCAAAGGGGAAAGATACAACAACTGGACATTGGGAACTTATGGGAATAATTTTAGATAACCCCTTTAAAACTTACCAAAAATTTGATGAAAAAATTATAGATAAATTTATTTCAGAAACTAATTGTAAGGGCATACTGGGTAATTATCCAGCATCTGGAACTAAAATAATTGAAGAATTAAATGATATTCACCAAAAAACCAAATTTCCAATTATATATACCTCTGCAGATAGCGTATTTCAAATCGCTCTTGATATCGATTTAATTCCGCAAGAAACATTATATCAATGGTGTATAATCGCAAGAAAAATATTAAATGATTATAATGCTGGAATTTCGAGAGTTATAGCCCGACCATATAGAGTAATTGATGGCAAACCCGCAAGAATCGGCTCTCTAAGACATGATTATTCTATTAAACCGCCTAAAGACACTGTTTTAAATATTTTAGAAAAAAACAATAAAAAAGTTCTTGGGATAGGAAAGATTTATGACATTTTTTCAGGTAGTGGCATTTCTGAAAAAATATCAACAAAAGGTAACACTGATGGTTTAAATCAGACATTAACAGCAATTAAAAATTCTAATTGTGACTTAATATTCACAAATTTAGTTGACACAGATATGTTATATGGGCACAGACGAGACAGTTTAGGTTATAAAATAGCAATAGAAGAAATTGATTCCTACATACCTTATTTTATAAATGCCATGAGTGAAGATGATATCTTAATTATAACAGCTGATCATGGTTGCGATCCTACATATAAAGGATCTGATCATACTAGAGAATGTGTGCCCTACCTAATGTTTAAAAAAAATTATATTGGCAAATCAATAGGAATAAAAGATAGTTTTGTCTATGTTAGTGAAATAATAAAAAAACATCTTTTATAAAATATATAAGGATAGCATCGTTTTATTTTATTTAACAACTATATTAACCAATTTATTAGGGACAACTATTGTTTTTACAATAACTTTGTCTTTTGTAAAATCGGAAGCCTTAGGTGCGGACATAGCTATCTTTTCCAATTCATCATTTGCTAAATCTGATTCAACTTCTATCTTATCTTTTATTTTACCGTTAACTTGAATTATTAATGTAATACTAGCAGTTTTAGCTAAATTATCATCATAACTGCACCAAGGTAAATCATGAATAGAGCCGCTGAATCCAAGTGATGAATATATTTCTTGTGACATAAAAACTAACACCGGAGAAATTAACTTTAATAAAGTCATAAGTGCAAAACTTAAAACATCGTAGTTAATTTCACTGTCATTTTTTATATATTCATATATTGAATTAACAAACTCTCTGTATCTAGAAATTACAGTATTAAATTGAAACTCAGTTTCAATATCTTTTGTTATTTTTTTTACTGAAATATGGGTTTCTCGAACTAAATTTGCATCTTTTTTTGTCAAATTGCAAAAATCAAAAGAGTAATCTTTTTTGATTTTAGTCTGAAACATGGAATATAATCTATATACTCTGCAAATAAATTTATAACATCCGTCAACTCCAGCATCAGTCCAGTCAAAATCACGAGCAGGCGGTGAGTCAGACAAAATAAAAAGTCTAGCAGCATCTGCTCCGTAATTTTCATATATTTCATCAGGATCAACTGTATTACCCTTAGATTTAGACATTTTTGATCCATCTTTTAAAACCATACCTTGAGTCAATAAATTTTTAAAAGGTTCACTAAAATCCAGCAATCCCATATCTCGTAATGCTTTTGTAAAAAACCTAGAGTATAAAAGATGTAATATTGCATGTTCAATTCCACCGATATATTGATCAACAGGCAACCATTTATTAACTAGGTCTTTGTTAAAACATTTCTGGTCATTCTTTGCATCACTATACCTCATATAATACCAACTTGAACAAACAAAAGTATCCATAGTGTCTGTCTCTCTCTGAGCTTTAGATCCGCATATCGGACACACAGTATCTTTAAATGTAGGACTTGTTTCTACAGGCGAAACACCATGAACAGAAAAATCGACATCTTTTGGTAACAATACAGGCAAATCCTTTTCCGCAACAGGAACAGTACCACATTTTGGACAATAAACAACAGGGATAGGAGCTCCCCAATATCTTTGTCGAGAAATTAACCAATCTCGCAATCTATATTGAGTCTTAAAATCCCCAAAGCCCATTTCTTTTGCATATTTTGTAATTTCTTGACGAGCATCTTCTGTGCAAATACCATTAAATTGTGCACTATTAACTAGTTTACCCTGTTTATTTTCAAAACATTCGCCTTCTTTAAATCCTTCTCCATTAATAACTTGAATCATAGGAAGATTATATTTCTTTGCAAATTCAAAATCTCTGCTATCATGATATGGAACCGCCATTACAGCGCCCGTACCATAATCAACAAGAGCGTAATCTGCAACCCATACAGGACAAATTCTTCCCGTAAAAGGATTAATAATATGGGTCCCCAGAGGAACACCTGTTTTTTGTCTTTGCGTAGACAAACGCTCTATTTCAGAAAGCTTTTTAGCATTATTTCTATATTCTTCAACATTTTTTTTATTTTCAGGAGTTGTTAATTTTTCAATATCTCTATACTCAGGCGCTACAACAAGATATGTAACTCCATAAACAGTATCCGCTCTTGTTGTATAAACCGGAATTTCAAGACCTTCAATTTCTTTTACTTTGAATTTAATAATTGCCCCACTCGATTTACCAATCCAATTAGATTGCATGGTCTTGACATTATCACCCCAACCGGTTAATAAATCCAAATCATCTAATAATTCTTGTGAATATTCCGTAATTTTAAAGAACCACTGTGATAAATTTTTCTTAGTTACTTCACAGTCGCACCTCCAGCACCTTCCATCTATAACTTGCTCATTTGCAAGAACTGTATGACAATTTTCACACCAATTAACCGGAGCAGTTTTTTTGTATGCAAGACCTTTTTTAAATAATTGAATAAAAAGCCATTGAGTCCACTTATAGTATTCAGGAAGACAAGTAGTAACTTCGCGATCCCAATCTACAGACAATCCAAGCATTTTAAGCTGTTTTTTCATGTACTCAATATTATCCAAAGTCCATTTTTCTGGATTTGCCCCATGTTGTATCGCAGCATTTTCTGCAGGTAAACCAAAACTATCCCATCCCATAGGGTGAAGAACATTATAGCCTTGTGCTCTTTTGAACCTTGCAACAACATCGGTTATTGTATAATTTCTAACATGTCCCATATGTAACTTGCCTGATGGATAAGGAAACATAGACAATGCATAATATTTTGGCTTAAGAGAATTATCGTCAACTTTATAAGGTTTTTCTTTTTCCCATATATCAAACCATTTTTTTTCAATTTTTTGTGGGTAGTATTCTTTTTCTAACATGTTTTTTCCTACAATCTTATAATTTTAACTATATCATCAATTTTTGAACTTGTTTTATTAATTAAATTATTTGAATACTCCATGGCATTATTGGGATCTTTTAATCCATTTCCAGTTAAAACACATACAACAGTAGAATTTGGTATAACATATTCTTTCAATTTAATTAATCCTGCAACACTTGAAGCAGAAGCAGGCTCACAAAACACACCCTCTGTACGAGTTAATAGAACATAAGCATCCAAAATTTCTTTATCTGAAACCATATCTATTTTGCCATACGATTCTTCAAGCGCAATTTTTGCTTTATCCCAACTTGCAGGATTACCTATTCTTATTGCAGTTGCAATCGTTTCAGGATGATCTATTTTATGTCCCAAAACAATCGGTGCAGCACCTTCTGCCTGAATGCCAAACATTTTTGGAAGTTTAGACGATTTTTTTTCAGAATAATATTCCTTATATCCTTTCCAATACGCAGTAATATTACCTGCATTACCAACCGGTATAAAATGATAATCAGGAGCATTTCCTAAATCATCAACAATTTCAAATGCACCCGTCTTCTGCCCTTCGATTCTATATGGGTTAACAGAATTTACTAATGTAATAGGATAGTTAGCAGAAATTTCTCTAACTGCATCAAGAGCTTCATCAAAATTCCCGTCTATTGCAATAATATTTGCTCCGTACATCATTGCTTGAGAAAGTTTACCCATTGCAATATGACCATCGGGAATAAGTACGCAACATTTCATCTGCGCTCTTGCTGCATAAGCAGCCGCAGAAGCAGAAGTATTACCTGTAGAAGCACATATAACTGCTTTAGAACCAGCTTCTTTTGCTTTACTTACAGCCATTGTCATGCCTCTGTCTTTAAAACTACCCGTCGGATTTAAACCTTCATATTTCAAAAATAAATTAATGTTAAGTCCTATTTCAGATGCCAAATTATCAGCCTTAATTAAAGGTGTAGCCCCTTCACAAAGTGACACAACAGGTGTTTTGTCATTAACAGGCAAATATTTTCTATACTTTTCGATTAATCCTGTATATTTCATCTACATAACCCTTATTCTATTTAAAACCTTAATTTCTGATGTTTTCTCCACATCTTTAATCATTAAATTAATATCTTTTTCAAAACACTCCTCGGTTATAACAATGATAGTTGCGCTTCTGTCGTCATTAACACCTTTTTGCAATATACATGAAAGATTTATATTAAATTTACCACATGCTAGTCCAATTTTTCCTATTGTTCCAGGAGTGTTGACGGCATTTATCCTTAGGTAATAACAATTAACCGTATCGTCAATATTAATTTGTTTTGCATATTCACTATGATGACAAACGGTCATTGGTAAAATTTTATTTTTTTCCTTAATTTCTGATTTTATTGTTAAAATATCACCCACAACAGAACTAGCAGTCGGAAATTCTCCAGCACCCGCACCAACAAACATAACTTCGCCAACCGGAAAACCTTTCAATAAAATTGCATTTGTTGCATTTTTAATATCTGCCAGTGATTGATTTTTAGAAACAAGCACAGGATGGACCCTAATGTCAAGCATGTCGGATTCTTGATTAATGCACATTTTTTTTGCTTGAGCAACTAACTTTATTTTATACCCAAATTCATCAGCAAGCTTTATATCAATAGATGAAATATTTGTTATGCCTTCATGATAAATTTTACCTATATCAATACGTTTATTAAATACTATATTTGAAAGGATTGCAATTTTATACATAGCATCAAATCCTTCCACATCGCCTTTTGGATTGGTTTCGGCATAGCCTAGTTGCTGCGCTTTTAAAAGACATTCATCATAGCTTAAATTTTCTTCTTCCATCTTAGTTAAAATATAATTCGTAGTACCGTTTAATATACCTGCAACCTCAGAAAAAACATTTGCACTAAGGCTTGTTTTAATAGGATAAATAAGCGGAATACCACCAGCAACTGCAGCTTCATACATAATTACAACATTATTTTTCCTTGCTAAATCAAATAATTCCGAACCATGTCTTGCAAGCAACTCTTTATTTGCAGTTACTATATGCTTTTTATTTCTAATTGCAATTTTTAATAAATCGAAAACTTCTAATCCTCCTGCAACCTCAACAATTACGTCAATATCAGGATTATTAACAATATCAAGAGGATTATCAGTTATGCTATCAACACTAATATCACGCTTTTTTGAAAGATTTTTAACTGCCACACAAACAATTTCAATATCATGCATCCCAGACAACACTTTAACAACACCTTGTCCAACTGTGCCGAGACCAATTATTCCCAATTTTAATTTTTTTTCCATAGAAAAATAATAACATAAATTTATTTTTGTAGTAACATAAACTTAAAAGTTATTTAATGAGGATATAATCATGGCTAATACGGAAGAAAAAGTTAGAGTCAGAATAGCACCGTCTCCATCCGGAAATTTACATATTGGAACTGCAAGAACCGCGCTTTTTAATTATCTTTTTGCAAAAAAAACAGGCGGAAAATATGTTTTAAGAATAGAAGATACCGATTTAGACAGAAGCTCAGAAGCATATAAACAAAATATTTTCGATAGTTTAAAAGCTCTGGGGCTTAATTGGGATGAAGGTCCTGATGTCGGAGGAAATTACGGTCCATATAAACAGTCAGAAAGATTTGATATATACCCTAAGTTTGCTCAAATGTTAATAGACAAGGGTTATGCCTATGAGTGTTTTTGCTCGAATGAAGATTTAGACGAAGAACACAGAATTGCTGAACAAAAGAAAATACCATACAAATACTCAAGAAAATGCTTAAATTTAACTAAAGAAGAAAAAGATGCACTAAAAGCAAAAGGCATTGTTCCTTCAATTAGATTTAAAGTTGATGCTAAAGAATTAATATTTAATGACCTTGTAAAAGGAGAATTAAAATTTGATACGGGATTGATTGGCGACTTTGCAATAATGAAATCAAACGGAACTCCGACATATAATTTTGCCGTAGTTATTGATGATATGCTTATGGAAATTACCCATGTAATAAGGGGTGAAGACCATATTTCAAATACTCCTAAACAAATTTTAATATATGAAGCGTTAGGCGCAAAAGTTCCAAAATTCGGACATCTAGGGATGATATTAGCTCCAGATAGAAGCAAACTTTCAAAACGTCACGGCGCGACCGCAGTTTCTGATTTTATTAAGGAAGGATATTTAACCGATGCTCTGCTAAATTTTGTTGCACTTTTAGGATGGGCACCTTCAGATGGAGTTGAAATTAAAAACGTTGATGAAATCGCCGCCGATTTTCGCATAAATGAAGTTTCAAGCTCAAATTCAATTTTTGAATACGAAAAATTAAATTGGATGAATGGGCAATATATTAAAAAAATGAATATTTCAAAATTAACAGACTTAGCCTTACCATTTTTAAATGATTATAACCTTTCAAAATATACAAGAAAACAACTTGAACACATAATAGAAGTTACTCGTGAACCAATTACACTTCTAAAAGATTTAAAATATGATACACAATATTTCTTTGAAACCCCCGACTACACAGAAGTAAAAGACATACTTGAAAGTGATTTGTCAAAAGATGTTCTAAATAAATTTAAAGAAGAAATTGTCGACTATGATTTTGAAAACGAACAAGATATACACGATAAACTTGCTAATTTCAGAATATTTTTCAAAGAAAATAAAGGTTACAAACCTAAAGAAACAATGTGGGCTATTAGAGCAGCTCTAACCGGCAGAACAAGAGGGGCCGATATGGTCGCAATAATTCAAATTCTAGGAAAAGATGAAGTTATAAAAAGATTAAACAACATATAAAATAAAAAGAGGTAAAAGCCTCTTTTTTTAAGGATTATAATCAAAAGCCAAATCCAAAGTCGGAGCTTTCATTACTATTGCACTTGTAGATATAATATCAACTCCCGTCATTGCAATTTGTTCAATATTATCCAAAGTAACACAACCTGAAGCTTCAACTATAGCCTTATTGTTTATTAGTTCACAACACTCTTTCATTTGATTACAAGACATATTATCTAACATAATAATATCAGCTTTAGCCAAAATCGCTTCTCTCACTTGTTCAATGGTATCGCACTCGACTTCTATTTTATGAGCATGAGACAAATTTTTTCTAACTTCTTTCACGGCACTTATAATAGAACCACCCAAAAGTGCAATATGATTATCTTTTAACATAACACAATCAGACAAATTAAACCTGTGAAGATGTCCACCACCAACTTTAACAGCATACTTTTCAAATATTCTAAAATTTGGTGTATTTTTTCTGGTATCTACAACTCTAACATTGTATTTATCAACTATAGATTGAAACTTGCGAGTATATGTAGCTATTCCTGACAACTTTTGAATGAAATTTAGTGCAAGCCTCTCACCTGTCAAAATATAACGAGCATCTCCACATATTTTTGCTATTTTATCGCCCTTTTTAATCTCTTGTCCATCTGAAAAATAAAATTCAACCTTTATTTTATCCCCTGAAAGAATTTCAAAAACTCTTTCAAAAATTTGTCGGCCACATAATACACCATCAACTCGGGCAGTTAAATATACCTCAAATTGAGGATTAATTATATTCGCACAAACCGCATCGGTCGTAATATCTCCATAATATAAGTCTTCTTTTAATGCAAATTTTATAAAATCATCAATTACGAAATCATTTAACAGAAATTTTGTCATAAACACCTTTTAAACTTTCTAATTTTTCGTTTTCCTTTAATTCAAAAGCACAATAAGGAAAATCACCTCTAAAATGTGCGCCTAATGAATTTTTCCTCAAAATTGCAGCTTTAGTAATTTGTTCAGATACACAAAGGGCATTTTTAAATTCATATTTTAGTCTTGATTCAGCCACAACACTTTCAATTCTTAGTTTCAGGGCATTAATCTTTTCAAGCGCAATTTCAAGTGACATTTTTGTTCTTGTAATGCCAACATTTTCAGTCATTGTACTTTTTAATTCATCAAATAAAATTTTAATAAAATCCTCTTGCTTATTTGAAATAGAATCTTGATTAATAAATTTATCAACAATATTTTTAACCTTTTCATCATTCTTTTTGGGTGGCAGATTAAAGTTTTTCAACAAATAGTCACAAAGACTGTTTGCAAAAACAACACATTCCAATAAAGAATTTGACGCTAAGCGATTTGCTCCATGCAATCCGCTACAAGAACACTCCCCAATGGCATACAAATTTTTAACTGATGTCCTTGAATTAATGTCAGTTCTGATTCCACCCATGAAGTAGTGTTCTGCCGGAACAACAGGAATTAAACCAGAATTTAAATCTATATCATTTTCAATACATAGTTTTGTGATTGTAGGAAATCTATTTTTAAACTTCTCTATTCCAATTTGAGAAATATCTAAATTCACATGATTAGTCTTGGTTTTTTTCATCTGTTCAACAATAGCTCTTGCAACAACATCTCTGGGTGCAAGATCTGCCTGATGATGATAATTTTTTGCAAAATAATCTCCTTCTAAATCAACCAATTTTGCGCCCTCACCACGAACTGACTCCGAAACGAGAGGCATGGTTCCTTTAGTTTTGCAATATAGAGCAGTCGGATGAAATTGAACAAATTCCATATCACAAATCTGAGCACCTGCTCTACACGCAAGTGCAATACCATCGCCTGTAGAAACTGAAGGGTTTGTTGTATTTTTATATAATTGCCCAATTCCACCAGTAGCAAGAACTATACTTCCTGAATATATAGCTTCATAATAATCATTTTTCCAATTATAAGCAATTAAACCTTTACAATTCTTTGAATTATCCACAAGTAATTCTAATGCCATTGTATAATCATAAACTTCAATATTAGTTGCAGACTTTAATTTCTTCAATAAAGCCTGTTCTATAACTCTACCTGTTGAATCACCATTAGAATGAAGAATTCTTGGATAACTGTGAGCGCCTTCAAGTGTAAAATCCAAAATGTTCTTATCATTTTTATCAAATTCCACACCAAATCTCATTAATTCCTCTATTGCAAATGAAGATTGTTTAGAAACAAACTCAATAGTATTGATATCATTTAATCCACAACCTGCTTTTAGAGTATCTTTAATATGCGATTCGAAAGAATCACATTTATTAATTTCAGGTATTACCGAGACTATACCACCTTGCGCCAGGGAAGATGAACCTGAAAACAATTCATCTTTTGTAATTAATAAAATTCCATCAGAACAAGTTTTGTTTTCTGATAACTTATTTGCTAAAAATAGTCCGCTAATTCCACTACCTATAATTACTACACTGTATTTAGAATATCTCATTGCAATTTCCTTAATCAATTTTATAATACAATAAACAAATAATTTATGTTAAATAAAAACTGGTATGTATAATGTATTTTTTCTATGATAAAATCATGTCGATAAAGAAAGGTTATATATGACAAATACTAAAAAAAGAACTCTGCTTTGCATATTAGATGGATGGGGAATATCTCTAGATACAAAATATAATGCAATTTACAAAGCAAATACACCTAATTTCGATAAGTTTATGGCTAATATGCCCTCTACTACAATACATGCAGATGGATTATCAGTTGGTCTCCCTGAAGGACAAATGGGAAACTCGGAAGTCGGGCATTTAAATATAGGCGCAGGAAGAATAGTATATCAAGAACTAACCAGAATCAATAAGTCCATTGATGAAGGTGATTTTTTTGAAAATGAAGAATTTTTAAATGCAATTGAGCATGTTAAAAAATACAAATCCGCATTACACATCTGGGGACTTGTTTCATCAGGAGGCGTTCATAGTTCTATGAAACACTTAAAAGCATTAATTGAATTAGCGGCCAAAAAAGATCTTAAAGAAGTTTATGTTCATGCCTTTCTAGATGGTAGAGACACACCTCCAAAATCAGCAAATGTATATCTCGAAGAAATTGAAAATGAGCTAAAAAAATATAATTTGCCCCCCATTGCATCAATAATTGGAAGATATTGGGCAATGGATCGTGATAAACGTTGGGATAGAATTGAAAAAGCGTATGATTGTTTAACTCTCGGCGATGGCATAAAAGAAGATAATTCAAAATCAGCAATAGAAAATTCATATAAAAATGATACAACAGATGAATTTGTTAAACCTGTAGTTATTTCAAGCCGACGTGTAAAGGATAATGATGCAGTTATTTTCTTTAACTATAGACCAGATAGAGCAAGAGAAATAACAAGAGCTTTTAACGATGAAAATTTCGATGGCTTTGAAAGAAAAAAAATTATCAAAAATCTTTACTACGTTTGTATGACTCAGTACGACGAAACATTTAATGTTCCGGTTGCATACAAACCACAAAGCCTTAAAAACATACTTGGAGATGTTTTGGATGAAAACAATATCAGACAATTCAGAACTGCAGAAACGGAAAAATATGCACATATAACATTTTTCTTTAATGGTGGAGTAGAAAAATCCGGAAAGCTAGAAACCAGAGCACTTGTTAATTCACCAAAAGTTGCCACCTATGACTTAAAACCGGAAATGAGTGCTTATGAAGTTTGTGATAATGTATTAAATGCATTAGATGACAAAGAATACGGTTTTATACTTGTTAATTTTGCCAATCCGGATATGGTTGGACATACAGGTGTCATGGATGCTGCAATAAAAGCCTGCGAAGCAGTCGATGAGTGTGTTGGCAAAATTGCAAATAAAGCTCTTGAAAATAACGTCACAATGATAATTACAGCCGACCATGGTAACGCAGAATGGATGTATAATGAACAAACACATGCTCCACAAACGGCACACACAACAAATGTTGTACCCTTTATAATAATCTCCAAAGATAAATTTGAGCTCAATGAAACAGGAGCACTATGTGACATAGCACCAACCATTCTAGAGCTTATGGATATAGAAAAACCAAAAGAAATGACAGGAAAGTCAATGATTAAAAAATAAAATAATTAAAACATCCTGTTATCAAACAGGATGTTTTTTTATATATATCAAGATAATAACTCCAAAAAACAAAGTCACAATACTTAAAAATGACGCAACAGGCAAAAAACCTAAATTAAAAATGCTATCAACTCTTATTGATTCAACAAAAAGACGAATCAAAGAGTAAAAAATCAAGTATAAAGAAAAAATCAAACCAGTACGATATTTTTTAGTCTTAAAAAAAATAAACAATAAAACAAAAAACAAAATAAAATTCAAAATACTTTCATATAAAAAAGTAGGATGAAAAAAAGAAAAATTCAAAAATTCTTCTGGTCTATATGCTTCATCAACAAAAAGTCTTAAAAAACCATTAGTTGGTAAACCAAAAGCCTCTTGATTAAAATAATTACCATACCTGCCAATTGACTGACACAAAGGCATAACCAAGGCAAATATATCAAAATATTTCAATATAGCAACTTTTTTAAATTTTAAGTAAAAAAATAAAGTTAAAATTCCAAACAAAATAGCACCAAAAATAGATAATCCTCCATGATTAATCATAATTATTTCACGTGGATTTTTAAAATAAAATTCATATTCAGCCAAAACATAAAACAATCTTGCGCCAACAATTGAACTAAGAACAACAGGGAAAATACTATCAATAAAAATGTCCGATTCAAATTTCGAATATTTTTTTAAAATAAAATAATTACCAAGAAAAATACCAAGAAAAATAGAACTAGCTAACGCAACCCCATACCACCTTACAGGAAAATTAAAAATCATAAAAGCAACAGGGTTATTGATTGGATAAATCGTAAACATGACTACTCTTTTTTAAAATCAAATTCTGAATTTATTTGAGCAATTTTCTCCTTATTTTCATTCATAAGTTCAATTACACTATTTGCATCTTGTGCATTTGGAACCAAAGTAACATATTTATCAAAAGAATTATTTGCATCAGATAAATAATCAACATATTCTTTAGCTTTTTGATATGCTACAACAGGATCATTATAGACAATTTTTTCAACTTCACCGTTATCTGATTTTTTTTCATATATCTTTTCAGCTAAACAATTTGCAGCAACTCCCAGAGTATAATAAACAGAAGGTTCTTCTTTAATTAACTTTTGCGCTTCTTTGATTTGAGAGTATGCCTTTTCGCATTCATTAACTCTTAGATATGCAACAGCTAAATTATATCTGGATTCATATATACCCCCATCAAGGTCAATAGAAGACTCTAGCCTTGAAATAGCAGAAGGATAGTCACCCTGCTCCATATATTCTGCAGCAACCTGATTTAGTTCATGCACAGCAAAAGTATTTATACAGGCACCTGAAATTACTGCAACAAATAATATAAATACAAATGATAATAGTTTTTTCATGCTTATTCCTTATAAAAATTTTATTAAGATTTTATCTTTAAACTACTTATAAGCATATTTGTGATACATTTAAATGTAAATCATACATTTGATTAATTTTTTTGAGGTAAGAATTTGGAAAACATTATAATACTGGAGTATCAAGAAAACTTTGCGGACAATTTAAGTTCTATTGTTTACGGTAAAATTCTTGAAAAAAATACAAATTTACAATGCTTTTATGAAAATGACACAAAGAAAAGACTTGGATTTGAAAACTTCATGTCTAATTTTAGTATGAATTACAATTATATTTCAACTTCAAGAGTTAAAAAACTCACAGAGTCTGCCTTTTTGAAAAATAAACTATATGTAAACAGTAAAAAAATAAAAAAAGAGCTAAATAATAAAAATCTAAAAAATAAAATCATAAATTTAAAATACTTTAGTATCTCTGATATTGAATTAATACCAAAAGAAGTTATAAACATGATTAAATTTAATAAATATGATTTTTTGATTAATCATGATATTTTGGAAGACATAAAAAATTGTCAATCCATAGGATTGTATATTAATGAAAATGATATTGATAAAATTAATAGCGATTTCATATATGAAGCTACAAAAAGACTTAATAAATATATAAAACAACCCAAACTATATGTTTTTACAAAGAAAAAAATACAAAATATAAACTCATTTATAAATTATGAAATAATCAATTTGCTGGATTGGAGAGAAGAATTTTACTTTTTAACAAATTGCAAACACAAAATTATACTCAATACTAAAAACTCATACTCAGAAGGTTTTTGGGCTGCAATAATAAGCCAAAAAGAGTACAGTATTAACATTTACGATAAAAAATTAAAATCTGACAAAAAATTAAAAAACTGGATTGGAGTATAATCTTACTCAAGCGGTTGCTTAATAAACACACCATCACCACCCAAATATTCAACCTCTTTACCATTAATATAAAGATAAATTATCTTGTTAGGTGCAAAAGATTTAATGGTTTTTGAAAGTTGTTTTATTCTATTTTCTATACTTTGAGTGCCACCGCCATTGCCAAAATTTGAAGATAAATCAACAGCAAGTTTATTATTATCAATACTCTTTACTCCTATTAAATCAACATTGGCAGGAATTTCAGAGTAAATACCCTTTTTAGTCTCTGCGATAGTAGGGCCTTTTAAAAGTAACAAAATGGTATTTTCCAAAGAAGGTTTCGCGCTCAACTCTCTTTTTATAGGAACCAATTTTCCATCAACAGAGTAAAAATAACAAGTGTGAGTATATTTTTTATCTTCTTGTTTAATATCTGATTTTTTATCTAGTTCTTTTGTATTTTCAATAATTTTTTCTTCCTGCGTTTGGATATCATCATGAGTTCCAAAAACAGGACTTTCTTTTGATACAAATAAATCAGAATTATAACTTTCCATTGAAAAGTATTTATAACCTAAAAAACCAAAAGTTAAAACCAAACATATAAAAAATGTCTTAAAAAAAGTACCCATCTAAACTCCTTTAAAAAGCTTCTTTGGCTTAATCAAATTATCTGATAAAATTGCAAATGATACAAGTTTATTATTTTTTGTTAATAAAACTTTATCAGATTGTATATTTAATCTAGGCATGATATAGTTGCCATTTGTTATTCTCAAATATTCGCTATCATTAAGTTCATAATTATCAAAATGCAGAACATCAAGTGGATTAATTTTATTATAGCTATTTGAATTGATATCATTTGCATCTTCAACATCAAAATCACCAGCTTTAATTCTTATTAAATCAGTAATATAGGCCCCACAACCGAGTTTTTGACCGATATCATTAACAAGAGAACGTATATATACTCCTTTTTTACAATGCACAAATATTTCTGCCTGATTATCGTTAAAATTTAAAACAAAAATTTTATATATTTCTATTTCTCTTTCCGGAATTGTAAAATCACAAATATTTGTTTTTCTTACAATATCACATGCTCTTTTACCATTTAATTTTATAGCGCTATAAACCGGAGGAGATTGTTTTGTTTTTCCTAAAAAAGAATTTACTACTGCTTCTAATTGAGAAAAACTAAAATTAGGTTTTTTTATATATATCTTTTCTCCTTCATCATCGTAAGTAGAAGTAATATAACCGAATTTCACTTTTGCAATATACGTTTTATCAGAACATAAATAATCTAGTAATTTAGTACAACCACCCACACCTATTTGCATCACACCAGATGCTAAAGGATCCAATGTACCTGAATGACCAATTTGTTTAATTCCGATTTTTTTTCTTAAAATTTTTATTACATCAAAAGAAGAAATGCCTTTTGGTTTATTTATATTTAAAAAATACATACTTACAATTCACCGCGCTCAATCTTATTGATAAGCTCGGTCATTTTTGCACCTTTTTCAAGAGATTCATCGAGGATAAACAATAAAGTCGGAGTTTTCCTTAGCTTTATTCTTTTTCCAATTTCATGTCTGATTTGGCCTACATGTCGCTCCAAAGCTTTTGATGTCCTCAGTTTAACATCATCATTACCATAAACACTATAAAAAACCCTTGCGGCAGAATTATCAGAAGAAACATCAACATCAGTAATTGAAACCATACCACAGATATCTCTATCTTTTATTTCTCGAAAAATAATATCTGATATTTCCCTAATTAATGCTTTTCTTACTCTTTCGTTTCTTAATGACATAATATTCTCAATCTAAACAAGCGTTTGTGGCTCCACTTCTTTTGTAGTTGACACTTCTATGATATCACCTTCTTGTATATCATTAAATTTCGCAAAAGAAATACCACATTCAAAACCTTCTTTTACTTCTTTAACGTCATCTTTAAATCGTTTTAATTGATTAATTTCTCCCTTAAAAATTTCTTCGCCATTTCTGATTAAACGAGCGGTTTTCGAGCGAACTATTTTTCCCTCTGTTACGTAGCAACCTGCGATTTTAGTAGTCTTACCAATAGTAAACACTGCTCTAACTTCAGCTTTTCCAAGTTCAACATCCTCAATCTCAGGAGATAAAAGTGAAAGCATAGTCTTTTCAATATCTTCTAAAACCTGATAAATAATATCGTACTTTTTGATTTTTACACCTTCTTTTTGAGCAGAAAGTAAAGCATTGGAATCTTCTTTAACCGTAAAACCAAGAATAATGGCATTTGAAGCACTAGCGAGCATAACATCAGCCTCAGATATATCACCTACTCCTGCATGAATTATTTTGGGAACAACTTTTAACGATTTAACATTTTGAATTGCATTAGATACAGCTTCTGCAGAACCGTTTGTATTTGCCTTAATTATCAAATTCAAATTTGTTATTTCATCTGAACTCGACATTGCTTCTTTTTGAACATGAGCAGCAGTCATTGCTTCTAATCGAGTAGAGCGCTCTTTCTGTTTACGTTCCTGAATAATTGCTCTCATCAATTTTTCATTAGCAACAACTTCAAAAACATCACCCGCCTGCGGAACTTCATTTAACCCCAATATTTCAACTGGAGTAGAGGGACCTGCAGCACGAACACGCCTACCAGAATCATCTAGCAAAGCTCTAACCTTTCCTCCAACTGTACCTGCTACAATGGAATCGCCGACCTTTAAGGTACCATTTTGAACAAGCATAGTTGCAACAGGACCCTTACCTTTATCTAAATTAGCTTCTATTATAACACCTGTAGCAGGGCATTTTTCAACAGCCTTTAATTCCTGCATGTCAGCAACTAACAAAATATATTCCAACAACTCATCAATTCCTGTCTTTTGGAGTGCGGAAACAGGAACACAAATTGTATCACCACCCCACTTTTCAGGAACCAAACCATGCTCTGTAAGCTCTTGCATAACTTTGTCAGGATTTGCATCTGGTTTATCTATTTTATTAACTGCAACAATTATTGGAACACCTGCAGATTTAGCATGAGAAATACTTTCAACAGTCTGAGGCATAACACCATCATCTGCAGCAACAACCAAAACCGCAATATCAGTTGACTGTGCACCACGCAACCTCATCTGAGTAAAGGCCTCATGTCCGGGAGTATCTATAAAAACAATTTTTCTTTTATCCAACCAAACCGTATACGCACCAATACTTTGAGTAATACCACCAACCTCTGTGTGAACTATCTTATGCTTTGAAGCCCTAATTGAATCCAATAAAGTCGTTTTACCATGATCGACATGTCCCATAACAGTAACAACAGGGGCGCGCTTAACAATATCTTCTTCTCTAGCATTTATAAGATACTTATTAACTTCCTCTTTTTCTTCTTCTTTTTCAATAAATGCGTCAATATCTTCATCTAGAATCTCAAGATTAAAATTCTTTGCAACTTTTTTAGAAGTTTCTGTATCAATAGGAGCATTAACAGTTACCATTATTCCTTCTAGCATCAAAAATTTTATAATTTCGGCTGGAGTCTTTTTAATTTTGTCACTAAGCTCACCGACAGTCATCGGTCTGTCAATAACAACAGATTTTACTTCTTCTGCAACAGCAACTTCTTGAGTGTGCTTTTTATGCTTATTCTGCACAGTCTTTTCAAGACTAATTCTTTCTTGTTCTTCTCTTTTATTACTATATTCATGGTCTTTTCTTTTTTTCTTAGCACCACGAGACTGATTAGCATATATATCCTGCGAAATTATATGCCTTTTAATAGGTTGTGGTGGCATTGATTGATTTTTATCAACAGATGATTTATAGTTTTTTTCTTTTTTAACAACCTCCTGACTTGATTTTTCAAAATTTTTTCTTGTCATAGAAGGTAGAGTAGAAAGCTTGTCTGTAGAATTTTGAAAAACAGGTTTTTTAACCTCGGCTACTTTTTTTTCAGTAAGTTTCTTTTCTGTTTTCTTTTCTAAAGGCTTATTTTCAATCTTAGAAACCTTTTTGACCGTACGTAACTGAGAATCCACGGTCGCTGGTTTAACAACTTCCAGTCTGGAAACTGTTTTTATTTCTTTTGTTTGTTTATTTTCCGCAATTTTTTCGGAAGTTTCTAAAGTTTTTTGTTTTTTAACAACAAAAGCTTTTGGTTTTACGGATAATTTAGAATCCTTTTTATATAATGCTTTAATTTTATCAATGTATGCATCACCAACAGTAGAACTATGAGATTTCAGAGACAAATTTAATTTCTCATTAACATTTTCTATTAATTCTTTTGATGTTATATTTAATTCTTTTGCAAGTTCGTGTACTCTCATAGTTCTCCAATTTATCAAATATTAACTACAACTTTAAGATATCACAACAAAACTCATAAGTACAGCATTAAATATTTAATGAATCAATTTTAATCAAAGTCCAAGGAGCTTCTTCTACTTTTTTAGCGTAATACTTAATTATTACATTATTTTCAGATTTTAAATCATTTAATTTAAAATCTTTTGGCAGATATACTTTATTTAAGGCTGCTTTATCAAAAAAATCAAGTGGATGAGCAACAGAAAACAATTTTTTTTCAACAGAATATTTTTTATTATCAACAAACAACTCAATTTGAAAAAACAAAGTATTTATCCTCGATTTCGTATTATTTTCAATATCAAAAACCAAAAAATAACGTTTATTTTTATCGAAAAGTTTTTTTTCAAAACCAATATAAGAATTTTCAACTAAAATATCATTTTTGTATAAATATATTTTAGCCAGTTCATTTTTAAACATATTTAATTTCACAAGATAGAAATCAGAACTATTTATACCTTTTGTATATTTAGCCTCGTTAACCAAATCAGACAATAACTTGTTATAAATATAAGGGTTCACCATAAAAGGATTATTCTTAAATACTTTTGAAATATTTTTTTCAGCAATAAATTTATCAATATTTAAATTAATCAAGCCGAGTTTATACATAGCTCTATCAGAATATTTAATCGAAAGAGAATTCTCTAAATTTGAAATAGCCTCAATTACATTATCATTTTCAATATTGTAATCAGCTAAATCAATATAACTTGAGCTATAGCCATCCTTAATTTTATTAAAATAATCTCTATCACGCAAATTTTTAGCGTATTTATATGCAATTTGATAAGCTTTTGTAGCAGCTTCATATTGTTTATCTTTCAAAAAAGAAATAGCAAGTTGTTCATAAATCCTAGATTTATATAAAAAGACGTTTTTGTCCAAATCAAAAATTTCTTCAGCTAAAGTAGTGGAAAGTCCATAATAACCTTGTCTTGCACAATACATTGCGTAAGAATACAACGAAAAATTTGAATTTTGTGAATACTTAAGAGCATCTTTGAAATATTTTTCTGCATTGTCAAATTCATATAATTTTTCATAAATTGAAGCGATTTTCAACATAATAAAATAATTAGAAGGATTTTTAGCTAAATATGTCTCTAATTGTTCTATAGTAGAAAATTCAACAAGATTTTTCATACTTAACTCTTCATTATTAACAGATTGTTCCGTCCTAAATAAAAGCTCCAATTCTACACACAAGCATAAAGAAAAAACAAGAATTGAAGTAACAAAAAAAGTTACAAATAACTCCTTAAAATTTACAACAGAATTTTTATTCATAATATTCTCTTATTTCAATTGATTCAATTCCGATTATTTTCCTGAATATATCATTTAATTCAGTTAAAGTTTTCTTAGTAGAAACAACGCCTGCAAATCTCAATTCTTCGTGATTAACTAATTTTTTATTAAATTTAAAAACTTTATGAAAATTATTTTCAAAAATACTCTGTATAATATCACAATCCCTTAATGAAGCGGAAATTGAAATTTCATACAAAGTGTATGTCTTTTTTTTCTTGGATAAAACATTTTTTTCAAGTCTACGAATCAATATCAATACAATCAACGTCGCAATAGATGTAACAATAGCAACCAAATATTGCCCGCAACCGCAGCACATTCCTATTGCAGCACAAACCCAAAGAGTAGCAGCAGTCGTTATTCCAAAAACGCTGCTTCCATGTCTCATGACCGTGCCCGCACCAATAAAACCAATACCTGTTATAATCTGGGCAGCAATTCTTGCGGGATCATTTGTACCTATAATATCTGGACTCATACGCATCTCGAATCCATAAATAGATAAAATAGTAAAAACACACGCACCAAGACAAACGAGTATATGAGTCCTTAAACCTGCAAATTTTCCTGTAAGCTCTCTTTCAATCCCAGGGATAAAAGAAAGCGCAACAGCTAAAAATACCCTAAATATTACAACTAAATTTTCATCCATACTTTCCAACTTATTCTATTCCTTATAAATTACTTCAAAGTTTTTGGATCAAATATATCTCTAATTTTATCTCCTAAAACATTAAAAGACAAAACCGCAATAAAAATTAAAAAACCAGGCATTAATAACCAAGGTCGATATATAATGTTTGCAAATTCCTGAGCTTCACGCAGCATATTTCCCCAACTAGCGTCAGGCAGTTGTATTCCAAGCCCTAAAAAACTCAAACCAGACTCAGCTAAAATATAAGAAGGAACGGACAAAGTGATGGCAATGATAACATAACTTGAAGTTTGAGGTAAAATATGTTTCAGTATAATTCGCCTTTTTGAAGCCCCTATAGTTTCTATTGCCCTAATATAATCCTGATTTTTAATAGACAATACCATACCCCTTATGACTCTAGAAAATCCTGCCCAACCGATTAATGCTAAAATTACAGTTATAAGTGCAAATCTTTGAACAGATGTCATATTAGAAGGAAGTATTGAAGCTAAAATAATTAGTAAATAAAAACTTGGAACAGACATTATAGCTTCAGCTATTCTCATTAAAATTTTATCTGTGCTACCGCCTAAATACCCTGAAATACCACCATATATGGCACCAATTGGAAATGAAATTAAAAGTGCTAAAAACCCGATTGTTAAAGAAATTCTACCTCCAAAAAACAATCTTGAATATACATCATGACCGTTTATATCAGTCCCCAAAAGAAACAAATTACACTCATCAGGCTTAGAAATTAAATGTATGTTCGTTTTAAATAATCCAAAAATCTTATATTCATAACCTTTTGAAAAGAATTTTAACTTATATTTTTTATCTCGTAACTGCTTATATTCTATAGACAAAGTATTTTCATCAAAATATTTTTCAAAATTATATGTATATGGAGATACTAGTTTATTTTCAGAAGTAATTACATACAAATTATTAGGCGGTTGATAAGCAAGTTTTCTATTTGCATATGTTGAAGGGTAAATAGCAAAAAAATCAGCAAACAAAATCAATAAATACATAATAATAAGAGTAATTAAAGCAATAAAAGGTATTTTGTCTTTTTTTAATACTTTAAAAAAATTAATCATCAAATTCTCACTCTCGGATCGGTAATTTTTAATAAAATATCAGCAATAAGATTACCTGCAATAAGCATAAAAGCACCAATCATAAGACTTGCCATTACAAGATTTATATCCGATTGCATAACAGCCTCCAATATCAACTTACCAAGACCTGGATATTGAAAAACATATTCAGTTAAAGCTGCGCCTGAAAGTAATCCTGCAAACTCAAACCCCAAAAGTGTAATAATAGGGTTAATAGCATTTCTCAAAGCATGTTTTAATATAATTTTAGTTTTTGAAAGCCCCTTTGCATAAGCAAATTTAATATATTCCGAACTTAAAATATCTAGTAAATTTGCCCTCATTTGGCGCATTAAAGAAGATAGTGAAATTGTAGTCAACACAAAAACAGGCAAAAACAAATGCCAAGCAATATCAATAATTTTTAACCCGAAACTTAATTCGTTAAAATTTGTGCTCGTCAATCCTCCTGCAGGAAACCATCCAGTATATTGAGCAAAAAGCAACATCAATATAGCAAAAAAGAATGAAGGAATAGCCATACCTATACTTGAAAAAAGGGTTAACAGTCGATCAAAAATAGAATTATAATAAACCGCAGCTAAAATACCAAGCGGAATTGCAATAATCCAACTAGCAAAAATTACACAAAAAGACAGCAATAAAGTGTTTAATATTCTTCCTTTAATCTTGGTTGAAACTTTTGTATTATCGGTACAATAACCCATATTTCCAGAGATAAAATTCTTAGCCCATAAAAAATATTGAACAATTATCGGTTTGTCAAGTCCGAGCCTTATTTTTTCTTTTTCAATGGTTTCAACGCTTATAGATGGGTTTAATTTCAACTGCGCAAGAGGATCAACAGGAGACAATCTTATCAAAAAAAAGCTTATTATAGACACCATAAAAAGTATCGGAATACTGCTTGCAATTCGTTTTAAAATATAAATCCAAATACTCATGATAATAAATCCTATAACAAATCATGTTTAATTAAATTAGCCTGTTAAGTTAATTAAATAAATTATTTAATCTCTCTTGAATGTCAGCAGGGTCTATTTCGTTTGTAATATTATTTACGTCCATGGCTTGTTGAAAATATCTCGCAGCCTCTACATTTTCCCCCTTTAAGGCAAAAGAACGACCAAGATTATAATATGCAAGCGCATAATTCGGATTACATTCAATAGCAGTATTAAAACAATCAATCGCCTTTTGAAGTTGTACTAAATCATCAAGATAAATAACACCGAGATTATTATGTGCAATATCATAGGTTGGGTCATATTTAATTGAAAGACGATACTCTTTAATAGCTTCATCAAGGTCACCCATCCCCCAGTATAGATAACCTAAATTACAATGAATTTTTGAATTTTTTGGTTCTAATTCAAGAGCTCTACGATATACTATAAGCGCATTTTTATAGTCTTCATTATCATAAAAAGCACTACCAAGAGAAATATATACATCGATTTCTTTGGGAGTCAACATGTGAGCTAATTGGTAATTTGCAATAGCGCAATCAGTATTTTTAATAACATTTTGTTGTATATAACCCAAAGTTTGAGCAACGATACTTGTCCAATCAGCTTTTGGATTAATTGAAATAGCCGACTGATAATGCGAAACAGCTTTCTGTGCCTCACCTTTCATGAAATATAAATTAGCTATATTTGAATGTAAAACCGCGTTATATGGATGGATTTTTATATATTTTTGATAATAATTGATTGCATTATCGTAATCTCCCAATTCTTCATAGGTCTGAACAAGTCCAGAATATGCACTATGATTAAGAGAATCAATCCAAAGTGCCATTTTATATTCAATTATTGCTTCTTCTAATTTTCCAGCCCTTCTATACATATCACCCAAAGCAATATATAACGCAGAAAATCCAGGCATTTTGTCTATAGCTTTTGAATAACAATCAAATGCAAGCTCTAATTGACCAGAAGCAAAATAACTATCCGCTTTAATTAATATAGGCAATATCTGAAACCACTTTAATTTTGATTTTAAATTCTTTTTTGCTTCTCTATCAAATGGTAAAGTTAAATAAGATAAAATCAACTCTATAAATGCAAAAAATCTCTTTTTCGTGTCTTTAAAATATAATGCACCCAAAAGTCTGGATTTAGAATAATGAAGTCTTGAAGTAGAAAAAAAAGCATATTTTAATGCGTTATTTACATTTTCAAGAGCGTCCTGAAATCTATCTTTCTTTTTAAGACAATTAGAAATCATATAATAATTCTGGGCCTTATTACCTCCATTATCCATTGAAATATTAAAGTAATTTATAGCCTTGTCCAGTTCGCCCTTATAGTAAAGTGCAAGCCCGATTTTATAATATATTTCACCATTATCAATTAAAACTTCAGCAGCCTTTTGATATTCTGTTATAGCCTCATCTATATATTGTTTTGCCTGATATATATCAAGATGCCAATCAAGATATAAATCGCCCAATCTTATATGCAAATTAGTATCTGAAGGTTCTTTCAAAAGAAGACTTTGACAATATTCTATTGCTTGTTGTATCTCACCTTTTTTAGTCAGTTTTGTGATTTTTCTTTCAATTTTTTTTATATCTTCCAAAATAACTCCAAATCTACTTACTCGCAATTAATTCAAATATACGCTTAACAATTTTATTTTCATCATACATGTTCAAATTTAAAAATTTAGCTGCATAAATATCATCTTCAATTTTTACAATAGAAGCCTGACAAGTTATATTTTTGCCAAAATCCTTCTCAAAAAACTTAATATTAATTATATCACCAATCTTAAATTGTCCTTCATTAATTTTAAAAGCAAGACCACCTGCAGATATGTTATCACATTTTGCTATAATCATCTTTTCATCTTTTATTATTAAAAAATTAATTGAACAAGAAACTCGAACAGACTCTCTCTTTTGTACAACAGAGTAGGAAGGATTATTTTCAATAACGATACAATTTTTACTGTTCAATTCAGAAATAACCGAGCTTTTCATCTTTTTTACACCCATATGAGTGTCCACATCAACTTCAACTTCATCCAACTCTTTTATTTCTTTTGCAACAGACAAAAAATCATCATCAATCTTAATTAATACTCTGTCATCACTAAAATCGACAACAATGCCTTTAATTAAAACGTTATTATAAAAAATTTGAACCGTATGTTTTTTTCTAAGCTCATCCATAAAACGATTTTAAAATATTTTCCTTTTTTTAGCAAATATATTAATTTTCTGATATAACTCCATCGCATCTAATATCAAAACTATCCTGCACGAAACCATCATCAATAAAAGCACTTTGAATTACAATAATTTTTTTTGCTTTTAAATTATTTTCAACAAAAAACCTATCGTAAAATCCTTTCCCATAACCTAAACGATAACACATATTGTTAGCCAATAAAGCAGGTATATATATTAAATCAAGAATATTAGGATTAATAGCTGCTAAAGTTGACTCAGGTATATTAAAAAGCCCTTTTTTTAACTCCAAGGTATTATCATACATACGAAATTCCAATTTATTATTAACACAAGCAGGAAGATAAAAAGTCTTTCCGTGAACACGAAGTATGGGAGTAATGTCAACCTCGTTTTTAATAGGAATATATAGTGCTACATGTTTAGAATTATTAAATAATTCAGAATTTAAAATTTTGGACACTATAATTGAAGAATTTTTTTGCAGCATGCCAGAACTAGCAAAAAGTCTCCTTTTTTCGAGTGCATCATTCCTTAAAATTAATTTAGATTTTTTCTTTTCTTTTAAAATAAGCATTACTCTAATCCGATAAAACATGTATATGTAAGTGCATAACTTCCTGACCTGCTTTTGCACCTGTATTTATTAATGTCTTAAAATGAGAGATATTTTCTTTTATATTTATTTTAGAAATGGCTTCAAATAATTTTTTAACAATTTCAAAATCCTTTATTTCATTTAAAGACTCAATGTGTTCTTTGGGTATGACTAAAATATGCTTTTTAGCTTTAGGGTTAATGTCATTAATTGCAAAACAATGCTCATCCTCATAAATAAATTCGGAAGGTATTTCCTTTCTTAAAATTTTACAAAAAATACAATCTTTCATACTTTCTCCTTATTTATTACTTTAACAGAATTATAAATTAAAAATATGAAAAAAAATAATTATATTTTACTTAAAATAAAAGCGTACTATAATATTAATCAAGTGATGGGGACCAAATTTAAAAAAATAACAGCTTTAATTTTAACCATAATATTTGTATACATTACAAATATTCAGTTTGCATGCTGCGCATCTATGTCGGGTCACATTCAGAAAGATGAAACCATTGACAAAAATCTTGACAAAAAACTTTTTACAGGAGAAATTGAACATCTAGACGAAAAAGATACAATCAATTTAACTGTTTCACAAGTATTAAGCTCAGGATACACACTTGAAGGAGATGAATTTTTTGCAGAAGTCACATCTGATGTTGAGACTGACAAAGGAATTATTATTCCAACGGGAACAATAGTCCATGGACTTGTAAAATTCATAGAAAATCCAAAAAACTTAGGTAGAGACGGTTACGTTAATATTGATTTTGACTATATGGTGACACCCGACGGGAGAGAAATACCAATTCAAGCCTCTCTTACTACAAAAGATAACCTTGTAAAAGGTGCGGCAAAAACTCTAGCAACACATGCTGGCTATACACTTTTAGGGGGGGTTGCAGGCGGATTTTTTGCACTAAATGTACTGGGTCTTGGAGCTGCAATAGCATCAAACGGATATACAATAGCAGGTGGCGCTGCAATAGGCGGTGTTGTTGGTCTTACAGCAGCAATAATAAGAAAAGGCGAAGGTTTCATGATAAAACCTGGAGATGAACTTAAAATCAAAATCGAAACAGGAATGGACTTACCCGTTTTTTCAAAAGACGCCTTCAAACAAGAAGAACTACTATTGGATGGCCTTAATGTAAGGATTAACTCAATCAGTTTAGAAAAAGACCCTTTTGGTACAGAAAACACAATAGTATTGTCTCTTGGAATTGACAATTATACAGAATACACCTTTTCAACATTTGATATTGCATTAGCTTCGAATACAGAGCAGATATTTTTCCCCAGTCCCTTTGGAGATACATCTCTTTGGTTTAAGACAATATCCCCTGGAGATAGAGTTGTTGGAAAACTTTCTTTTTGCATTAATGATAAAAAAGCACGCCATTGGTTAGTTTTTTATGACAGAAAAACAAAAAAACCCGTTGCAAAATATTCGATTGATAACGCAAAAACAAATCTAAAAGAAATAGCAAAGAATAAAGAAATTAGTAGAAAAAAAACTAAAAAAAGCAATAAATACGAATAATTTGTTTTTATTTATGTATGATTAATGTCACCCAAAGCTCCAATGATACCAAAAATTTATTCAGTAAATTTAGTAATGTAGATTTTTCATCAAAACAAAGCTACATGGTAAATGCTTATGCAAATAAAAAAATACACTACTACAATGACGAAAAAGAAATAAAAAGAAAAAATACAAAGAAAAAATTAGTGCTTGGCACAACTTCACTTGTACTCTTGAGCGCGGTGGCTTTTGCATTTGGAAGTAAGAAGTTTAAAATTCCAAACACAGAACAAAGAAAAAATTTAAGAAATATAATAGAAAACTTTGGAAATAATACTAATAACATTAAAGATGAAATTATAGGTAAAATTATAAATTTTATAGATGAAAAAACACCTTTTAAATTTATAAAAAGAGCTTTTAATAAAACAAGTGATTGGTATAGATCGAACGTGTACAAAGCCGTAAAAGGTAAATTTGAAAAAGCGCAAAAAGCAATACTTGAAGCAGAAGGCGGCAAGGCCTTTGAAGGTAATCTTAAAAACTTTGATGAAATGTATCAGAGTCTCGATAATGGTATAAAACAAACAGCCCAAAAAGAAAAGTTAACAACATCAAAATTATTTGAAGGCAACGAAAATAAAATCAAAAACCTCTGGAACAATTTAATTCACCCTCTAGCAGACTCTAAAATAGCAAATACGATTAATCAAAATGCAAATTTAATCCAACTACCAGATAATGCAAGTGAATCACTAAAAAAAGCAATAGAAAATTATAACAAACTCCAAAAAGAAGAAATAATACCAAAATTAAGAGATATAGCCTATGGAGCAGCACCTTCAGACATAATAACAGCTGCCATACCAATAGCAACATTTGGTATGGCACTAGCAAAAAGTGATGACAAAGAAGAAAGAAAATCACTACTGCTAAATCTGGGAATACCTCTTTTCCCATCAGTCACAATGCCTATACTAGGAACTATATTCCCTATACTCAATGGTATAAAAGCAATGGTAATAGGATTTGCCGTCGGAAGCGTATTTTCATCGGCGGCTAAATTTCTTGATAACAAACTAAAAAAGAATAAGGCAGCAGAAAATAGAATATAAAAAAGCACTCTAAAAGAGTGCTTTTAGGTAATTATTCAGCAACGTTAATAACGCTAACAGGACAAGCGTCTGCGGCATCTTTAACGCAATCTTCATTTCCTGCAACTTTAGAATTATCAGCAACGCATACATCTTCTACCTTAAACACATCAGGGCAAAATGATTCACATGCGCCACAAGCTATGCAACCATCTTCGATAGTAACTTTCATTTTAAATCTCCTTAATTAAATTACCTATTAAAGTATATAGAAAAACTTTAAATTTTACAATACACAATCAGATTATGGTTTATAATTCTCAACTATAATTTCATCCGTTATTGTGCCGCTATTATATAAAAGTTGTAATTGAGCAATATTATACTTGGCAATAGTAGAAACATATTCAATTCTGGCCTGAGTCATTTCACTTTGCGCCTGAATTATATCCAATAAAATGCCTTTACCGTTATTAAACCTTAACATAGCAAGTTTTATACTTTCATTTGAATAGTCTACCCTCTGTTTTGTTACAACCATTTCTTTTTTTGCAAAATCAGACACAGAAAGTGCATCAGCTAAAATCTGTTCTATTTCTCTTAATTTATTCTGAAATTCAAGTGTTCTTACTTTAATTTTTTCTTTTTGGGACTTTATTTTTGTAACCGTGCCCATTATAGTATTTTCACCAGGTTGCCATGTAATAAAAGCTGCTGCAATATAGTTAGGGCGAATTGATGTACTTAACGTACCTTGAAATTGCTGTTGAAAATTTAACAAAGGTTTAGGCATAAAATCCGTCATATAGACATTTTTAATTTCCTTTTCATAGGAAATTAAATCTTTATAACTTTTTAAATCTTCCCTATTTTCAAGTGCCAATGTAAAAAATTCACCAATACTCTTATTTGCATCCACTAAATTCATTGGCTTAATATCGTCTTCAAAAGGCATTAATGCTGAATCAACATCAATACCCATTATATTTGCAAGCCTGGATTGAGAAAGACGAAATTTATTTAATGCTTCAAGAAGATTGACTTTAGCTTGCGCAGATTCCGTTTCAGACCGAATAACATCAAATTTTGTTCCAAAACCAGATTTTTGAAGCTTTTTTGCAAGAGTAAGTTGTGCATTTCTTTCAATTAAATTTCTTAAATATATTTCTATATTAAGCTTAGCTAAAAGCATTTCATAGTAATACCTAGAGACAAGATAAATAGTTTCAGTTTTCGTAAAATTCAAATCATGCTTTCTTGCTCTTTCGAATGATTTTGAAGCTTTTGCTTCGAAAATTTGTCTGCCGCCTTCAGTTAGCTTGTGCTCAGCAGTAAAGTTGACAGAAATAGCAGTCTCATGGAAGTTATCATTTAAAACTCCTCCAACAAGTATTTGGCCACTATAATCAGCTATATAAGATGTTGTTTTTAAAACAGGTAAAAATTTAGACAAAGAGTTCTGATATTCATACTTGGAACTTTTATAAGTATGTTCCTTTATTGCTATATTAAAATTATTTTTTAAAGCTATATCAAGACACTCGTCCAAACTTACAACTTTATAATCATTTTTTAATTCTTGCCTTATAAACTTTTCAATATCAATATCATCAATAAATTTTTCACAAAATTCATTCAAACTACAGTCTTTTTTGAAAGGCAAATCTATAGGTCCTTCAAAAAGCTTTTCCGCACCAAAAATGAAATTTGTATTCAAAAGTAAAAATACTAAAATTAAATACAATCTTCGCATTGGTATATTTTATAAAATGATAAAAAGAATAATAATATCTTTATAGGCTAATGCTTTTGTGATAAATTTTTATTATAGGAATATAAAGGACAAAAAATGACAAACTGCACAAATGAACTTTCTACAACATACAATGCAAGAGAAATAGAAAATGAAACATATAAATTTTGGGAAGATAACAATCTTTTTGTAGCTGATGCAAAATCAAACAAAGAAGCGTATTCCATAGTAATTCCTCCTCCAAATGTCACAGGAGTACTCCATATGGGACATGCATTGGATGGAACTTTGCAAGACATTTTAATAAGATATAACAGAATGCTCGGAAAAGAAGTGCTTTGGATGCCAGGATGTGACCATGCAGGCATCGCAACACAAAATGTTATTGAAAAAAATCTCGCAAAAGAAGGTTTAAGCCGCCATGATATTGGCAGGGAAAAATTCCTGGCTAAAACGTGGCAATGGGCAGATGAACACAAAAATAGAATACTAGAACAATTCAAACTTCTTGGGGCAAGCTTTGATCTTTCAAGGAAAAGATTTACTCTAGATAAAGGGTGTTCTGATGCAGTTAAAAAGGTTTTTGTTGATTTATACAATAAGGGTTTAATCTACAAAGGAAGTTATATTGTCAACTGGTGCCCCAGATGTCAAAGTGCAATATCTGATATTGAAACAAATTATGAAACCGAAGATGGTAATTTGTGGGAAATATCTTATGCTCTAAAAGATGAAATGGGAGCAATAGTTATAGCAACAACCCGCCCTGAAACAATGTTTGGAGATGCTGCTATAGCGGTTAATCCAAATGACTTCAAATATAAAGATTTAATCGGCAAGACTTGTGTAATGCCACTTACAGGTCGACAAATTCCAATTATTGCTGATGACTATGTTGATAAATCTTTTGGAACAGGTGCACTTAAAATTACACCTGCTCATGACCCAAATGATTTTGAAGTAGGACTCAGACATAACTTACCACAAATTAAAGTTATTGATGAAAAAGGCTGCATGATGAGAAATGAATTTGTTCCACCACAAATTCAAGGTTTATCCAGAGAAGAAGCTAGAGAAAAAACAGTTAAAATGCTTGAAGAAAATCAAGTGTTAGTAAAAGTTACTAAGCATATTCATAATGTTGGTAAATGCCAAAGATGCAACACTACCATAGAACCCCTTTTATCAAAACAATGGTTTGTCAAGATGGAACCTCTTGCAAAGCCAGCAATAGAAGCAGTTAAAACAGGGTCAATTAAATTTATTCCCGAGCGCTGGGAAAAAAACTATTTAATGTGGATGGAAAATATACGTGATTGGTGCATCTCCAGACAACTCTGGTGGGGACATCAAATTCCTGCTTATTATCATAATAAAACAGGCGAAATGATTGTTGCACTTGAAAATCCTGATTCTGACAATTACACTCAAGACACCGATGTACTGGATACATGGTTCTCATCAGGCCTATGGCCATTTGAAACAATGGGCTGGCCCGATACTGAGTCTGATGACTATAAAAAATTCTACCCTACATCAACACTTGTTACAGGATTTGATATAATATTTTTCTGGGTAGCAAGAATGATCACAATGGGACTTGAATTTACCAAAAAGCCACCCTTTTCAACCGTTTATATTCACGGCTTAATTAGAGACGAACATGGCCAAAAAATGTCAAAATCCAAAGGTAATACCGTGGATCCTGTTGATTTAATTGAAAAATACGGATGTGACGCTCTGAGATTCACTCTGACATCTCTTTGTACATACGGTGGTCAAGACATTAAAATTAGCAGTGAAAAATTTGACTATGGAAGAAACTTTGCAAATAAAATTTGGAATGCATCAAGATATGTATTAATGAATATCACGAAACAGAGAAATGAATTAGAATTTAATTTGAATAATCTTTCACTTGCAGACAAATGGATTATAAATGAATTAAACAAAACAATAAATGAAGTTAATGAAAACATTAAAAATTATAGAATAGGCGAAGTTGCATCAATCCTATATGAGTTCTTTTGGAATAAATACTGCGATTGGTATATAGAGCTTTCTAAAATTGAAAAAAATGAGACAGTGCTTGTACATGTACTAGATAATTTCTTGAAATTACTTCACCCTATTATGCCACACATAACAGAAGCAATTTGGCAAAAAATACCCACAAATAAAAATACAAAAAGTATTATAAATTCAAATTACCCACAATTTGATGAAAAACTTGTATTTAAAGACGATTCTAAAAAAATGGAAACGGTTTTTGAAACAATAAAAGCTTTAAGAAATATTAGAGCTGAATTTAACATACCATTAAACTCAAAAATTGATATTATTGTTGATAACAACGAAGATTTATACAATCAAATAATTCCATATCTAAACAAACTTGCAAAAGTTAATTCAACAAAATTTGAAAAAAATTCAGACTATTCAAAAAGTGCTTATTGCATAGTCAATGATACAAAAATCACTATACCACTTGAAGATTTGATTGATATAAATCAAGAAATCTTAAGACAAAAGAAAAAAATCGAAAAGCTTGAATCAGAATTAAAATCTATTCTTGCAAGATTAAATAATAAAAAATTCATTGAGTCTGCTCCTTTTGATGTAGTTGAAAAAACAAAAACAAAAAAAGAAGAACTTGAAAGCGAAATTAAAATTATAGAAAATACAATTAAAAAACTAATTTAGTTAAAAAATCTCAATTTAAATATATTGAAAAAAGCTTCAAGAAAAATAAAAATTGACATCTTCGATACACCATATTTTCTATCTTCGAAAATAATGGGATATTCAACTATTTTAGCGTCACACTTATATGCCCTATATTTCATCTCGACTTGAAAACAATATCCTTTAGAAATAATTTTGCTTAAGTCAATTCTTTCTAAAATGTTTTTTGTCCATCCATTAAATCCACCTGTTAAATCGGAAATAGGACAACCTAAAATTATTCTTGAGTATAATGAACCACCTTTAGAAATAAAATTTCTAACAACTCCCCAATTTTTTACCTTGCCACCTGAAATATATCTTGAACCGATTACAACATCATATTCTTTCAATTTTTCAAACATTTCAACTAAATACTTTGGATTATGAGAAAAATCAGCATCCATTTGAACAAAAAAATCATAATCATGATCAATACCATAATTAAAACCGTCAACATAAGCACTTGCAAGCCCCAGTTTTTCTTTTCTTTTTAATAAAAACAAATTTTTATATTGTTTTTTTAATTCATAAATAACATCCAAAGTGCCGTCATTCGAGGAATCATCAACAATTAAAATCGAAAAGTTATGACCTATTAACAAATAATTAATTTGTTGAATTAACAACCCAATATTTTTAACTTCATTATATGTAGGAATAACTATTAAATAATTCATCTATTTTTTACCTTTGAATAATCAAAAACAGTATCAAACAAATTATTAAAATAATTTTCAAAATCATTATCAGGATACATATAACTAAATTTTTGTATGTTATTTCTTAAGTAAATATTATATTTATTATCAGAATAAACTCTTTTAAAATCAGGATTTTTTTCTAAATGTTCAACACATCTCCAAGATTTTTCAACCAATATAATATCCGGACGAATTCTTGCTATTGCAGATTCAGGATAATTACCTAACCAATTCAAAAAAAACATACTCTCATCAAAAATTTCAGACGAATAAACCTGCTCTTGCCTGCCATCCATAAAAATTTTTAACTTAGGATAATATTTATATGCTATAAATGATCCATTATAAAATGCGCTAAATATTCTTCCTTCAATATTATTCAATTCTAAAAACCTTAAAGGTTGCACCGGATAATTAGCTAAAGTACTTGCAAAATATGAATATTTAACAGGAACAGTTAAAATTACAAAAAAAGAATAAATATAAACTAGAAAATAAATAAAAATTTCTTTAAAATATGTCAAGTACCTTGATACAATATCATTTAACTGTAAATATTTTCTTAACTTATCCATCAAATAATTATATATAAAATAAAAATCCTCATATAAAAATATTGAATATACAACAATAAAAAGTCCGCTATGCTTTACATATTTTATTGACAAAAATGCAAGTATAATTAAAATAATCGACTTAGTTTTATCAATTAATTCGTAATTTAATTTTTTAAGATAAATTTTATATCCATAACACAAAAAAGAACAAATAAGAAAAACCTTATAAAATAAGTGAAATTTAATTGAAGCAGCAAAAGGAGACTGCCACTCAGCAATCCAGCTTCTATCTAAATATGAACTTTCAATAATAAATTTAATATAATCAACACCCCAAGGGTTGATTAAGAAAACTAAACAAACAAAAAATAACGCGATAAAATATTTTTTACAGGGTTTTTTATTTAAAAATTCGCCAATGCCATACAAAAACAAAATACCAACACCAGCAATGCAACCTCCATGACAATTTAACCAAAAAAGCATAATAAAAGGTAAAATATATAAAAGCTCATCGTTTTTGCGCCTTACTTTTTCCAAAATAAAAATCCAAACTGCCATCAATAAAAAAGTTATTAATTGACATCGGACAGTATAGGACATAATGGAAGCCTGAAAAGCAATAAGCAATAGAACAAAATAAAATCCAAAATTATTAAATGGAACATTTTTACTTATTCTATCTTTAATTGCAAGGGAAATGACAACAAAACAGAAAAATATCAAAATTATTTTTAAAAAAGTTAATCCAATAACTCCAAACTTTATCCTCACAAAATAAAGAAAAGCACTAAACAACCACTCAGGATCATACCAAATATGAGTAGGAGTATAAGATACAACATCAGAAAACATAGGATAACCCTTGTAAAATACATGGTTTCCCATAATCAATCTCGCCCAAAGATCGAAATCAAGATTATTATATTTTATAGAAATAGCCGTTATTAAGAAAAACAAAGCTAAATAAAAAATTATAATCTTTAATGTTCTAATATCAAACCTAAAAAAGTTCCTCATAACACTAATAATAAGTCATACTTAATGACAATAAAAATATTTAAAATTTTTTAACAATAATTATATTAAGAATTATTAATAAGTTGGCACAAATGGACAATTATAAGAAACAAAATAACTTTATATTAATATGGAAGGAATAAACCATTAACTATGAATATATAAAAAATTGGGGATTATAAAAAAGATATTTTTACTCTCTCTCTTGATATCCTCGTGTTTATAAATGTTTGACAATGTCAAACATTTTTTTTGTATAAAAAAAGTACAGCAAAATGCTGTACTTAATAATAATACTATTCAATTTTTAAAACTTGTTTTCTATTGTTTGCTTTATTAAATGATATATGTACCCATTTATTATACTCATTAATTAATTGATCAAATTCAATATTGCTATTCAAAATAATATCAATTATAGCAGACGGGATCATATCTTTTATAATAAAATCAACTGCTTGGCCTGTTTTATGTTGAGAATTACTGCTTCCACCCACTATTTTATTTACATTTTCACACCTAAAGCCAGATGTTACAATCATTGGTTTATTAATAAGATTCCTGATCGGCTGCAAGCAAAAAACAATTAAATTTAGTATATTATCCATAGAAGAAATATCTGGAATATTATTTATTTTATTTTTTTTAGCGATTTCAGAATTTATTAATTCAGAAAAACTAAAATTTAATTTATTCATCTTAGCTCCTATTATAATTTATAGAACTTATCAAAAGATTTTTTACATCAGAAATATCAGAATGAATTTGAAGCATTTGATCCTGAAGCGCCTTATGGTTATCAGAATACATGTCTTTTGTTATAAAATGTTCCATACCATAAGTTATAAGTTCAGCTTTTAAATTATTCATATCTTCCGTTCTGGCAAAAATTCTTAAACAAAGTAACAAGTTAATCACAAACAAAGCAAAAGGCGCATATTCTAACAAATGTTCCATTAATCACTCCAAGAACAAAACTTTTGAAAATTATCAACTGAATGAAACATTAACCAACGATTAAAGGGGTTTACTCCGGAAACATACAATAATCGCTCAAAAACCTTAGTAGAAAAATATCTGTCATTGTCAACATAATTATGATTTTCACACAAAACATCATGTACTAAACTTGGAATTAAAAATCTAGAATCGGTTTTAGGTCCAATTAAACGCCAAAACATTCTTGGAATAGTTGCACCATCCCAACAATAATCTTTTTTAATTTCAAACTCATATCTTTTGTCATTTATCCAATCGACCAAAAGTACATTCAATGCTTTTTTTGAAATGAAAGGTTTTTTTGCCATTTCTTTTTTTACATCCTTACTGTCAGATGGTTTAGCATAGCGCATCAAAACACAAGGTACAATATCAAAATAAATTTCAAGCTCACAATCTTTATACCACTCAATCATAACTAAGTTTCCAAAAGTTTTGTATAATCATTAGTCTCAAAAAATTCATCAAGTTGACTTTCACTAAAACCTAATATTGAACCAACAAGACTAATATAAGGATTACCACGATAAAAATTATTTGCTTTTAGTTCAATTTTTAAAGCTTTTATGTCAACAACAGGATTTCCATCCTCCGATAAAGGTTGAGCTTCTAATAAAGCAATAATGTCATCAAAATCCATATTTTTTGCCTTATATATAGCTCGCTCAACATCTGCACCTGTTAAATTCAACATAGCAATTCGATTATTTTCTTTTTGTAGCAATTCATTTTGATATTCCGTCGTATTATCAACAACCTCACCATCTACAAATTTTTCATAAGGTTGAATAGCGTATATAGCATCATTCGTCTCAACAATCTCTAAACACATATTGTGATTATAAGTAACAATAAAATCCGCTCTTTCAAGATCACTACAAGGTTTATTTAATATATAACTCATTTTTTCTCCTTAAATAACATATCCATACGCATGCCACTCAATAGTTCTATTTGGATAAGCCAAATAATTGCTAATTGCTACAAATTGACCAACCGTCTTGCTTAAAATATTAGGACAATGACAATTTGTAGCATCAGAACCAGAAGTTACTGCAAAAACAGAATAATTAATGTTTGCAAAATTTTTAATTAAAGTAACACCAAAAGAAACCTTTAAAGGATTAGGTATAATTCCGCCTTGTTCACACCAACCGTCAGAATATACACGATACCAAGAATTTCCTTTTGTATAATTTTCAACCATAACAACAGGAGAATTGCTAGATGCAGTGCTCGTTTCTCCGGGTTTAGAAGTACAAATTACATTACTAATGCCATCCGTAAGATTTGATAAATCAGTATCAGCTTTAGTTAACAAATCCTGTTCTAGTTGATTTGTTTTTGTAACTAATGTATCGATTTCATCAAACTTTTCATGATTAGATAAAATATAATTATAAATAGAATCAATAGAGCTTTTAATTTGAATCACAGAACTTAGAGCAGCTTGAGCAGAATTTGCATTATTTGTAGCGCTTAAAGACTGTTGATTTATTGTATTCATTAATTCTTCGGGAGTATTTTCCGAACATTCTTCAACCTTAACACATAATTCTATCTTTCTTGCATAAATTTGAATCAACCTTGTTAAATAATCAAGTGAATATTCAAGAGCCTCTAAATTAAGCAAAGAACTGTTATTATATTGAGTATCTTGTGAAATAGGCAAAGATAATTCCAATGATATTCGTTCATTCTCCTTTAAAATCTCATAATCAGAACCAGCAAGAGGAAATGTTATATAACTGCCATTAGTATTTTTTACTTCATTTATAGAATAATCAAGATTTTCAGTTAATAAAGTTTTTACACTATTTTCATCAAAATAATAAACTTTTAATTGAGAACCATCTTCAATATAAAAATCAAAATCAAAAGTCGTAGCACTATTATTTCCCTGATAATTATTAACAGGCAAAACGTCGTAAATCAAAATCAATACCTCCTTTTTTACAATAAAATAATTTAAAATCTTTATTAAATTCTAAATCCTTAAATCCAGCTCTTTTTAACCACTTTAAAAAATCAAAGTTAGATTTATAAATAAAATTAAACAAAATATCACATTCTTTTTTAAATTCAATGATTTTATTTTTTACATACTTTAATACAGCTAACTTATGATTAAACATGTGGTTTGTACATAAAAACCAAACTTGTCCCACTAAAATTTTTTTAACAGGTATTATCTTAATTCCACCAATAGCTAATGGAAAAGATAAATCATCAGCTAAAAAATAAGTGTCCTTATTTTCAAGACAAATTCTTAAAAAATTTTCTTTTATATTAGTTTTGAATATAAAATTAAGCTCATCAAGATCTTGACTTCTAATATCATCAAAAAATCTATTGAGATTATAACAACTAACTTCTATCTCTTTCATACTTGCTCAACTTCCTCAAGCGAAATAGTGACACTGATAGATAAAATATTTAATGGAAGAGGAAATTTCTGTAAGATTTTAACACTTGCTTGATTAGTTGGTTCAGAAAGGACACAAAATTCAACATCTTTATTGAATAATTTATCCGAAAAATTAACGCTCTCATGACTTCTTGCATTTTGAGAGAAAGTTCCGTCCATATTCTCAATAAAAAAATCTTCTCTTGAATTTAATATTTTAACACCAACTTTATTAACTATTTTATTAATTCCAAGGGTTGTTTTACTTTCTATATTAAGCGTTTGCAGCTCAAAATTATAAGGAAGTCCAACTAAAACATTTTTAGCTCCGTAAGGCAAATTTAAAGTCCCATCAGAATTCACTGTAAGATTTTCAACAACTCCATAATCCAAAAGCGCACAAACATTTTTATTTTTCAAATGTTCAAGTCCTGACACTGTATTTACTTTTGAATCAAAACTTTTAGATAAAGCACAATCAAGAAAAAAAGCATCTTGCATTGATTTTACAGTTCGAGATTTAAATCTTTCAATATATCTTACTTCATCACCATTAATTACTCTTTTTACAACAAAATACGCTATATCTTCATTATTTTCTCTTATAGTTGCTACACTCTCAAAAACACCCTCGGTTTCATGTCTATGCCAAGCTGTAATCTTTTGCTTAGAATTATAAGTTAGAGCATTTAAAGTACCATCACTCATTACAAACCAAACAATTCGATATGGTTCTTTTGAATATGCCATATCAAGTACTTGCTTTCCTTCAAAAAGATGATTGGCAAGCAAAGTCAATTCCTCACCATCATAAGAATCAGAAAGATAGCTATACCCTAGATCACGAACAATATTTCCACCTGACTGAACAAATATAACCATAGAACCAGATACAATGGGTTTTACCTTTGAAGCACCGTAATATGACTGCAAATTTGCAATAGGTGCAGGATTAGCACAAAAAATTCCATCAGAGCCATTAACAGACCACTCTGCATTTGTTGTCATAACTATTAAATCATCAAAAGGTATAAGATGTTGTATGGAATTTGCAACATTATCATATATTGACATTGAAATTGAGTCAGTTGCATTTAACGGGCGAGAAATATTAAAATTATCATTTGTTCCTGTCTGACTTGCCCATATTGATTGTGGAGACTCATTTGAAGAAGCATAAATTTTTCTTTGTTGATAATAACAAACACAACTCGGGTTTTGATTTTCAAAAGGGTTTGTTAAAATTGGAGCGCAACTCGATAAATCGGGTTCTATGTTATTGTCTACAAATGAAGTAGTACTTGATGTTCCGACATAACCATATATTCCATTTACGGAGCGATATATATTATATTCCATAGCATTTTCAACAGCGCTCCAAGAAATAGTGATTTTCTCTGAAGTTGTCCAATATGCTTCAAGATGCCCTACAACTGATGCAACAGAACTCCTTGAGCTTTCTTCCTTGGTGATTGCGTCAACAGAGCAAACAACATAACGATATGTAGTTGTATTTGAAGTAGTTGAACCCGTATAAACAGCACTGACATTAGTGGGTGGCTCAATTGAAGATTTAAAATCTATTGCATTTAATTGCCAATGATTATGATCCAGCCTTAACAATTCATATGGCGGATAATCTTTATGTACAATAGTCATTACATCAGCTTGTTGAACATAATCCAATTCAAACAATGCATCATAGGGATATGGGGTTTCAATTTCATAAATTTCGCCATCATCATCTAAAATATATCCGCCGTCTTTTATAAATCTAAAATATTTATTTCCGGCTTCTATAACATAACTTTGCTCCAAATTAAAAACAAAAGGTATAAGACGAACTTTTTTATCATTATATTTAGCTTTAACTAGAAATTCTAAACCTGGACGATTTACAACACACCCCTCCTGAAGAACCATACCATTTTTCAACTCTTTTAAACCAAGGGCGTATTGTTCCAAATCAACTCTACCCTGCAAAGAAGGAGAAATAATTCCACGAGAAAATGAATTTTGAGAAACTCTAACACTCATAATCAACTCCTTGCATCTAAATATGTATTCTCATTGTAAATATCTTCTATGCCTTCATCGGCATTTAAAACTTTGGCATGTTTTAAAATTTCTCTGTATCTTTGATAAGCAGACTCTCCTTTTTGAATGCTACCAGTTATTACACTTGATGTTAGTGAAGCTAAATAATAAGCTAACGCCATTGAAAACTCACAACTAAAATAAATTTCTTTTTCAACACGCCTGGTATACCTTAAAACAGCTTTATCAACATTGGTTAGTATTGCCCTGTCGCCATTTTCAAGAGATGAAATTGCAAATTTTTGAATTCTATAATCACCTTTTTCAAATAAATCTCTGGCACAAATGCAATCATTAGGGTAATTATAACAATACTTATACTCAGAAACCAAATCAAATTTTTCCACCAAAGAAAGTTCTCTAAAAATACTTGCAAAATTCCAATCAAAATCTTTTAACACATAATCTCGGGCCAGAAAATAATAATTATTTAATAAAATTGATCTATTATCTGATGAATTTGCATTTTCCAATGGAGTAGAAACACCGAGAATATTAAGAGAGATATTAAATATCTGAGCTTTTGAATAGGTCATAATGATTTATCCTCCAATATTATTAAACCAACTGTTCGAAACAAGTTTATTACTGCCAAGTCCTTGAATTGCAAAATTAAGCAAATAATTATTAGTATTTTTATTATTTCTCCTTGCAGATTCAAGATAATCATCAGCCGCATCAAAATAACTTTTTGCCCTATAATCGTAATTATCCTGAACACTTTGAGCATTTGAATAAGCATCATTTAAGACATCGCTATATGCATAAGAATTAGTTTCACTTGTTGTATCAAATCCACTTGCAGCGTTTCTTGCAGCAAGCTTATTTGCATTTTTAATTCCTGCAATTTTCTCTTTTCTTGATTCTTCAATCCCAAGTTGTTCAAGTCTTTTACCTTCATTTTGAGCATTTATTGCATTATTAATTGCAACCTGGCTCCTATATTTTGAATTATCAACACCATCTGCTATTGAACTGATACCACTAAAAATATCCGAAAAAAGCTTTACTCCGCTCCCGATAGCTGTAGCATTAGGGACACACATATTTTTCTCCTTTCACTTTAGTAAAAAAAGTGGGCTAAAAAGCCCACATAATAAAATAAAACTACATCTCATGATAGCTAAGCTCATCAGAAGCAACAACGCCAGCTGTAATTTTTCCGGTTGTCTCTGCAGTACCAGTAACTGTATAAGCCAATCTTATATACCCTTTATTACCTTTAGGTAAATAAGAAATGGGGAATTTTTTTCCAACCTTTAAATCAGCCAAAACCAAAGTTGAAGTCATCAAATCTGATGAAGTTGTAAAATTGTCTGTTTCAGAAGTTTGAATTTTTACAGCTAAATTTGTAAGATTAGAAAAATCAGAAACTACTTGAATAATTATCGGAACAAAAGAAATATCATTTTTTCCAAATCTTACAGTATTAGTTGAATATATAGTACCGGATGTAATTGCCTGAGCATCCGAAAAAAGATTTTGTGCATCTAATAACATTTTTCCTCCTAATTAACCTATGAAACTGCTTTTTCATTATTTTTAATTTGATCAACACATTTAATTGGAATTCCAAGGAATGAAACAAGCGGACGACCTGCAAATTCATCAACAGATAATTTAACATTATTTTTGTTTATAGCCTGAAAATGTAAGTATGTTTCAACTGTTTCATTACAATAAATAACAGTTTGACCTGTTTTTGCAAAACGTTTAATTCTATGATAAGCGCTAATCATTAATTTAATTAAATCAGCAGCATCATTACCAGAAAGATCTTCTACATCAATATTGGCAATACGAGCTGTAGAACGAAAATCCCTTACAGTCATACCAATATCCCATTTAAAATGATCTCTATAAACTTCATACATATTGCCATTTGAATCTGTCGCAGTCTGAGCACCTTTATCTGTATGAACAAGACCCATTTGAGAACCTTTAGGATAAAGCAAGTGAGTATGCAAATCGCCCCATGTTACAAACCAAATTGACGTATTTGTATTACCTGTACCGCCACCATCTAGAACTCTGTAACCAATAGAAGCAGGATCATCAGAAAGTTTATTGTAACGAACCGCAAGTCCATCAAATCCTGCAGGATTTGTCGCCTTAGAACCATAAAATATATTTTCTTGTACCGTATTATTCATAGATTCCAAAAAGGCTTGCGCCTCATTCATTCTAAATTGTTGAGTATCACCCTCAAGATCAGCTAATGATTTATCAACTTGTGAATAAACTTCAAGCATGCCTGTAGTATCAGTAATTTGAGTATATTCACCCTTTGAAGACGCTACACCTTGATAAAATTTTCTAAATTCTACCTCAGGAAGACCATTCCTAACAGTAGTTTTATGAGTTGAACCTTCATTACATTCCCTTACGACCGCATCTTCTAAAATAACATTTGATTGTGATAACAAATCAATAATGGTGGTAGCAATTCTACCATTTTCTTTTTGGGCAAATTTGTCCTTTAAAGTTAAATAAGTATTTCCAACAACTGACATTTTTCCTCCTTATTAGTCATTTTTACCGTATAAAATTTGTGCAGGAGTTAACTCCTCGAATGCAGGCTTTCCATAGTGCGAAAGATTATCTTCTTGAGCCAATTCTCCGATTTTATAAAACATTTTTATTAATTCAGGATGATAATTAAGACCTGTTTCCCTAAATGCTTCTTTTAATTCGGCAGAGGCAAACTCATTATATGCACCGTCAGCAACTCGCATGAATTCAGAAATTCTTGGAGAATTAGGATTTGGAAGCTCGCAATCTTCACAAAATTTCTTATAATAACCTTCTAATTTATTTTGTTCTTTTATTAAAGAGTCTTGCTCATATTGTAAATTCTGTTTTTTTGCCATATTTAAAGCAATTTCAAACAACATTTCAACTGAGCGTTGCGACAATTTAAGTTTTTTAGCAATAGGTATAAATTGTCGCATTAATTCATCATCCAAATTAAAACCATCTAGATTTTGAAATTTTGAATAATCATACTTTTCTGGGACACCAAATAAGTCCTCTCCTTCATCATTGAGACAAAGGGTATTTTTAGTTTGTTCTTGCATTTTTATCCTTTCTTTTGTGGTATAATATCAACAAAGGGGAGTTACATTATGAAAAAGAATTTGTTTTTTATTATCTCAACTATATGCATAATTTTTGGAACTTACTCTGTATATGCTATGCAAACAAAATTTTCCAAAGCACTTTTAACATGCGAAAATTATTCACAAACAGGCAGCATTGAAAAAAATAATGAAATTTTTAATCTTCTTATTACCTTGGAAAAAACAAAAAACGGGAATTGTATATACAAAGAGAAAATATACCAAGGTAAAGACTATCAAATGCTAAATTGCAATTTTGATAAAAGTCAACTTCCTTTCATGTCTAAATCAATGGAAAACTACAGTGAAACATTTAAAAAACAAATGGAAAAAAATCCGATTTTTGAAGCTAAAATGACAGCTAACGGTCAGATTTTTCAAAAATATCTTGCAAATCCAAAATATTGCAATATAACATATTCTAAGAAGTAATTTTACTTTTAAAATATTCAGAAATATTTTCATTATTTAAAGAATTTTTAAATAATTTCATTCTTCTTTTTACAAGTTCTATTTTTTTAGACTCATCAATGGGATCAACTTGAGAATTAAAATCATTTTCTATTAATTTTATAAAGTTATATTTTTCACCATTATTCTTAATTTTCAGAACATCAATAGCACTATTAACAAGCAAAATATCATCTTTAACCGCATTAATTTTATAAGTTTGCATATCTCTTTTTAAGCGATTTAAATATTTAAAATCTTCATCAATAAATTTATCTCTAAATGAATTTAAATCAACTGACAAAAATTTATCTTTATCCTTAAGTATCATTTCTCTTAATTCAATGAATAAATCAATATCAGTTTTTTCAACATTTGTTTTTGGAATATAATCTTTGTCATCTGAATTCAGGGCATTTTGAAATTTATCAATATTAAGTTTAATTAATCCATTCATAGTTTCATCGTCTAGATTATGAACGTTTGCTATCCAAGAAACACCAGACAATATTCTTGCGTATATTTTATCTTGAATGTCTTTATCATTTTTAAAAATTGAAGCCTGCAAAAAACAATTTTCGAGCATATTCTGATACACTTCATCAGCCCATGCAAGAGACTGGGCATTATAATGTTTTTTAACTTGTTTAATTAAATCAGCTCTTTTTTCGTCTATAATTTTATCAGAATTTGTAAAATCAACTTGTCTTTTTAGCTTCTCTGCTTCATGATTAAATTTATCAACAACATTCTGCGCACCTAAAACAGCGTTTTTAGATAATAACAAAGTATATCCTCCATCCGAAGAATAGAGAAGTTCATAAATTAAATTATCCAAATTATTTACAAATTCTATATAAGATATTCCTGCCAGCAATTTTATATTATTCAATTTTTTTCTCCTATATAATTCCAAATCGAGACAACAAATCTGCGCCATGTGAGTCCACGCCACCCATATTTTGAATTATTTGACTACCTTGTTTCATTGCATCAAGCTGCATTTGAAGATTTTGATTTGAGGCATTTTGAGCCTTAATTTTTTCAATTTCTTCAGATGGGACTATCTGGGTTGGATCAATATTTGCATAATTCGCATAATCTTCAATAATTTTTTCGCCATTCAACTTAGATTTCAAAACAGGATCAATGGCATTTGCAATATTAGATACAAATGTCGTAAATCGTTCCATGCTGGAAATATTAGAGACCTTTTGAGCTTGAGCCAAACTTGAAACAAATTCAATTTCAAATCTGCAATTTTGATACTTAGCTTTAAGCGGCTCTAAAATACCAACTTTTATTTCTTCCTCATAAATCCAATTTAAAATTTGTCTCAATGCACAATGAATTTGCTCCAACAAAGGAGATAAAAGAACCATTTTTTCTTCTTTTAATTCATTTACTTCAGTAGCAGTTCTGCCACGTTCAGCAGTTGACAAAATCATTGCAAATAAATCATTATAAAAATGTTCTTTAATAGCTTGCTTAAGCTCATCCTTTTCTTGCTTAAGTTCAAGCACCCTCGGATTAACTTCATATACAGGACTTATACCTCTGCCATTTTCATCTTCTTCAATATAAGCACCTGGAACATCAGCCAATTTTTTATTTTTTAATGTAGCAGGCCCCTTATATGTAGGACAAACAATTTTTTTAACCGCCTTTGCATATTCCTTAACCATTGTCATCAGCTGTTTTACATCAGCAAGCGCATTAATTCCAGGAGAATCTTGCGGATAATCAACATCAGATGAAAAAGCACTTTCAAAAACTACAAAGGGAAATTTATCAAACCCCTTAACAGACAAAAATTCATTTTTATTTGACAATATAACAACTGAAACATATTTTGAAAATTTAGAAGTTAAATGTCTTTTTTTATAAAATTTATTTTCTTCAACAAAATGTATAAGTTCATATAATTTCAAAGGATAATTTACTGAAGCTTCCAAAATTTCCGAAGGACAATTTTTTCCAAATTTCTCAACAATATTTTTAGCTGTCTCCATGTAAACTCTACAAAAACAATTAATTTTTCCTTTTGAATTTTTTGCATAGTAATATGAACCCACAGGAAGAACTTTAAAATTCACTATTGTGTCATAATCAGACTCTAAGGACATAGCACTAAAGCCAAAAATACCAAGCTGTTTGTAAACTTCAGGCAAACATTGATAAAAATTTGAACTGTACAGAATTTGCCTTGTAAGCTCCTCTTGCTTAGCACACCACCTTTTTAAATAATAATCATTGTTAACATCGGCATTTGCAAATGATGTCTTAAACCACCTATAGCAAGGGCTTGTCGCACCAGACATAATACCAGAAGAAAAATTCCTAAGCGCAATTAAAGGAGTAGAATCAATTATTTTTTTATTTCTTACTATTGGTTTTCTTACATTCCGTGCTATAAATTGCACACTTCTGGGTGAAAAATAATCAGCAAGCTCCTGCAAATCTGGTTTGATGTTATTAAAAACATCTTCCATTTCTTTTTTTCTTTTTTGAAAATACTCAACCGTATAAAAATCCATTTCTATTCTCCTAAAAGTGTCTTTTTATTTACCGATGCATCATCAGTTAAGCCAATAGGCGAAGTTTTTACATTTTGTTCATACCCACGTAAATTTTCACTTTGAGAAGTTTTTGTAACTTCAGCATTTGCCTCATGCCTTTGAACAGTCTCCTGTACTTCAGGCACCGCGGGAGAAGATGATTTAATAAAACACATATTTTTTTCCTTTCTAGTTTAACTATTCAAATGGTTCAAATTCACTTTCAACAAAAGAATCATAATTATTTTCTGAAATTAACGTTTTAGTGCAATAATTAATCGCATATAATGCCATCATAGTGCAGTCTGCAAAATCGGGACTTTCATTATGTAATTTTCTGATTTCTTTTTTATCTTGAATTGCTATCAATCCGTTTGGTTTATAAATTTTTTTAATATATTCAAGCTGCCTGATTGCGTTTTTATCAGTTAATTTTAAATAACCTTTATCTAAATAATCTTTTAAAGCTAAATATCCATCGGCTCTAGCATTTAGAGCAAACTTTGAAAAAGGTTTTTTTGCTCCTCTAAAACCAATAGCGGAATTAATCATTTTTTGAATGCTTATCCAAATCGGATAACCAAGCCCATCAGCATCCATAATCAAAAGTTTAGGAGTCCACTGAGAGTAAAGACTTATAATTTTCCCTTTTGTTATATCTGTATCAGCTTCAGACCAACTTATTGTCGATTTTTCAAGCCAAACAGTATCATTTTGTTGAACAAAAAATTTAGCTACACACAAATCGGCACCAGAAGCAGACAAATCAACACTCATCACAGAATTATAAAAATATGCACTATCAACTTCATATTCAAGATTTATAGATTTATCAATAGAATCCGAACTTAATAAAAACTCATTATTATTTGTCATAGGATAACCAAGCCAAATATGATTATAATCCATTATATTTGTCTCTTTTAAAATTTGAGCTTCTTTTTTTATTTTTTCATCGACATAGGGATTATCAAAATAGCAAACATTAATATGCAGACAATCAGGTCTCTTTGCACAAAAATTATAAACCGCATCAAATCTTGTATAACGATTCATTGTAAAAATAATTACAGAATTTTTCTTTCTGATTGTTGGAACAATAATATCTAAAGTAGTTTTAGCTATTGACTGAGCCTCATCTATCCAAAGTACATCAATCCCTTCAAGACCTTTTATGTTAACCTTGCCTTGCTCCCTGAATCCTTTAAAAAATATTCTAGAACCGGTTTTCTTGTGAGTTAAAGCATCTCTTTTTATATCATAAGACAAATTATATTGCTCAATTAAATCTAAAAAAACCGCTTTTACAGACTCATTTATTGAATTTTGAATTTCTCTGCCGCAACAAATTCTAACATGACGATTTTCCATTATATACAATAAAAATCTTGCAACACTCTGGGTTTTTCCAGAAGCTCTCCCACCTTCAAGTAAAAAATAAGAATAATCATTAAATTTAAAAATAAATGGATATAATTTAGGGGGGATGTTTAAAATTTCAGGTAAAATAAATTTATCCATATTAACTTATAAATTCCTCGCCTATATTTAATTTTAATTGTTCACCGTCAATTTTAATTTCACCCATTTTAGTTACTGTTCGCACTTCAAATTCATTATGGTTATACAAACCTGCAATTTTAGCCATATTTTCAACTGCACGAAGCGCCGCAGAAATATTTGGATTACCATTTTTATCCAGACAATTTAGGGCAATTTCTTTTAATTCATCGAATTTTGCAAGCGCTTCTTGGGCAGTAAATTTATTTTCTTTTTTTCTTACCTTTGGTAATTTTAAATCTATTCTATCTGTAACTGCAGATTTTTTTTCATCCATCTTCCGTTTTCTTGACTAAAATCTTGTTACCGTAAAAATCGCAGGCATACTGTTTTACTCCAACAACTTTTCCATTTCTTTTTATTTCTTTGTTTAATCCATATTTAAAACCTGACGGCATCTTATATTTTTCTTTAAAACCAAGCATAGTAGATACTATATCTTTTTTTAACTTATCTTTTATCCTTGTGACGCCACCTGAATAAAAATATTGTTCAAAATAATTTTCTCTGTTAGAATCACAATACGAATATAAGGCCATCTTTTTACCACAAATAGGGCAACTTGCTAAATAGAGCCTTTTGTTTACTTTCTTCTCATCATCTAAAAGAAACCAAATATCAGATGCACTAAATACACTGTTACAATGACGCACAGCTACTCCTCCTTGTTTTCGTCAGCCTCGTTTCTCTATCCAAAAAATTAGGGATGATACCAATTTGAATTGTCCGAAAATCTTTTTACAAAATAACATATTTTTTTAAAAAAAGCTCGTTTTTTGGCAAAAATTTGTAAGACCTTACAAATTTTTGGGGATTTTCTTGCAATTTTTAAATATTTAATTTATAATGAC
>CALUWK010000006.1 GCA_944324475.1 Candidatus Gastranaerophilales bacterium
ATATTAAATTATGTCTATTTTAAAAATTATTGAGTATGGAAACCCAATTTTAAGGGAAAAGTCAAAAGAAGTTACAAAAGTTTCAAAAAAAATAAAAACTTTAATTATGGATATGCTTGATACTATGTATAGTGCTAATGGTGTTGGTTTGGCAGCTCCCCAAGTTGGCGAAAATTTAAGAATATTTGTAGTTGATGTATCGGATCCATCTGGACCAATTAACCCTTTGGTTTTTGTTAATCCGAAAATAATTAAAAAATCTGGTGCAATAAATAGTTATGAAGGATGTTTAAGTTTTCCAAAAGCATATACCAATGTTAGAAGATATGCAAATGTAATGGTTAAAGCTCTTGATATAAATGGTCGCCCTTTTGTAAAAGAAGCTAAAGACGGAGAGCTTTTGGCAAGAGCAATACAACACGAATTTGATCATTTGGATGGAAAACTTTTTATAGATCATTGCAGAAATAGATTTGAAGCCGATAGTGTTTTGAAAAAATTTAATCTTCCGCCTGTTGAGGTTGATAAGTTAATTGATGAACAGGATTTAGAAAATGAAATAATTGAATATGAAAAGCAACATCCTGAAGTTGTTGAAAAATTAAAAAAAGAGTTGGAGGAAAACTAATAAAAGTGATTAAAATTGTTTTTTTTGCAACTCCAAGTATCGCGCTTAACAGCTTTAATTTTTTTATAAATTCTCCGGATTATGAGGTTTTAGCGCTTGTAACTCAAAAAGCTAAAGCTCAAAATCGAGGAAAAAAAATTGTTGAAAGAGAAATTACAAAAATAGCTAAGAGTAATAATATTTGTATATTTGAACCTGATAAAATTTCAAAGGAATTTGATATAATTGAAAAATTAAAGAAAATGGAACCAGATTTTTTTGTTACGTTTGCTTTTGGACAAATACTATCACAAGAAATAATTGATATTCCAAAATTTGCAACCATTAATTTACACGCCAGTCTTTTGCCTGAATATAGGGGTGCTAATCCTATAGCTTCTGCAATAATAGATGGTAAAAATGAAACAGGAATAACAACAATGAAAACAGTTCTTGAGCTTGATGCAGGTGATATATGTTTACAAGAAAAAATTAAAATTACCCCCGAGATGAACGTTGTTGATTTAATGAATGAAATTTCTTCTCTTTCACCTTTGCTTTTGGACAAAACTTTAAAAGGTTTATTTAAAGGTAATTTGAAAACTATTCCGCAAGATAATAATAAAGCAACATTTACAAAAAAATTGAAAAAAGAAGAAAAAAATATTGATTGGTCAACTTCTGCTCAAAAATTGCACAATAAAATTAGAGGCATGTATCAAATAAACACTAATCAGGCAATATATAAAGAAAAAATAATTAAAATTTTAAAGGCTGAAGTTGTTGAAATAAACGAGGGGCGTGTTGGTGAAATTATAGAGATATCCAAAAAAGGAATTGTTGTTCAATGTTTGGAAAATGCTATAAGAATAATCAAAGTTAAACCAGAAGGAAAAAGTGAAATGAGTGCTTTTGATTGGGCAAATGGTGCAAGAGTTCAAAAAGGGGAGTTTTTCAAGTAATGTTTCAAAGAGGAGTAAGAGGGGCAATTACCCTTGAAAATAATTCAAAAGAAGATATTAAAAATGCTACTATTGAATTGTTGACTGAAATTATAGAAAAAAATAATATAAAAACAGAAGATATTTCTTTTGTTATATTTACTCTAACTAAAGATTTAACTGCGGATTTTCCTGCAAAATATGCAAGAGAAAATTTTGATTTTAAATATGTTCCTATGATGTGTTATAATGAGGCTGATATAGAGGCTTCAATCGCTAAGTGCATAAGAATTTTAGTTAGTTTTAATACTGAAAAAAAACAGGACGAAATTAAACACATATATTTAAAAGGTGCACAAAAATTAAGACAGGATTTAAAATAAAAGATGTTAGAAATAATTAAAAAAGAACAAGTATACTATCCTTATTTAGAAAAACCGTTAAATGTTTTTACTTTTAAAAATGGTTATAGAGTGGTTTTGGCGTATAAAAAAAGTCCTATTGTTAACATAAGTTCTTGGGTTAAAACAGGCTCTATTAATGAAAATAATGAAAATAATGGGGTATCTCATTTTGTTGAACACTTGCTATTTAAGGGTACAACAAAGTATCCTGCTGGTTGTTTTGATAAAACAATGGAGCAAAAAGGCGGAATAATTAATGCTGCAACTTGGAAAGACTATACTTTTTATTATATAAATATCCCTAAAGAGCATCTAAAAATTGCTCTTGAAATGCACGCTGATATGATGGTTGATGCGATTTTTCCAACAGAAGAAATAGGTCCTGAATTTGATCCTAATGGGGAAGCTCCAAAAGAAAAACGGGAAAGATATGTTGTAATTGAAGAAATAAGAATGGGTGAAGACAATAATTGGAGAAAAGTTTACAAAAATCTCAATTTTTCTATGTATGAAAATCATCCTTATAAACGTGAGGTAATCGGAACAAAAGAAATAATCGCAAATATTTCACAAAGAGAAATATATGAATATTATAAAACTTTTTACGTTCCATCTAATATTACAACTATTGTTGTGGGCGAATTTGAAGATGATGATGTTATTAATTTGATTAAGAAAAATTTTATTTTTAAAGAAGATTTGAGTGTTAAAAAATGTATTACCGATAAAAAACAAATAGAAACTTCAATAAAAAATCCTAAAACTATTATAGATTATGCTGAGATAAATACCGGTTATATTATGATTGGAGCATTGGCTGACAGTGCTAAAAATCTTAAAGAAACGATAGCTTTGGATTTGCTTTCTACAATTTTGGGTGATGGTAAAAGTTCAAGACTTTATTCTGATTTAATTGAAAGTAAAATACAACCTTATTATTATCAGTTGGAAAGTTGCCATTATCAATTTAAAGATGGAGATAATTTTTTTATAGAGGCGAATTTTAATCCTGAAAAAAAAGATATAGTAATTGAGGAGCTTAAAAATCATCTTAAGAAACTTGAAAAAATACAACCAAATGAACTTCAAAAAGCAAAAAAAAGAGCAAAGGTAAATTTTGCACAAGATTCCGAAATGGTAGCTGATATTGCAGACAGCATTGGCTATTGGATGACTGTTTGCGATGATATTTCTCTTGCGGCAAAATATTTACCAATGCTGGAAGAAATTGATTGTGATTATCTTCAAGAAATTGCAAAAAAATATTTAAATCCAAATAAGGTTTCAGTTAGCTTGCTTTTGCCTGAGGGAGATGAATAATGGAACAAATTAATTTTGAAGGAATAGATATACTATTTAAAAAAATGGCCAAAACTCCAAGAATTGCACTTAATTTTTTCTTTAAAATACATAAAAAAGAAAAATTATATGGTATAAATCTTCTTTTATCAAGATTATTATTGCAGGGTACAAAAAAATACAATGCTCTTGAATTATCAAAGGAATTTGAACAAAATTGTATAGATATATCTTTTAAAACAAAGCAAGACTATATTAAAGCAAGCTTAATATTTTTGAATGAAGATTTATATAAGGCTACAGAACTTTTTAAAGAATTAATTTTAAATTCTACTTTTGATGATTTTGAAAAGGAAGTATTAAAGGTTAAAGGTGAAATAATTGCTGATTTAGATAATCCGAAAATTAAATTAACAGATGCTTTTGTAAAAAATATATTTAAAAACCATCCATATAGCGAAACTCATACAAAGATATTGGATGATATTAATAAAATTACAAAAAAAGATATTATTGAAGCTCATGAAAATCTTTTGAATTGCGAAAAAAATATTGTAGTAGTTGGAGATATTGAAAATAAAGAGGAATTTTTTGAATATTTCAAAAAAGAATTTTTGTTTATGAAATCAAATGTTTGCAGGGATGAAATTGAAGATATTTTTTCTTTGAAAACCGATGAAAATATTTGGCTTACCAAAAATGATGCTTCACAAGCTCAAATAATTCAAGGTTGGTTGGTTGATTCTTTTAAAAGCAATGATTGTGCCAAGTTAGCTGTTTTAAATAATATTTTAGGAGCCTCTGGGCTTTCTTCTAGATTATTTGTTAATTTAAGAGATAAGCAAGGATTGGCATACACTGTAAGAAGTCAATATGAAACATTTTTGCATAGTGGTATATTTAGTTTATATATTGGTACAGCTCCTATAAATATTAAAAAATCTTTACAAGGTTTTAAAGATGAATTAAAAAAAATAGCTGAGGTTGCGCCAAATGAAAGGGAACTTGAAGGGGCAAAAGAAAATATATCTGGAAGAATGAAATATTTTACTCAAAATAATGCACAAATAGCCTCGGTGTATGGATATAATCATATTATGGGATTGGGACTTGATTATAATAAAAGATTTTTGAATGAAATTAATAGGGTAAAATCAAATCATGTATCAGATATGGCAAATAAGCTTTTAAACAGTCCAAAATTGACTGTTATAATTGCACCTGAAGATTTTAAATCTGATAGTTTTTAGTATATATACTACATTTATATTACATTTCTTAACAATCTATTTTCTTTTATTAAAATAGATTGTATTATGATAGTGTTGTTAATGCTTCGGCTAGTATGCGAATTGGGGTAAGTGCCCCATTTTTTTTCTCTAAAATCATACTTTTAAACTAAATACATATCCCAAAAATATGATAAACTTAACTTGTGAAAGGAGCATGGCTTAATGGATCCAAAAGAAGAAAAATATTTAATACTTGAGCAATACAGGATTTATTCTGAAGCCAAGGAGAAATTTATAGACAGACAATTTTCAACAAATAGATTTTATTTAGTTTTAAATATAGTGATTTTAATTGCTACATATATTTTAAGTACTTTAACCCCACAGTATCCTCCTGTTATTGTACTTTGTGTAATTGGTATCGCAGCTACTTTGATGTGGTGGATGAATATTGATTCTTATCAACTCTTAATTAAGGTTAAATATGCTAAAGTTCTTGAATATTTGGAAACCAAATTGCCTGAACAGCCTTATCATAAAGAATTTTTGGATTATAGTCAAATGAAAAAGAAAAATAATTTAATTGTGTTTGGAGATTTTCAAAAGACGCTCACTCTTGTAATTGCTTGCGTATACTTTGTTGTTTGCACTTATAGTATCACTAATATGATAAAGTACCAGATGATGTAATGAAAAAGATTAATTTTTTAAAGCCGGCATGCCGGCTTTAATTTTGTATTTTTTATGTTATTTTGTTGTTATGTTTACAGGTTTAGTTGAAACAGTCGGAATAGTCGAGAAATTTTTTTCGGGCAGTTCGGGTGCAAAAATAACATTTAAATGTAAAAATAATAATTGTTTTGATGATGTCAAAGTTGGAGATTCAATTTCTGTTAATGGAGTTTGTCTAACTATAGTAAATTTAAATTCTAATTTATTTGAAGCAGATATAATGAATGAGTCGCTTAAAATATCCAATTTAAAAGATTTAAAGAAAAATGATGAAATAAATCTTGAGCGAGCAATGAAGATTGCTTCAAGATTTGATGGACACATTGTCAGTGGTCATATAGATTGCACAGCTAAAGTAAAATATGTTAAAAAAGATGGGTTTTCTGATAAAATATCTTTCATTTGTAATACTGATTTAATAATTCAAAAAGGTTCTATTGCTGTAAATGGCGTAAGTTTAACCGTAAGTAAAGTTGAAGATGATTTTTTTGAGGTTTCATTGATACCTGAAACAATTAAAAATACAAATTTAAAAAATTTAAAAATTGGTGATATAGTTAATATTGAATATGATTTATTTGCAAAATATACTAAAAAATTTACTGTTGATTCAAAAAATGAAGGAATAACTCTTGAATTTTTGAAAAAAAACGGCTTTTAGTTTACTTGGGGGTATTATGTTTAGTCAAATTGAAGATGCATTGATTGATTACGCTAAAGGCAAAATAATTATAGTTGTTGATGATGAAAATAGAGAAAATGAAGGCGACATCATATGTAACGCAAAGTATGCAAGCCCTGAAATTATTAATTATATGGCTCAAAATGCACGTGGATTAATTTGTGTTGCCATTGATAAAAGTATTGCTAAAAAAATGCAATTAAATCAAATGGTTGTTCAAAATACCGAAAGTATGAAAACGGCATTTACGGTTTCTATAGATGCGGATGAAAAATTTGGCGTTACAACGGGCATTTCGGCATTTGATAGAGCTAAAACTATTGAAGTTTTAATAAATCCTAATTCAATTCCTGAAGATTTGAGACGCCCAGGACACTTATTTCCCTGTGTTTCTCGAGAAGGAGGGGTATTAGAAAGAATAGGACATACTGAAGCTGTTGTGGATTTAGCAAAATTGGCTAATTTACCTTTAGCTGGTGCAATGTGCGAAATTATGACGCCTGATGGTCACATGGCAAGAAGGGATTATATTATTGAGTTTGCTAGAAAAAATAATATTAAAGTTATAACAGTTGCAGATTTGGTTAAATATCGTATTTCTCGAGAAATGACCGTAAAAATGGAAGCTAGTGCAAAATTGCCTACTCAATTTGGAGAGTTTATTATTTTGGGATACAGAAATATTTTGAATAATGATGAATATGTTGCACTTGTAAAAGATGATGGTTCCAATAAAATTCCAATGGTTAGAGTTCATTCTGAATGTTTAACAGGAGACATTTTTCATAGTTTAAGGTGCGACTGCAATTATCAGCTTCATACTGCCTTATCTATGATAAATGAATATGGAAAAGGTGCACTAGTATATTTAAGAGGGCAAGAAGGTCGAGGAATAGGACTTATTAATAAAATTAAGGCATATGCGCTTCAAGATAAAGGCGAAGATACTGTTGAAGCAAACGTATCCTTGGGATTTGCTCCTGATTTAAGAGATTATGGAATAGGCGCTCAAATTTTAAGACAAATTGGATATTCTAAGTTTAACCTTCTGACAAATAATCCAACTAAAATCATAGGGCTAAAAGGTTATGGCTTGGAGATTAATCAAAGGCTGCCTATTGAACCTAAAATAACTAAATACAATGAAAGATATATAAAAACAAAGATAGAAAAAATGCATCATTTAATTGGATAAGTTACATTTCTACATAATTATTTGATAATATTTTCATTTCCATGGTACAATTTGTAAAAACCAAGGAAAGTATTGCTTTTTATGTATGATATTGCTGTATTAGAAGAAAAATATTTTAGAGTATTTCAAGGCGCATATAATGATTTTCGTTTAAAAGCCAGAACTGATTATAAGTTTGAAATAGATCCACTTTTGTATGACGATTTTATTGATTCTTTTGCAAAAGGTTTAATTAATTGCATTATTCTTTTAGAGGATTCAATTCCTACAGGATTTTTAGCCTATACAACAGTGCCTCATGATGTTATAGAGTTGTTTGTTATACATTGCTTGGGGAATGAAAATATTGTTGAAAAAAGAAGATGTTTGTTTGAAAAATTTATGGAACAAACAAAAGTTCAGCGTAAACATTCGGTTGTAAGTTATGCAATGCTTGGTGTCCAAGAATCATTTAAAAGAGATGTTGCGGAATTTGGATTTAATTTTATTGATACGGGTGTCGTTGTTTTTGATGTTAAAAATAAACAGTTAATTAAAGATTTATCTCAGTTTAATTTTACAGAATTACCTATAGGATACAAGTTTACTCCATACAGGGATATTTATTTTGAAGAATTGTCTCAAGCGATATATAATTCATTTAAAGATTCATCGGATGTAAATTTTGATTCAAGATTTGCTTCTCTTGACGGTTGTAGAGATATCACACACAAAATTACAACTTCAATTTATGGAAGATTTTTGCCTCAGGCAAGTAAAATTTTATTGTATGAAAATAGACTTGTTGGTTTTTGTTTAGCCAATGTAACAGGGGATGGAATTGCAAATTTGCCTTTGATTGGAATTTTGCCTGAACATAGAGGACGTAGACTTTCAAAACCTTTGGTTAAAGCCGCGGTTCTTGATATTGTAAAATTGAATCAGGGCGGAATTGTTGAATTAAATGAATTGAATGCAAGTTTGGATTTAAATTTGCAAAGTGCTGTTAGAATGTATGAATCAGTTGGATTTATTCAATCTTATAAATATTCACAAGCTTATTTGCCAATAGGATAGAAAAGAGGAGATATGTCAAAAGTTTTAATAACGGATAAAATTAATGATTTAGCCGTAAAAATAATAGCTAGAGTCGCAGAAGCGGATAATCTTCCGACTATGTGCGAAGATGAATTATGTGAAATTATAGGTGATTATGATGCTATATTGGTTCGTTCACAAACAAAGGTTACATCAAAAGTAATCGAAGCCGGAAAAAATTTAAAAATAATAGCTAGAGCTGGCGTTGGAGTTGATAACATAGATGTAGACGCAGCAACACAAAAAGGCATTATTGTTGTTAATTCGCCTGATGGTAATACACATGCTGCAGCTGAACATACTGTTGCTATGATGATGTCAATGTCAAGAAATATTCCTGCTGCAGATAAATCAATTAAAAGCGGACTTTGGGAACGTTCGAAATTTACAGGTGTTGAGGTTTATAATAAAACATTGGGTATAATAGGTCTTGGAAAGATTGGTTCACATGTCGCAAATGTTGCTCTTGCATTGGGTATGAAAGTTGTTGTTTTTGATCCCTACTCAAATCCTGAAATTGTGGAAAAAATAGGTGCAAAATATATTAAACATTTGGAGGATTTTTGGGGTTTGTGTGATTATATTACAATTCATACACCAAAGACAAAAGAAACTACAGGTTTAATAAATGTTAACACTTTAAATCGTATGAAAAAAGGTGTAAGAATAATAAATTGTGCTCGTGGTGGCATTATTGATGAAAAGGCGCTTTTTGAAGCGATAAAATCAGGGCAGGTTGCCCAATGTGCTATTGATGTTTTTGAAGATGAAAAAAATATTTCATCTTCGCCACTTTTGGACTTGGGCGAAAAAGCAATTTTAACTCCACACCTTGGCGCAAGTACTGATGAGGCTCAAATTAATGTTGCAGTTGATGTTGCAAATCAGGTGGCAGATGTTTTATCTGGAAGAAACGCAACTAATGCGATTAATATACCGGCTTTAAAACCACAAAAACTCGAAGCAGTTAAAGAATATATGGATTTAGCTCAAAATATAGCTCAAATTGCCTCTCAAGTTTCAAATGGTGCTATTAGGGAAGTTTCAATTATAGCTGGTGGAAAATTATCAAATTTGGATATTTCTCCTTTGGAAATTGCAATATTAAAAGGTGTATTGTCTGCTAATATGGTTGGAATAAATTATGTTAATGCTCCTGTTATTGCAAAACAAAGAGGAATTATCGTTAAAACTTCAAAAATAAATGATAATGAAAATTCAATAAAAGTGGTTATTGAGACTTCTGAAGAAAAGGTTATTGTTAAAGGAACTTTAATAGCTAAAGATATAAAACGAATTACTCAAATTAATAGCTATATAACTTCAATTGAACCTAAAAATCATATGCTTTTTGTACCTCATATTAATAAACCCAATATGGTTGCAAAAGTTGCTGGAGTCATAGGTTCTTTTGGTATAAATATTTCAGGTATGCAAGTAGCGCAATCCTCTGGTTGTTCCGATAAATCAATTATGATAATAAATACAGATACTGAAGTTAATATGGAAACTTTAAATGAAATAGTTTGCATAGAAGGCGTAGATGATGCTAAATATATTGGTTTACATAATTGAGGTTTTTTGTTAGTTTAAATTGATTTAATTTTATTTTTTATGATTCACTTATTTGCGTGTTTAGGGAAGGTGTTATGTAAAGTTTTGTAAAATTAGTTATGTAATTTTTATGAAATAAGCAAAAAAAAATTTTAGATGTTTTAATATAATTGTAAGTAGAAAATGAAAAAGTGAGGTTTTAAATTATGTCTATGACAAATGGTGTAAGCGGTCAATTTTCTCAAGAAAATAGAACCAGAAATACGGCAATTGGTGCAGGCGTTGGTGCTGCGGCAGGCGCTGGTGTTGGATATTTAACAAAAGGTTATGCTACTGTAAAAGATAACAAAACAGAACTTAAAAATGATGTTTTTATGCGTGCTGTAAGTTATATTGAAGCAGATAAGAAGTCGGCTATGGAACCTTTTGCTAAAATAGATGAAATGGTAGAAAAAGTTAAAAAACTTGGAGAAGAAGTTAGCGAAAAAACAAAGGTGGCAAATGCAGAAGGAGCAACTGAAGAAGCAAAGAAAGTTGCACAAGAAGCAAGTGAAAAATTAAAAGAAGCTAAAAATAATCTTATTGAAGCTAAAAAAGGATTATTAAAAAGCAAAGGTCGTGAACTAAAAGATGGTGAAAATATAGATAATGTTATTGAAGGATTAAGAGCTAAAGCAAAAGAAGGAATAGACACTACTGGTATTAGATTGGCTCAATCAAAAGTTGGTTCAATGGTAGCACAAATGGTAAAATCTGAAAAAGAAGCATCGGTAGATGATATGAAAAGAGTAATTAAAGAATATACTCAATTAGTAGGTAAGAATGCTGATTTAGCTATTAACACCTTGGAAACCAGTGAAATTACAGAAGAAGCTTTAAAAAGTGATACTAAAGTAAAAGAATTCTTCGGTAAAATTCAAGAAGCTGTTCAAAATGGTAAAAATAATGAAACTAGCGTTAAGAATACATTAGTTAGCAATGCTTTTGAAAGCGGAAAAAAGAAATTAAAAGAAATTAAAGAAGGCGCATCTGATATGGAAAAGAAAGCTGTTAACTACATTAATAAAGCCCGCAAATCAGTTAAATTGAAACAAGCTGCTATAGTTGGTGCAGCTACAGCGGCTATAGTTGGATTGACTGCATTTATTGTATCAAAAGGCAAGAAGGAAGATGCTGCTGAAGCTCAAGGACAACCCGGAGCTCAAGAACAAAAGTAAAAACATTAAGATACCATTCTAGACATATTTAATATAAAAAAACAAGGAATCTTAATTCCTTGTTTTTTTTGCTCGTTCGTTTATATTAAAAAAAAATTTTAATCTGTTATAAATTCCTTTTTAATATAAAATATTTATATGTTCGAACTTAATAAGACACTTACCTATCAAGGTTTTACTTTGATGTGGGAAGAAATAAAAGATTTTTTAATCACATTAGGGAAGATGGGATGTGATTTTTGTAGTGTTTTAAAGTATATTTTCAGATTACGTATTAATTTTGCTGAAGTTATTGAACAATCAAAAAGATTTGCATATGATAGTATTCCGATTAGTTTAACTATCGTCGGAATGACTTCTGCAATAATTGTCATGCAATTGGCTCCTGAATTAGCAAAACAGGGAGGTGCGGATTATACGGGCATGCTTTCCGCTTTGGTTATGGTGAGAGAATTAGCTGTCGTTATGAGTGGATTTGCTATAATTTCAATGGTCGGTTCATCGTTTGCTTCAGAGATAGCTTCCATGGCGGTAACTGAACAATTAAATGCAATGAAAGTATTAAAAGTTGATCCGATTGAATTTTTGGTAGTGCCAAGATTTGTTGCCGGTGTTTTGTTTATGCCTATGATTTTTATTATCTCTGCAACATTTGGTTTAATTTGTGCTGGTTATGTTTCAAATATAACGGCAGATTTAAGTCTTTTAAATTACTATACATCTTTGTGGCATGGTCTATATGTTAGAGATATTTTTATTGCTATTTTGAAAGCTTCTTTTTTTGGAGGTACAATAGCTTTAATTAGTTGTTCATGCGGGTATTCTACCAGGGGTGGTGCAAAAGAGGTCGGTATTGCTACCACAAAAGCTGTTGTATGGTCATTTTTAGCTATAGCTTTATGGGATTTTATTTTTGCTTCAGTATTTTATTTGTAGGTTTTTATGTCTTTAGAGGTTAAAAATTTATTTAAATCATTTGAAGGTAAAAAAGTTTTAAGTAACATATCATTTAAAATTGAAAATGGTCAAACACTTGGCGTAATAGGTTTTTCTGGTTCGGGAAAATCTACTCTTTTGAAAATAATTTCCGGAATTTTAGAAAAAGATTCAGGCGAGATAATATACCCTAAAAATTCTGAAATAGCTATGTCATTCCAATACAGTGCATTATTTGATTTTTTAGATGTTTACGATAATATTGCTTTTCCTTTGGTTGAGCGAAAAGAATTTCGTTTAAAATATACAAAAGAAGAAATTTCAAAAATAGTAAAAGAAAAATTAAAATTGGTTGGTTTAGAAGGAATTGAGAATTTATATCCTTCTGAATTGTCTGGTGGTATGCAAAAAAGAGTTGGTTTTGCTCGTGCTATTGTTACAAATCCTAAAATAATTTTATATGATGAACCCACAGCAGGGCTTGATCCTGTTACTTCTACAATGATTGAAGATTATATTGTAAGATTAAAAAATGAATTGAATGCTTCTTGTGTTGTTGTTACGCACCAATTATCAACAATAAAAAGAGCGGTTGATTATGTAATTATGTTATATCAGGGAAATGTAGTGTTTGAGGGTAGCGTTCAAGAATTATTGGAAGGAAAGAATGATTATGCAAGGCAATTTGTGAGTGCATCAATTAATGGTCCAATGAACATTGCAACAAGGTAAAAGGAAAAATAATGGATAAAAATGTAAAATACACATCATCTTTAAAGGTCGGTATATTAACACTTGCTGCTATTTCAATATTAATTTTTACTGTTCTTTGGGTAAAAGGAAGAAGCTTATCCGGTGGAGAACGTATTGATTTAGCATTTAAGGATGTTAATGGTATGCGTGCTGGCTCTGCTGTTCAAATGATGGGTCTTAGAATTGGGCAAGTTGAAGAAATTACTCCTATTATACAAGGAAAAGATAGTTACGTTAAGTTAAGATTTGTTGTAACCGAAAAAGGGGTTAAAATTCCGTATGCTTCAACAATATCAATTCAACAATCTGGAATAATCGGAGAGCAATTTCTTGAGGTAACTCCACCTGAAACAGAATTTATTTATGGTGAAATTAATAAATCCGAAACAAATATTCAAAAAAACCAAACTATTTATATGGAATTGTCGAATGGAATAGCAGAAATTGGAAAAGTTTTAGATGTTGAAGTTTTAAAAAAATCACAATTACCATATCAAATAAGACAAAAGATGAAATCAAAAAATGTTGTAAAAGTTGCTTATATGATTGATTTGCCTGGGTTAATATTGGAAAATGATATGCTTGGATTAAAAATTCAAAATAATAAATTAATGCTTTATATGCTTGATGGTGAAATTCCGACCACTCCGAATGAAGACTTGAAATACACAGTAATTGAGCCAATGCGATTATCGGATTTTATGGATTTACAGTTTAGAGCTGCGCGTTCATTGGCAGAGACAAATGATAGGGTTTCTGAGATTTTATCTGATGAATTTATAGGAAGTTTAAAAAGTTCTGTTGATAATATAAGAATTTTAACTGCAAGCGCTAATACTACTCTTGATAAGGCTACAATATTAATTGATTCAAGTAAAAAAGAAATCGAGGAATTAATTAATCAGTCTGATGATTTAATTAGTAGTTTAACAAAATTATCTGACAATATTAATGCTATAATTTCTGATGAAACATTAAAAAATGATGTTGTTTCAAGTATAAAATCAGTAGGAAAAATGTCTGAGAATATTAATAAAATATTAGAAGATAGTCAAACTGAAGAAATTATAGCAAATTCAAATGAGACAATGAGAAATTTATCAGAAATAACAAGCTATGTTAACGAATATACAAAAGATGAAAAACTGAAAGAAGATATTACTTCTACTGTTTCTAATTTAGCAAATATAACTGAAAATCTTTCAAAGTTGATTAATGAGTATAATAAATTGGAAGATACAGAAAAATTAAAGTTGAAAAGTACTGTTAAAGACATTCTTATTATTACAAGGAATGTAAAAAAATTCTCGGAAAAATTGAATAAACGCTTTTTGTTGTTTAGATTAATGTTCTAGTTATGTTAAATAATATAAAAAATTATTTTCAAGATATTCATTATTTAAGAAAAAAACCTAATTTTTTCTTAAATAAGTTTCTTGGCTTTGGAGAATTTTTTTACAAATTTATAATAAACTGTAAAAATTTTTTATATGAAAAAGAATTTTTAAAAGAAAAAAAAGTCGATGCTTATGTTATATGTATTGGTAATTTAACAACTGGAGGAGTTGGCAAAACTCCTATTGTTATTGAGCTTGCTAATAAAATTTCAAAAGAAAAAAAAGTGGCAATAATTTCAAGAGGATATAAATCTAAACTTTCAAGTAAAGTTGTAAATATAATTAAGGATTCTAAAGGAATTAAATTTTTCGACGGGTGTATTTGTGGAGATGAGCCTTTTCAAATAGCAAAGAAAGTTTCAAATAATGTTGTAGTGATAACTTCTTCAAACCGTTATATGGCTGCCAAAGAAGCAATAATAAAATATGGTAGCGAAGTAATTATATTGGATGATGGGTTTTCGAACCGCAAATTAAAAAAAGATAAAACTATTCTTGTTGTTGATTCTAAAATGCGTTTTGGAAATAATCATTTACTTCCAAAAGGACCTTTGAGAGAGCCTGTTAATCAGGTTAAAAGGGCTAATGAGGTTATTCTTGTTGATAAAAATGATATTGATATTGTTGAAGCAATAAACTTCGCAAAAAATTTTAATAAACCGTTGAAAGTTTGTAAGATGACTCCAAAAAGAATTTATAATTCTCAAACGAAAGCAAAAATCAAATATAATATTCAAGAATACCAAAAAGCAGTTGCCTTTTGCGCTATTGGTCAACCCGAGCAATTTTTTACTTTTTTGCAAAAAAAATATAATGTTGTTAAAAAAATTTTTTTTGAAGATCATCATACGTATACTAAAAAAGATATTGATATGCTTATAAAAACTGCAAAAACATATAATACAAATATATTTATTATGACTCAAAAAGACGAAACCAAAATACAACCCCTAATAAAAGATATTAAGGGATATTCATTTAACGTTTTGGAATTAAAGAATATAATTGAAGATATTATGTAAAATTATTCATTTCAATATATTCAACTGCTTCTTCCATTGTATTAAAAATAGGAATAGCCTCGTTTAAAAATACATATTCAAGAGCCTTTAATACGTCTTCGCAAGGCCTTACCAGAATAAACATTCCTTCTTTTAAACTTGTTGATTTATAAACTTCTGCAAAAAGGTTAGCAAAATTATCTGAAAAGATTTTTATATGTTCCATATTAAAAATTATATTTTGTTTTCCTGTTAATACATTAGCATTAACTTCTTTTATGATTTTATCAACATATTTTTCATTATTTACTTTGTATAAAGTTAATGAACAAATGTTGTCGTTGACATAATATCTTGTATATTCTTCGTTTGTTACTTTATTTGTTGTATTTGAAATGAATTTTAAAACTTTTTCATGCCAAAGAGGAGCTTTTGGTATAAATTCGTCAATTTCAAGTTTATATGCATCTTGAATAATTTTTGGGTTATCCGTTCCTGAAATTGCAACTATTCTAAAATTTCTACCTTCTTCATTTCTTAATTTGTTTGCTTCCTTGATTAAATCAAAGCCATCTTGATAATCAGGAAGATATAAATCAAGAACAAGAAAATCAAAATTTTTCTTTTTAAATTCGGCAAGTGCTTCTTCTTTGCTTCTTGCAACATAAACATTCATGCCGATTTTTTCAAGCATTACTGATAGTTGAAAAATTGACAATTCCGTATCATCAACAATTAAAACATTTGTGACTTCTGCCGTAAAAAAGCTTAAAGGATAGTTAAAATAATTTAACTTTCTTTCTAATGAAATTAGAGCTCTTGAAACTAAATCTTGTACATCTTCTTGGGTATCGGCTGCAATTTCTATGTCAGATAATTTTAAAAGATTATCAAATTGTTCTTGTGTAATTTTAATTTCATTTTCCATATCGAAATTATACAATTATTTTTTAAAAAATGCTACAATAATTTTTTTTATTGTATAATTGCATAAAATAGGTTAATTTGAGGATTTTTGATGAATGGGGCAATAAATACGAGTGCTTTTGGAAAAAATGATATTAGAGGAATTTTTCCTTCACAAGTAAACTCAGAAGTGTTTTTTCACGCTGCGAAAGGTTATGTGGCTTTTGTTTTAAATGAATTCAAAAAATTAAATCAACAAAAAACTCCAAGGGAATTATTGTTTACTGTTTGTATGGATGCAAGGAATCATTCTCCTGAGTTAAAAAGAGCAATTATTCAGGGGGTTAACTCAATGGGGGCAAATATTTTAGATCTTGGTCTAGCACCTACTCCTTTGGGGTATTATTCCGAATTTGCTAAAATTGACTCAGAAATTACGGAAAATAAAAAAGTTGTAGGAGCATTGATTGTTACTGCTTCTCATAATCCTCCGGAATATAATGGATTAAAAATGACTTTTAATCGTCAAAGCTTAAATGAAAGTCAAATTAAAGAAGTTAAAAAATTAACTGAAGAATTATATAAAGAAAGTTCTGGCTATAGACAAATTATCTCTGGTTTTGTTAAAACTTACGATATAATTTCAAATTATCAAAATAAAATCTATGATATGTTTGGAAAAATTGGTAAAGGTATTAAGGTTGTTGTAGATAGCGCAAATGCTACAGGGGGGCTTGTTGCTCCGCAATTATATAGGGATTTAGGGTGTGATGTCATTGAGTTGTATTCAAAACCTGATGGTACTTTTCCTAACCATCATCCAAACCCCTCTGATATTAAGACACTTCATGATATTGTTGAAACTGTTAAAAAAGAAAAAGCTGATGTTGGCATAGCTTTTGATGGTGACTCGGATAGAATTGGTGCTATTGCAAGTGATGGCACTATAATTTCTGGCGACAAGCTTTTATATATATATGCGCAAGATTTGATAAAAGCTCTTGCTTTGAGAGGTGAGAAACCTATTGTTGTATCAGAAGTTAAATGTTCTCAAGTTTTATATGATAAAATTAATGAAATGGGTGGAGTTGCCATTATGACTAAAACCGGTCATGGTTATATAAAATCAAAAATGAAAGAAGTTGGTGCTCTGCTTGCAGGTGAAATGTCAGGACATACTTTTTTTAAAGATAGATATTATGGTTATGATGATGCTATATATGCTGGATGCAGATTAATTGAAATAATAGCAAAAAATAAGAAAGTAGATGCAAGATTTAAATTAACTAATTTATTGGAGCCTTTTAATTCTGTTTGTCTTTCGGATGAGGTTCGTTTAAAATGTCCTAATGAATTTAAAAAAGAAGTGTTGGAACAACTTGAAGCATTAATTAATGAAAATCTTTTTAATTCAAAAATTAAAGAAATTATTACTATAGATGGGCTTAGGGTTATTTTTAATGATGGCTTTGCATTAATACGTAAAAGTAATACAGAACCTGTATTTACCTTAAGGTTCGAAGCAAAAACAAAAGAAAAATGTGAGCAATATAAAACTAAATTGGTAGATTTAACTTGTAAATTGGTAGAAGAAAAAATATCAAAAAAAGTATAAAAAAATATACTTTAATTCTAATACTTACTTCCAAGAAAAAATCATTAAAGACCTGATATAATATCATTATGTTTAATAAGAAAAAATTAATAATTTATATAATGACTCTATTTTTGAGTATTAATGTTGTTTTTGGTGCTCAAAATGCTTCTTATGAGCAAATTTCCAAAATGGAAAATTCTATATGGGGGTTTGAATATTCAAAAGATAATGCTCAAGAGAGGTTGTCAAGAATTGAAAATAATGTTTTTGGAACAACATATTCAAAATTATCAGTTGAGCAAAGAATTAAAAAATTAAATGAAGCAATGGGATTTGAAAGTTATGAAGATAGCATAAAACCTGCCTATGAAATAAATTCAGACGAAGTTGCGGGAATAAATTATCCTCAAATTGATATACTTGAATATCAACTTTTTAATTCAACATACGAAAAAGAAAATATTTATAAAAGATTGGACAGGCTTGAAAAAAAGATATTTGGTTCAACTCAAGAGGGTAATCTTGCCTCAAGAACAGATAGATTAAAAGCATATATAAGAAAAGATGTGGTGGCACAAAATCCTTCTTATCATTATGAACAACCTTATACAACAACAAAAGATATAGAACCTTACATGGGCTCTCAAAATAAGTATGAAAACTCGGATATTCACATTCAATTATCTGGACTTGAAAATGTTTTGTTTTCAAAAACGTACTCTCAAGACCCCGTCGGTTTAAGATTAAATAGGTTGGAGAGAAAAATTTTTCAAAGAGATTTTTCTTCAGATGACGATTACTTAAGGCTTCAAAGGCTTCAAGCAGCTGCAAATGCCCAACAAACGGCAAAATTATACGAAGCAAATAAAATTCAAAAATATACTTCAACAGGACTTCAAATAGGTTCAATTATATTGATGATACTTGCTTTAATTCTATAAAAACTTTATGTTATGATAGTTTTATGGAAAACTATATAGTTGAACTTAAAAAATTGGAAGAAAATTCAAGTTTTCGTTCAATTAAAAATATAGATGAAAAAATTTCAAAATATATTATTGTAGATGGTAGAAAAATGCTTAATTTTTCTTCTAATGATTATTTAAATTTAAGTACAAACAAAGATATAATTTTGGAATTTGTTGAAAAGTATAAAAATTGTTCCGAATTTTTATTTTCTTCTGCTTCCGCACGTCTTTTAACTGGTAATTCACGAAATTATAAAAATTTAGAAAGTAAATTTGCTAAACTTTTTAAAAAAGAAAAGGCTTTATTGTTTAATACGGGGTATCAATGTAATCAAAGTATTGTTAGTACTTTGTTTGCAAAATCAGATTGTATTTTTTCGGATAAGTTAAATCATTCAAGTATTGTTTCAGGTTTAAAATTATCACAAGCAGACCATTTTCGGTACAAACATAATGATTATGATTCTTTAGAAAGAATGCTTGTTTTAAATAGAAAAAAATATCGAAATGCAATAATTATTTCCGAATCTGTTTTTTCAATGGATGGAGATGTTGCTGATATTAAAAAACTGATTGAATTAAAAAAGAGGTATAATTGTCTTTTAATGATTGATGAAGCACATGCTTTTGGGGTTTTTGGGCAAAATCTTGCCGGTATTTCGGATGAATATAATTTATTGAATGATGTTGATATTTTTACGGTTACACTGGGCAAATCACTTGCATCGGTTGGAGCTGTTGCAATTTCAAATAGCGTAATAATTAATTATTTAATAAATAAAGCTTCAGGATTTATATTTTCAACTGCGCTTCCTCCAGCTAATGTTTTGTGGAGCAATTTTTTGCTTGATGAAAAATTTGATTTTTTAGTTAAGCAAAAAGAAAAGTTAAATAATTTATTCAAAAAAGTTCATAAAATTTATCCCACTGTAAGTTTATCTCAAATTATTCCTGTTGTTTTAAAAGATAGTATAAAAACAAAAAACACTGCGCTTAGGCTTCAAAAGCAAGGTTTTTATGTGCTTCCTATAAATCCTCCGACTGTTCCTATTAATACTTCAAGATTAAGACTTTCTTTAACTGCTGATATGGAATTTAGTGAAGTTAAAAATTTATTGGAGAACATATAATGCAATATTTTTGGTTAAATAAAAAAGATAATAAAAATTTAATTGTTTTTTTTAATGGCTGGGCTATGAATGAAACTCCAATCAAGCATTTAGACAATAAAGGATTTGATATATTATTTTTATTTGATTACAGAAATTTAAATTTTGATTTTTCAAAATTTGATTTTAATAAGTATGAAAAAAAATATTTAATTTGCTGGTCCATGGGAGTTTTTGCGGTAAATATATTTTATGAAATATTTAATAATTTTGATTATAAAATTGCAATAAATGGTACTTGTAAAATTATCGATAATGACTTTGGAATTCCTGAAAGAATTTATAAAACCACAGCAAAATTTTTAAATGAAGATTCTTTAGATAAGTTTATTAAAAATATGTTTATAGGGGGAAAATTAAATCCTGAAATTACAATTACAAGACCTTTGGAAGAATTAAAAGAAGAACTTATTGAAATTCAAAAAATAAAATTTAAAAATGAAATTAAATTTGATAAAGTAATAATTTCAAATGAAGATAGAATAGTTCCAACAAAAAATCAAATTAATTTTTGGACTAATAAGGCTAAAATTATTATGGTTAAGGGTACTCACTGTCTATTTAAAAATTATTTAAATTGGCAGGATTTAATATGCTAGATAAAGAATTGATAAAAAATCGCTTTAAAAAAAGTATAAATACTTATGATGATAACGCTTTTATACAAGATTTAATGGCAAAAAAATTAATAGAATTAATTAAAGGAAAAAAATATAAAAATATTCTTGAAATAGGTTCTTATACTGGAGTTTTAACCAAAAGATTGGCTAAAAGTAATCCTGATTTTATAAGTTATACTGCTATTGATATAGTGCAAGAATCGGATGTTTATATTAAAAAAATAAATAAAAAAATTAATTTTATAAACATTGATATTGAAAATTATAATACGGATAAAAAATTTGATTTAATTATCGCAAATGCAAGCTTACAGTGGTGTAATAATTTATGTGGTGTAGTTGAGAGGTTAAAATTTTTTCTTGAACAAAATGGAACTATTGCTATTTCACTATTTTCAAAAGACAATTTTTATGAAATAAAAGATATATTTAATGTAGGTTTGAATTATCCTTCAGTAGATGAAATTAAATTAATGTTTGATGATGAAATTAAAATTTTAAATGAAAAATATGAACTAAATTTTAAAAATGTTTTTGATATTTTTAAACACTTGAAATTAACAGGTGTAAATGCTTTAGAAAAAAATATTTTTTCAATTAAGGAATTTAAGAAAAAAATAAAAAATTATCAAATAAAATATAATAACAGATTAACTTATAGTCCTGTATATATTATATTTCAACATTCTTGAATGCCTGTATTATGTTTTCTTTTGTAGGTTTTTTTATTTCTGGAATGGTGCCTAGAATTTTGGTATTTGTGAATAAATTTAACTCTTTTATAAAATTTTTTTCTGATAAGTTTTCATTTTGGGGTATTTTATTTATAATTATTCCTTTTATTTTAATATTGTTAATTTTTGCACATTCTATGGTCATTAAAGTATGATTTAATCTTCCGAGATTTGGTGTTGTAACTATTATAATTTCAACATTTAATTCTTTTATAATATCCGAAAATAATTTTCCTTTAATTGCTGGACAATATAGACCTCCTGCTCCTTCAATTACTACAAAATCCTTATCTTTTGAAAAATTTTTAAGATCACCTTTAACTTTGTTTATATTAACTTCAATGTTATTTAGTAAACATGCAAGATGTGGAGAGATATCTCCTTCGAAAAGATAAGAATATTTTGAGGGTACGGTTGAATATTTTTTTAATTCAAACAAATCGGGCGCAATTAATATATCGTTTTTTTCATATGCACCGCTTTGAAATGGTTTAAAATAACCGACTTTTTTACCTTCAAATTCTTTCTTAAGTATAAGTCCTAAGGAAACAAAAGTTTTTCCTATGTCTGTGTCCACTCCTGTTATAAAAATATTATTCATACTTTCACCTTTTTGTAATACAATTATAAAACAAATATATGAGGCTTGCTATGAATAAAGAAGAATTATTAAAGTTATATAATTTACCTTTGTATGAATTGTTAAAGATATCGAAAAAATATATATTTAAAGAATTTGAATTTTGTTCTTTGATATCTGCAAGAACTGGCAAATGTTCTCAAGATTGTAAATATTGCGCTCAATCAACTAGATATAATACTGAAATTCAAACCCATCCTTTGGTTAGTATTAATGAAGTTATTAAAGCTGCTAAGGAATCAAAAGCTAATGGTGCAATAAATTTTGCAATAGTTACATCTGGAAAAACTCCAGATGAAGCAAAAGATTTTAATGAACTTTTAAAAATGATAAAGGAAATTAATGCTCTTGGTTTAAGAAGTTGTGCGAGTATTGGAATATTGAATAAAAAACAGGCATTAGAATTAAAAGAAGCAGGATTAAATCGTTTTCATCATAATATTAATACTTGTAGGAGTTATCATAATGAAATATGCACCACTCATACATATCAAGATAGGATTGATACTTGCAAATTTATTAAAGAAGTTGGTATAGAACTATGTTGCGGTGTTATAATTGGAATGGGAGAATCTGTTGAGCAAAGAGTGGAAATGGCGTTAGAATTAACTCAAATTTGCCCTGACAGTATTCCTGTAAATATATTAACTCCAATTAAAGGAACTCCATTTGAAAATTATTACGATAAAATTGATGAAGAAAATATTTTAAGAACATTAGCTATTTTTAAAATTGCAAATCCAAATTCAAGTATTCGTCTTGCTGGAGGGAAGAAAGCAAGGTTATCGGAAAAAAACATTTTGACTGCTATGGAATATACACTTGATAGCACAATAGTTGGAAATTATTTAACAACTACAGGTTTTAGTGCTGATAATGATAAAAGTAATGTTTTAAAATTAAATAGAAAATTAAAAACCTGCAACAAATAATGTTGCAGGCACTGGTGTTTTGCAATATCTATTCTTGGATGCCATTTTCCGCTTGGTATTTTTTTAGCATTTGTTGAGCAAGACTTTCTGCGCTTTTATTTTGCATATAACTTCTGTCGTTTTGTTGCTCTACACAGAGCTTGGCAAGTGCATCAACAACTTTGTCGCTTAAACCCGCTTCATTAAATACTTGGTTAAATGCATTATAAATTTCTTCTTCTCTTTCACTGTCAAAACCTAAATCATTTATACTTACATTCACATTGGCTTCATCTTGCGCTTGTTTTAATATGTCTAAAACTTCTTCGGCTGTTTTTGCTTCACCGTTTGAAAGCATCTCCATTATTTTATCTGCATTAGGAACAATTCCGTTTTGAACACAAAGTATTACAGCACTCCAAGCTTCTTTTTGCATTGCTTTTTGGTTTGCAAGAGAATTTTCATTTGCCACCATATTTTTGTAGGCTTCAACGACACCTTGTGCAGACAGACTTCCATCGGTAATATATATGCCTTTTGCTTGTTCCATATCTATTACAATACCTTCATTAATTGCAATTTGTGAAATTTCAGATTGGATGCTTGACCAATTTTGATTATTTGTGAGCGCTGCAGCTTTATTGCTTGCTCTTAAAAGTTGTGCGTCTTCATCTTTGTCTATTCTGTCTATGGTTTCGTTAAATAAGCCTCTTGTTTCTTGTGCGGCTTGTCCTACTGTAGAAAGAACCGTAATGTCGCTAAATACATCACCATATACTGAACTAAATGTGTCAAATTCTCCATAGTCTTTATCCATTATGGATTGAACTTCACTATCGGTCATACCAACATTAAAGTTTTTGTTGTAGGCATCTTTATATACAGCATCCATGAAATAATCAGTGTCATCTTTTCTTGTTGCAGTTATTTCTTCACCGTTTAGGGTGAATTTAAAACTATCGTTGAATAATTCTGAACCGTTTATATCGTTTATATTTTTTGATTGGTCTACTTGATTTTCAAGCCCTTCAAGATTTATTTCATTAATGCCTAATGTATTTGCATTCGTCATTTTATATTGAATATTCGTTGTTTCTTCGTTTAAGAATTTACCGTTTGTGTAGTTGGTTTGGTCATTGTCTGTATAACTTGAACCCAATATTTTAAGCGAACTAAGTTCATCGCCGGATAATTTCCCGTCACTGTTGGTATCTAATGATTTTAAATCATCAAGCCAACTTGTTCCTTTTTTACCACCGACAAAATCTTCACTTCCGCTAAATGCTCCGTCATTGTCTCTGTCAATTATAAAAGCGTATTCTGTATTGTTTAATTTGAATGTAACAGGATCGGTTTTATTTATTGCAGGAGTGTCTTCGCCGTTGGAATCTTGTCCTTCGTTGGTGACGCTTTCTTCGTCATAGTTTTCTATGTCTGCTCCTCTTGAAGGTTTGACGCCCCAAGTTTCATATATTTTTGTTGCAAGGTTTTTATACATTTCTGCTGTTGCATCATCGCCTGCATATTCAATAAAATAATTAGGATTTTCTCCTTGTAATTCCGGATTATAGACTACTCCGCTATTTTTGAATAAACCCGTATCTGGATTAAATAAGGCATACATTGCTTCTTTAAAGGTAAATTTTGGTTCTTGTGAACTCATTTTATCTAATATTGTTGCATAATTGTTTGCTAAAGCAGCAATTTGAGCATTGGAATCTATTGTATTTCCACCATTTAAATCCCAAGAATTTAATGTTCCTTTAAAGTTATCACTTGTCCAACTGGAGACATTATCGCTTAATTTATTATTTTTTATAAAATCAGTAAGTTGGCTAAATATTTTTTGTGCTTCGCTTCCATGCCCGATTGGAATATTTAATTTTCCGCTGTCTGAATATTTTATATTTGCACCGGAAAAATTATTTACGAGAAAATCGGTTAATTCTTTTCCATATATTCCTGCGCTATTTAATTCACCGAGCAATCCATTGTTAATTGCTTCGCCAAGGTTTTTTACTGCTTCGTTTTTTATATTATTTGAATCAACTCCGGCAGTCGCTGTTGTTGAATAAAATTGACCATATTTTTCATTTATATTATCTATGCTTGGAATTGTTGTACCTTCAACATAATTTGTATTATTGCCAGGCTGAACATTCATACTCGGATTTTCAAATAAATCGCTTACTATATCTGTTTTTTCCAGTGAATATACAGGAATAGATTTATCAAAGTCTGAATTTGTGTAGTTTGTTTCTGTTTTTCCTATTTTCGATAAATTAGCACCAATTAAATCATAGGTTGATTTAGTGATGCCATATTGTGATTTTAATAGATTTCTTTGATCTATCCATTTTGTTGCATCATTAACTATTGCATCAACTTCTGCCTCTTTTGCATCTAATTTACCTAGCAATTTTTCAATAGCGGCTGATTCTCTATCTTTGTATGTATTATTTTTAACTCTTTTTTTAATTTCCCCTGAAACCGCATCTTTTCCTATTATTCCTCTTTCATATTCATAAAACACGTCTTCGATAGCATTTTTTACATTTCTTTTTTGTTGTTCTTCAAGTGCTTCTGATTTATCTTCAACTGAAGTTATTAAATTGGTTATTTCGTCTGCATGACGGGATATTTCGGCTTGATTTTTTGCCAATTCTTCTTCAAGAACTGCCATTTTAGCTTCGAGCCTTTCAACTTTGTCTTCCAAAACCTCTTTTCTTGATAAAAGAGTTTTTATTTCACTTTCATCCACATCATTTGCGGCAATTACGGTGAAAATCTTTTTTAATTCACTTTGTTGTTCACTTTTGTTTGCTCCATACATACTGTTTAGCCAAGAGTCATTCATGACAGTGACATTTAATTTTTTTAACAGTTCATTGTTAGAAGCTGATAAGTCGTTACCCATATTCCATTGTCCCTTTCAACAAATCACACTATTGTTCATTTCTAGAAACCGGTTGTTTTATATTTATACTTTATGGATTTTTAAAATATATTTACAAATTTTTACAAATAAATTAAAAAGCCTTACCAAATAAGATAAGGCTGTTGTTTGTTGTTTATGCTTCGAGATTGTGTTGTTAGGTGTTGATAATGCTTATTTACGCAATAGCGTCAATTCTGTTTTTTTGAGTTTCCAAATTTTTTTCTATGCTTTTTTGTCTTTGCATAAACGCATCATAAAAAAGCGGAGATTGTTTTATAGTGCCCAAAAAGTCTGTTAAAAAGCTACCTTCGTGTTTAATGTCGGCAGTGTTATTTATAACATCTGCACCATAGTTTGTTCTTACGCCAGCTTTAAAACTTATATTTTTATTAATTGTATTTTGTACATTTTTTATTGGATTTATAACTAACATTTTCCTTGTTTCACCTCTTGTTTAATTTAGTTTTTAGTGTTTTATTAACACTTTATCTTTATGTTTTTATTATGCATCCAAAAATTATATTTGTCAACCCCTTTTATAAAATATTTTTTTTCAAGCTATTATTGAATTTAAACCGTACTTGCTTTTAAAATTTGATTAACTGTTAAAAATACACTTATTAATTTGTTACTAATCTTTTCTTATACTTAAAGATTACCCATGTGTGTAATTGTTTTTAGCTTATAAGTATTTAATTATATAATTAATCTTTTTCATACTTCCAGCTATTCTTAATTCCAGACAGTTTGGGGCTATAAGCCCCCTTTTTTTCTTTTTATTGTTATTTGTTTGTGATAATATCGACTGGTTTTGGAAAAATTTTAAATCTCTAAATGTAGACAAAATCGTTATTTTGCGATTGTTGTCAAGGTTTTATTTTATGTTTTGTTATATTTTTGTTAAAATTTTAGTTTGATAAGTTATTAATAATTGTATATTATACACTAACTATTATTTAACTTGCTTTATAAATATATTGTGTTTGCTAAATATTATTTTACATTCCTTTATATTTAATTGTAGTTGTTTAATTTTTAATGTAGTCTTTATCATGAGTATTAGATTTTTTAAGGTAGATTAAACTGTATGTACGATAATGAATATTTTGTAGTGGACATGTCGTCTTGCTCATCAACCGGTGAAATAATAAATAGCCTTTCTTTAGCGTTAGAAACTCTTAATCATTCAGGTAAAAAAATTGTATTAAAATTAAACGAAAGTTATTTAAATCAATCTCAAATGTTAAGTATTCAATCTCTTATAACAAGTTATGGATGTATTTTGGATACCATTGAAACAATAAATCCTGAAACTGCTGCAGTTGCGGAAAATATGAATATATTTGTTCAAAAACCTATTGAAAAAAGAGTTGAAACTAAAATACAAAATCAATCCGAAGGTGTTGGTTTTGAAAAATTTACAATTAATTCTGGTATGAAAAATAGTGATATTATTGCTCTTAAAGATGTTAATGGATTGCACTTTGAGGCTGATTTGGATGTCATTAAAAAACAACAAGAGGATATTAATATAAGTTCGGATTTAAAAAAAGCCGGAATTAATCCAAAAGAAGATTTTAAAGAAATTGAGCAACAAGTTATATCTCAATATAAAAAACCTGAAGAAGAGACCGAGTCTTTTTCTGAGTTAGCGGATTTATACAATCAAACTGCTCAAAAAACCTCAGTGGCACTTGAGGAAATTGAAGACTACACAAATGTTGAAAAAAATTCAATTGGTGTATATAAAAAAGCATACGATGAAAATGAATTGAATTCCGATGATTGGGAAGAAATTGATTTTTATGAAACACCTACAACTGACCCTGTTATTTCAGATTCTAAAAATACTACCTATATAAATCAAACATTGCGTTCTGGTCAAATACTTGAATCTGACGGGAATGTTGTGATTATTGGTGATTGCCATCCGGGAAGTGAGGTTCGAGCTATTGGCGATATTACTGTTTGGGGCGTTCTTTCAGGTATTGCCCATGCAGGATATAAAGGCAACAAGAATGCTAAAGTTCGTGCTTTAAAGATGAATGCGGTACAATTAAGGATTGCTAATTGCTATTCCAGACGTCCGGATGGTACCAACATACCATATATTATAAGATCATCCATATTTACACCTGAGGAAGCGCGTATTGTGGATAATGAAATTATGTTGTTTAAGATAAATCAAAATTAAAGGAGCAAATAAATGGCTGGTTCTGTTATTGTAATTACATCCGGAAAAGGCGGAGTCGGAAAAACTACAACTTCTGCTAATATTGGTACAGCTTTAGCACACATGGGAAATAAGGTTGTATTGATTGACACTGACATAGGGTTGAGAAATTTGGATTTATTGTTGGGTTTAGAAAATAGAATTGTGTATACAATAGTAGATGTTGTTGAAGAACGTTGTAAACTAAAACAAGCCTTAGTTAAAGATAAGAAAAATCCAAACTTATGTCTTTTGGCCGCTGCACAAACTCGTGATAAATCGGCAGTTGATGCAGAACAGTTAAAGGATATATGCGAGCAATTAAAAAAAGATTTTGATTATGTTTTGGTTGATTGTCCGGCTGGCATAGAACAAGGTTTTCAAAATGCCGTGGCAGGAGCTAATGAGGCTATTGTAGTTACAACTCCAGAAATGAGTGCTATTCGTGATGCAGATAGAATAATTGGACTTTTAGAGTCAAAAGAGGGAGTTGAAAAGTATCGTCTTTTGGTGAACCGTGTTCGTCCAAAATTGATAAAGTCAAATGATATGATGGGAGTAGATGATGTTGTTGAGATTCTATCTTGCGATCTAATTGGTGTTATTCCTGAAGATACGAATATAATCACGTCTACAAATAAAGGTGAGCCTGTTGTTAATGATGAGAAATCATTAGCTGGACAAGCGTATTTAAATGTTGCAAGAAGGATTATGGGTGAAGAAGTGCCTTTATTAGATATAGATGAACCTGCAACATTCATTGATAAAATAAGAAAATTCTTTGCAAAGAAAGCGCAGGGCTAGCATGAAGGATATTTTTTCGGATTTATATGATAAAGTTTTGAGTTTTTTTACTTCTCAAAATGATGATACAAAGCTTGTTGCAAAAAGCAGATTGAGAACTGTTTTGATGCAGGATAGAGTTGGTTTTTCAGAACGTGCTATGCAGATGTTAAAAGATGATATGATTGATAGTATTTCAAGATATTTGGAAATAGATGTGGATTCTTTTGATTTAAGCATTGATGCAAACGAAAATGCTACTATTTTAAATTTAAGTATTCCTGTTTTAAGACCTAAAACAGATGAAGAAATTGATGAAGCTTTGTCTATTCAGGAGAAAGCTAAAATAGAAAAGACAGAAGAAATTGTGGGAGAGTTAAAAGAGCTTGTAAAAGAAAAAGCACAAGAGCTTGCCGACCAAATGAATGAGTCTGATGAAAATAATTCTGAAATTAAAGATGAAGAAAATGAACAAAAAAATGACAACAAGGTAAAAACAAAAAAAAATAAGTAGAATTATAAATGCTTGAAATTTGAGCATGTTTTAAATATTATTAAACTTAGCTCATCACAAAAGATTAATTAAGCAAAAGGAGAAAACCAATGCAGGTTATATTAAAAAAAGACGTACAGAATATAGGTGAAATGGGTGATCTTGTTAATGTAAAAGACGGTTATGCAAGAAATTATTTAATTCCCAATTCCCTTGCAGAAGTTGCAACAGCGGGAGCTTTAGCTCAAAGAGAAAGGAATATAGCAAGAATAAAAGCGAAAGCTGAAAAATTGCATCAAGAAGCATTAAATGCAAAAGAAGAAATTGAAAAGATTGAAATTATAAAATTAAGCGCAAAAGCTGGTGAATCAGGAAAATTATTTGGTACTATTACAACTAAAAAATTAGCTGAAGAATTGTTGGCTAAAACTGGTATGGAAATAGATAAAAAGGCAATTATTCTGGATAGCCCCATTAATCATATTGGAAATTTTGTTATGACAATTAAGCTCTCTTCTAAAGTTAAAGCTCAGTTAAATGTTGAAGTAAGCGCTTCTGAAACAATTAAAGAAGTTTTTGAAGAAGAAGAAAAAGCAGAATAATAAGATAAAAAATTTTAAAAGGCCCTTCTTTAAAAAAGAAGGGCCTTTTGTATTAATAAATTTTGTTAAGTTATGTAAATAAAAAATAATGTTTTGTTATTGAAAAAAAAATTTGGGAACTAATTAATTGGATAAAGGAACATCTTTGTTTTGATGTCAAAATCTGCAGCAAGTAATTAAAAGTAAAGGTGGTAAAAATGGGATTATCGGCAAGTCAGGGCAGAATGTTATTATTAACTGCCAGAAAGAGTGACCTAGAGTATAGGGCACAGCAAATTTCGCAAAAAAGATTGGTTCTTGCTCAACAGTTGGAAGAAATTGCTGTTGAATATGAAGATGCAACGTCAAATAGACAAATGAAAATTTCACTAGCACTTGCTTCAACTAATTCAGGAAGTGATATTGTAAATAGAACCGCAAATTTAACTTATGCAACTTTAATTAGTGGCACATTAAACCAATTTTCATCTGATGATAGTGGTATACAAGCTTATGATAGAACTGCAAATCAGGAGTATGCAAGTACAACTGCATATAGATTGGTGGATGCTTATGGTGCCATTGTTGTTTCAAGTGAAGATGAAATTCCAGGTTCTGTTTCAAAGGTTTCTAATACAGTCACTGCACAAGATGATGATGGGGTATATAGAGTAGGAACCACGTCCGCTGAAGGCGAAAAAGAAAATAGCGGAGATAATTATATTGTTGTGCCAAAATCAGGTAATACAGATACCGCATTGGGAACTTTTTTAGATTCTTCAAAAGAAATAAGCACAAAAAATTTACAAATTGATACTGAGCATAAAATGGTAGCTTTGGTTAAAAGCGATGGTTCTAAAGCATATTATAATTATATGACCGGAGCTGAAATTACTGATGAAGCAGAAAAGAATAAATTTTCAAGTTCTGAAACTGCAACATTGGTTAACGATTCATCTTCAATTCCTTCTTCAACAGTTAAATCTAGTATTAACGTTAATAAAGTTGAAGGTGCTGACGGAAAATTTAGCCTAGTAGATGAAAATGGTGTTGTGATAAGACGTTATGTTGTTGATACAACTTTAAAATATGGTTCAACTGATGTTGATGGCGCAACAGACGGTCCTAATTATCTTCAGGATTGTTTAAGAAACGGAAAGTACTTGCTTGAAAAAGGCAGTATTGATACTGAGACAAATAAGGTAAAATGGAATAGCTTATCTTGGGATTCAACAGCAAATATTTCTGATTCATATTATACCGAAGACGACGATAGAGCAAAAGCAAAATATGATAGATTACAAACGCAAATTCAAAACCAAGATAAAAAACTTGAAATAGAACTTGATAATATTGAAACTCAAAGAAGTGCTGTAACTACAGAAGTTGAGTCAGTTCAGAAGGTAATCGACGATAATATTGAAAGTTCTTTTAAAACATTTGCTTAACCTAAAAACCCACATTCCGCTTAGTTTAATTACTTGAGTGCAAGCATAGTTATGCTTGCATTTTTTTATTTTTCAGGGATTATAAAACCGAAAATATTGACATTATCAGGGTAGCTTTTTGCTATCATTTTGCCAAAATGTGCGTGGATAATTTCTTTTGATAAATATAATCCTAAACCTACTCCTGCTTTATTATAGTTAGAAGGGTAGGTTTTAAATTTTTCAAAAATTTCTTTTAAAATTTTAGGTTCTATATAAGCACTGTTATTTTTTATTTCAACTGTTACATCACCTTTTTTTGTTTCTGCTGTGATATATATAATGCTATTTTTAAATGCATAATTGATGCTATTAGAAATAAGGTTGTCTAAAACTCTTTTGATTTGTAATTTGTCAGCATTTATTATTATTTCTTCATTATATTTAAGTTTAATTTCTAAGTTGTAATATTTTAACAATATATTTAATTCTCTTATAGTGTTTTTTATTAATTCTATGAGATTAAATTTTTCATAATTTAAAATTAATTCTTCATAGTTAAGCTTGTGAACTGAGCTAAATGTTTCAATTAATTTTTGCATGTAGTTGCATGAATTTAATGTTAATTCAATTAAATCTTTTTCATCTTGATTAATTTTGTCGGAACAAGTAGTTAAAAAGCACTCAAGTGCTTTAATTTGTGCAACTGTTGGAGTTTTTAAATCATGAATAATTTTTGCTAAAAATTCGTCTTTTTTAGTTTGTATTTTCATTGTGCTTTTCATTAATGCATTTCAAATTAAAATAATTCTACTACAAAAAACAAAAAAAATAAATCGAATTTGTATATTAAATATAAATTTAATTTATATATACTAGATTTTATAGTTTAGTTATTACAAAAATTGCTTCTTCAGAAAAAAAGTTTGCAATATTCTTAATTAAAAAACCACTTCTTGCCTTTTTTTTAGTTAAATATATTGATTTTTCGATTTTTATGTTTCTTTTATAACAAAATTCAAAAAAATCACTTATTGTAAGCAAATGAACATTTGGAGTATCATACCACTCATAAGGAAGTACATTTGATTTTGGCATTTTGCCTTTAAAAAATAAATAGAGCCTTACTTTCCAATATGCAAAATTTGGAAATGAGACAATACATTTTTTTGCAACTCTAAGCATTTCATATAGCACAAATTCAGGATTTTTTGTTGATTGTAATGTTTGGTTTAAGATTGCATAATCGAAACTGCTATTTTGAAATTCTCCAAGTCCTTTATCTAAGTCACCTTGAACAATATTCAACCCTTTTTGCAGGGCTTTAAGTACGCTGTCTTGACTTATCTCAACTCCTAATCCGTCTATATTTTTTTCATTTTTTAAAATTTTTAATAATTTTCCATCTGCACAACCAAGATCCAGTATTCTTGCTTTTTTTGGAATTAAAGAGCATACAATTTTATAATTTAAGTTAAATTCTTTGGTTGTCATTTATTCTCCTAAAAAACTTTTAATAATTTTTGTTTGTTTTTCAAATTCCAATAAAAAAGCATCATGCCCGCATTTGCTCTCTAATTCAACAAAAGAGACGTTTTTATTTAATTTAATTAATGTGCTTACGATTTGTTTAGCTTGTTGGGTTGTAAAAAGCCAGTCTGTAGAAAAAGATATAATAAGAAACTTTGAATTACTATTTTTAAGTGCATTTTCAAGGTTTCCATATTCTTTAATAGGGTCATAATAATCGAGAGCCTTTGTAATGTATAAATAACTGTTGGCGTCAAATCTATCTACAAAAATTTTACCTTGATGTTCAAGATAACTTTCAACTTGAAAATCAATGCCAAAATCGAAACTTGGGGTGCCTTTAAATTCTCTTCCAAACTTTTTGTACATAGCTTCTTCACATAAATATGTAATATGGCCTACCATTCTTGCGATAGCTAAACCATTTTCGGGGTGTTTAGAATTATAATAATTACCATTATTAAAATTAGAGTCTTTTAAAATTGCATTTCTTGCGACTGCATTGAAAGCTATCGATTGAGCATTTAACCTTGCTGCAGTTGCAATTAAAATAGTAGATTTAACATATTCAGGATATGCTATAGACCATTGGAGAGCTTGCATACCACCCATTGAGCCACCTGCTACAATTATTTTTTTAATTCCAAAATAATCCACCAATTTTTTTTGAACTTTTACCATGTCTTCTATAGTGACAACTGGAAAATCAAGAGCATAGGGCATATTTGTTGAGGGATTAATGGATTTTGGGCCTGTTGTACCGTAACAACCTCCTAATACATTTGATGAAATCACAAAAAATTTATTAGTGTCAAAAGCTTTATTGGGACCTATCATATTGTCCCACCAACCTTTTTTATTTGTTTTTTTATTTATAAAGGCCGCATGTGCGCTTCCAGTTAGAGCATGTAATACTAAAATAGCATTGTCTTTGTTATTGTTTAATTTGCCGTATGTTTGATAAGCTATTTTTATATTTTCGAGACTTTTTCCGCATTTTAGCGCAATTGGTTTATCTAATTTATAAAATTTTGTTTCTGAGTAATTTTCAATTCCCATAAATTTATTTTATCATCTACAACGAAAGTATAAAAATATATTAACTAATGTATAATTTTTTAAAAAAATACTTCAGTTTTTTAAAAAAATGTCGTTTAAAAAAATATAAGCGGCACAGGATTGGTATTTATGAGTAAAACAAAAAAAATGAAGGTTAAAGATAATACTTCTGTCTATACAAGAGATATAAATCTTCTTGAAGATGATCCCCTAGAGGAGATTTTTGCACTTAATTTGGGGGATTTTGTTACAGAACAGTTAATTAACCCTGAATTAGTTGAAAAAATTTCTAAAAAAGTAAAAGAAAAAGACAAAAAGAAAAGCTTAAAGGCTCAATTAAATGAGCTTATATCTATATATTCAATTGATAATACGTTGAGTTTGTTGGGTTTTGAAAATAATGAAGATTTTGTAATTTATAATTCTATTGCAAAAACTATTAAATTAATGCTTAATTTGGTTGAATGCAATATTTTTCTTGAAAGAAAAGGAGAAAAATTAACTCACAGAGGTTCTTCGGATGAAGAATTGTCTGATAACAATATATCTGATTATATAAAAGATGTTATGAAAAAAGAGGAAGAACTTTGTTTTGAAAAAGACGAAATGCAATTTTCAGTTTTTCCTATGAAAAATAATTTTGAATGTATCGGAGTTATAGAAGTTATAAGAAAAGTTGAAAGACCTTTAGAGTTTGAATATGCAGATTTAATACAAAATATGGCAGGATTGTTTGTAACTTCTATGGGACTTCAAAAATTGATAGATGAAGTAAAAAGACTTGTTGCTATCGAAAATGTCTCAACTCTTGAACTGCAGAATCTGAGAGCTCAACTTACAGCTATAATTGGGGATTTGGGTGATCAACAACAAACATTTGTTGAAAAATTAGCATATGCAGTTGACCTTAAAGGACAGTATAAAAGATCCCATTCTAATGAATGTGCGAATCTTTCAAGGGAAATTTGCGAACACATGGGTTTAAATGAAAAGACGACGGATTTAATATATTATGCTGGTTTATTACAAAATATAGGTAAAATAACTCTTTCTGAAGAATTGTTTACTAAAAAAGATAAGTTAACGGATGCAGAATGGAATGAACTTAAAAATCATCCAAATGTTGGGGTTGATTTATTAATGAATATTAATTTTATGTCTGAAGTTGTACCATATATAAATTATCAGGAAGAAAGATACAATGGAAAAGGCTTTCCTGAAGGTTTAAAAGGTAATTCAATTCCTTTGGGTTCCAGAATTATTGCTCTTGCGGGTGCATATTGTGCTTTGGTACAAGATAGAGCTCATAGAAAAGCTCTTTCAAATGCGGAAGCACTGGAAATAATTAAAAAAGAATCTGGTATAAAATGGGATCCAAAAATTGTGGATGTATTAATTGAAATCAAAAAGTAATTTTTATGGTAAAATCCTGTTATATAATTTTATAGCAGGATTTTATTTATGATTATTTTGGAAAAACCTTATGTTTCAGATTTTTTGGTTGATACAATTAAGAAAAATGCTTTTGTAGCGCTAAAAACTCCTTTGGCAAAAGAATTTTTAACTGATGATTTTCTTATAGATGAGAGTGATACAAATAAATTAGAAAATGAATTGTTATATTCCAATTCGGAAAATGCAATTAATTGGGTACTTGCAAATTTTAAATCAAAAAAAATTTCTGAATATATTAAAATTTGCAAAGATAAAATTTTATTTAGAGAAACTCTAAAATCTATATATCCTGATTTTTATTTTAAAAAAGTTTTATTATCTGAAATTGAATTAATTAACCCTGCTGAGCTAAATTTTCCACTTATTTTGAAGCCTTCTGTGGGTTTTTTAAGTTTTGGAGTTTATCCCATAAAGAATGAAATTGAATGGAATAATGTCATATTAAAGTTGAAAAATGAAATAGAAAATTATAAAGGTGTTTTTCCTGAAAATGTTGTTAATTTTGATGAATTTATTATAGAGGAAATGATTGAAGGAGAAGAATTTGCTCTTGATGCTTATTATGATGAAAATGGTGAGGCTATAATATTAAATATTTTTAAACACCCGTTTTTTGATGACAACGATGTATCAGACAGGGTTTACTATACGTCATCAGAAATTATTAAAGATAATCTTGAAGAATTTAAAGAAATGCTTGATAAGATAGGTAAATGTTGCGGTTTTAAAAATTTTCCTTTTCATATTGAATTAAGGGCAAATCAGAAAAAAGTTGTTCCTATTGAAATAAATCCTTTGAGGTTTTGCGGATGGTGTATAACTGATATTGCGTATTTTGCATGGGGAATAAATGTTTATGAATATTACTTTAAAAAAGTAAAACCTAATTGGTCAAAAATTTTATCAAATGTAGATGATGCGTATTATTATTTTACAATGGCAGATATTCCTTCCGATATTAAAAAGGACGATATAAAAAATATTGATTACAATGCTTATTTAAAAAATATTAAAAATCCTCTTGAAATAAGGAAAATTAATCCAAATAATAATCCGGTTTTTGCTATTGTGTTTGCAAAAACAAATTCTATGGATGAAATAAAAAATCTTTTAAAATTGAATATGAAAAAATTTATTGTTTTTTAAAAACAGTAATACCTTTTAAATTATATTCTTTTGATTTTCTGACAATCATATCAATGTCATTTATTGTTGCGTTGTTGTCAAGTATAATGGTTTTTGATATATTTCCTTCCATATATTTTTGTGCTGTTTTTAAAGTTTCAAGTTCTGCTATATAGTTGCCGTAGGTATCGGGTTCTATTGAAGGACTTGTTTTTAATATTCTTGAAACATTGCCTGTAGGAGATATTGCCATTTTCAAATTGTATAATGATGTTTGTTTTTTTATAGATTTTAGCATAGTATCAAGTATTTTGAGTGCTTCTTTGCTTCCATATTTAATATTCATTTTGTTTAATAAGCTTTGATAACCTAATATTCCTATATATCCATTTTTATCAAGAGAGGATAAAGCTTTTGATAAAATATTTGCCGATTCGTTTAGTTTTTTAAAATTTATAGTATTATTTTTTTTATCATAAAATTTTGAAAGATTTATATGAGCTAAAGTTAAGCTTTCATCTGGTCTTAGGGGGGCTGTTGCGCAACAATCACAAATATAATCTTTGTCATTTGAAAAAATAATTCCGGGTTCTCCTTTTTTGAACATAGAGTTTAAAAGTGTTAAATAAATTTTTTTAGCTTTTAATTTTGAACCGTTTAATAAAGTTATATATTCATCATTATCAACTTTTTTAAAAAAATCATCAGGAATAATAACAGATAAATCAAAACACCAATCTTTAAAATCCGCATCATTTTTTAGAGTTATAAAATCTATAATCATAGGATGATTAATGTTTAAAAGTGCAATTCCTGCCGGAGGCCTGTTTAAATCACCTTTTTTTTGTCTGTATAAAAAATATGAATTTATATCTTTTATTTTTTCTATTGGATTATTGAATTCTGTGAAATTTATCCCTATTCCTTTTTCATTTTTTATATAGTTCTCTAAACATATAAGACAACTTGCTGTACTTTTATTTTTATCTATTTTTATTGCTTTTGCGCTGCTTAAATCATTATTGCTTAAAATACCGTTGTAAATTGATGTTGAAAATGATATATAACCTTTATTTAATAGATTTTCTAAAATGCAGGTATCTTCATCATTAAAAAATATTTTCTTTGAAATTTCTTTAAAAAAGTCTTTAGAGTTTTGATTTTTTGTAGCTATTTTTCTTTGTATCAATGGAGAAAAATTAATTTCTTGAAATTGGATTAAATCTGTTGGAAGCATAGTTTGAAAATTATCAAAAGTACTAAAAACAGGATTAACCATGTCATAAAACTTGAGATTAATTGGTGTAAAATTATTTTTATTAAAATACATTGTGGTAATTTTTGTCATTTTTTAGAGATTTTTAAGATCTTCTGTGGCATCCAGTTTTTTTACAAGAGCCTTTATGTCGCCCTTTAATTTAAAATACTCCTGAAATTTTTTTGTTGTCTTAATATTAAAACTTCTGCCGTTTTTATCTTTTGTTTTTGAAATTAGCCCCTGTTCTAATAGTTCTGCAATATGTTCATAGGCGTTTGAGCGAAGTTCTTTTAGTGTAGTTTGTCTAATTGGTTCTTTTAAAGCAATTACAGTTAAAGTTTTCAATACAGAAGGCTTTAACTCTACGGGGCAAAGTTTTTCAACTATATCCATATGTTCTGCTTTAACTTGAATAATATATCCGTCCTCATCATCTATTTCAAGTGCGCCGTTTCTTGATGAGTAATCAAACATTAAATCTAAAAGTGCATCTGTAATTTTTTCTTCTTCTATATTTATAATTTCAGCAATTTCAGCAGGTTGCATTGCTTTTGAAGTTATAAATAAAACCGCCTCAATTTTAGCTTTTAGGTTTTCTGTTTCCATTATTTATTTTAACCTCTTTTTCTTGTGCATTTTGAACATATAGTTTTCCATAAAATTCTTTTTGAAAAATTTCATATTTTTCTTCACGGGCTAAAAATAGCAATGCAATAAAAGCGGAGCTTCTATCAAAACCTAATAAACATAACTCTCTTAATTCTATATTTTTTTCATGATTTAAAATTTGTGACAGGTTTTGTCTCATTTTTTCAACAACTTCTTCAACATATTCTTCATGAGCCAATTCTTTGATTTCGGATGCTTTTAAATTTGAATAGTTTCTTACTCTGTGCTCTTTTCTTATTATTGCATTTTTAATTGCATATTTTTTTTCTAAATCTTCATAAAATTGAATATGTCTAATTAAGTCTTTTAAAGTTACGCTTCTTTTTCTGTTTAAACGGACAGATGTTCTTCTTTGCAATACTTCATCAAATGATACAATATTATTTGTTGGAATTTGTGTTTGTTTGTAATCCGTATCAAAATTTTCATCATCAAAATAATCTAGCGGTTCAGGATCAAAATCATTTATTGAAATTCCTTGCAAAATATCTGATTTAATTTTTAGAAGCGTAGCGGAAAAAAGTATTGCTTTTCCAACAGAACGTAGGTTCTCTTGTTTTAATTCGGATATTCTTTTCATGTATTTGTCGTATAAGTCAACAATATCAATATTCCAAGGATCAAGTTTTCCTTCTTTCACTAAATCAAGAATTATCTCTATGGCATCTGTTTGTACGTTTTTTTTGATACCAGCACGAGAAATAAATTCTGTGTTATTTCCAAAATCAACAGTTCCATCCAGAATTTTAATTTCATTATAATTTAATTTATTATTTGTATAAAAATTACTAACTGCTTCAGTCATTATTCATCTTTCACTTTGATGCCGGAAACTTTTGTTATTCCTTTATCTTTTTGTGTGACTCCTATCATTCTATCTGCGTTATCTAACATGGGCTTTCTTAGTGAAATAACCACAAATTGTGCTGCTTTTGATTGTTTTTCTATCATAGAAGCAAGTTTTTCAACATTTGGGCCATCTAAATGCATATCAACTTCATCAAATGCGTAAAATGGTGAAGGTAAATATTTTTGTATTGCAAAAACGAAAGCAAGAGCTGTTAAAGATTTTTCACCACCTGACATACCTGCAAGTTTTTGGTTTCTTTTATCTCTTATATTTGCCTCAAAAGTAAGTCCTCCTTCAAAAGGATTACTTTCATTTTCTAAAACCAATGTGCCTTCTCCTTCAGAAAGATTGGCAAAGACTTCTTTAAAATTTTTATTGATTGCATAATAAGCGTCAAGGAAGGTTTCTTTTTTTAATTTTTGATAACCGTTCATTCTTGATTTTATTTCATTTTTTTCATTTTCAAGAGTTAAGACTTTTTCTTTGTAAGAATTTTGCCGTTCAATTACTTCATCATATTGAATTAAGGCTCTCATATTAACAGGTTCTAAGTCTTCCATTTTCTTTTGCAGTTTTGAAATTTTAGTGTTTATTTCATCGAGTGAAATTTCCGTTTGCTCAAGTTTTTTAGGGTCAATTCCTGCAACTTCAAATTCTTTTAATATATTTTCAAGTATTGGTTCAAGTTCTTTTCTTCTTGCTTTGTAACTTTCTTCTTGTTCTAAAAGTCTTTCTATAGTATCTTGAATTTTATTTTTTTCTGTTTTGTTGGCTAAAAGTTCGTCTTGCAATTCGTCTCTTTTGGTTTGGAGCTCAACAAGATTTTTTCCAAGTTCTTCAATTTCTTTTTCTAAAAGTTCAAGCTCTTTTTTTACATTTTCAATTTCAGATGAAAATTGTTCACGTTCAGTTTTTAAGTTTTCATTATCTTTTGTTAATTTTTCAATATCAGTTTGTCTTGTTAAAATTTGGCTTTGTTGAAATTTAATTTGATTTTCATCCTTTTCAATATTGTTTTCAACTAACATTATTGATTTTTCAAGTGTTTTGATTTCTTCTTCTATGTCACTTGTTTTTTCTTTTAATTTTTTTAGTTCACCTTCATCAATAAGTTTTTCAACTTCTTCGAGTTTTTGTTGAACATTTTGAATTTTGTCGTTTAATTTAATGTGACGATTTTCAAATAAATCAAGCTCTTTTGAAAGTTTTTTATTTTTTTCTTTAAAATTTTTAAGATCTTCTTCTCCTTTTTTAATAACTTCAGAGGATTGCTCATTGTTTGCAATTAAATTTTTAAGTTCAATTTTTGTTGAGTTTAAAGTGTTTAAGGACGTCGAGTGCTTTTGTCTAATGTCATTTAATCTTCTTTCTAGATCTTTTTCTGCTTGATTTAAATTTTTTGCAATTTCTTCGGTTTCTTTTAATAATTTTTTATATTTTTCAAGTTCTCTTTCTTGGTTTTTGTCAAAAAATGAAGCATTTTTCTTTTTTGCACCTCCGGTTATAAGTCCGCTTTTTTCGGTAATATCTCCTTCAAGAGTTACTACTCTATATTTTCCTGCAAGTTTTTTTGCAGTTGTTTCATTTTCTACGACAACCGTTTCTCCAAGTGCAAAATAAAATGCATCAATGTATTTATCATCAAAATCTACCAAATTAATAGCAAAATCAATAACCCCTTTTTCTTTTGGTAAAATCATTCTTGAGGGGGCTTTTTTTATTACATCCATTGGTATAAAAGAGGCTCTATCTCTACCTTGTGAACGTAATATTTGAATTGCCTTATAGGCAGTGTCTTGATTATCTACAACTATTGAAAAAGCTCTTGCACCCATGGCGACGTTAATTGCATCAATATATTCATTTTCTACATCTGCCAGTTGAGCTAATGGTTTGTGTACCCCTTGAATATGGGCTTTCATGACAGTTTCTACACCTGAGCCCATTCCAATTGACTTATATGCATTTTTGTTGGCATCTAATATTGCAATTCTTTTTTGAGCTTGTTGGATTTTATAAAATGAATCTTCTTTTTGAGTTTTTGTTTTATCAAGTTCTTCAAAAGTTTTTGTTTGTAAAATTTTGAAGTTATTAACTTCATTTTCAAGTGTTTCAATTTGAATGTTTAATTTATCTTTTTCGCTTTCAAACATTTTTGCAGAATTTAATAGTTGGTTAATTGTTTGTTTTGCGTGTTCTATTTTTTCTGTATTATTCTTATATTCGCTTTCAACAGGTAACTGTTCTTTGATTAATTGTGTTTCTTCGTCTTTTAAATTTTCTATTTCTTTTCTTAATTTATTTCGATTTTGTATGTGCTCATCTGCTGATTTATTTAAACCCGTCATTTCGCTAATAATTTTATTTAGTTGTAATTTTTTTTCTTTAAGATTTTCATTTAAAATTTTTAGTTCGCCTTTTTTTTCTTTTATTGCTTGTTTAAATTCTTCGATTTTTTGTTTTTGAACTTCTATTCCGTTTTTGTAGCTTTCAATGGCTTTAATATTATCTAAAGTTGTTTTTTCAACTTGAGCTATTGCTGATTTTTTTCTTTCAATTTCACCTTTTTTTTCTTCTGCGGTTTTTTTAACTTCAAGTTGTTTTTCTTCTCCTTGGGCTTTAACTTTTGAGTTTATTTCATCGTATTTTGTTTTTGTATCTTGGATTTTAAGTTCAGTTTCTTTAAGTTTTTGATTCAATTCTTTTTTTTCTTTTGTTGCTAAAAGGATATTTTGATGGACAAGTTCTAGTGAGCGAATTGTATCAAAATATTTTGCACTTTGTATTTGATTTTCTAAAAGTGTTTTTTCGTCTTTATATTTTTTATATTTTAGGGCAACTTCTCTTTCTTCTTTTAATTGTTCAATTTGGTTATCTATTTCGCCCATTAAAATGTTTGTATTTGCAACTCTATCTTCAACGTCTTGTATTTGTTCCGATGCAAGATTAATTTTTCTTTCAAAATCTGCAATTCCCGCAATTTCATCAATTATTTCCCTTCTTTTTATTGGAGAGCATTTTGTAATTTCGGTTACATCGCCTTGCATCATAACATTATAGCTATTAGGAGTTATGTTATATTTTTCGAGTTCAAGATGTATTTGAGTTAATGTGGCAGGCTTATCGTTATAGTAATAGTTTGATTGTACTCCGTTTTTGTTCTTTTTAATATGTCTTTTTATTGAAAATTCACTGTTTTTATCACCAAATGTTACTTTAACTAACGCTTCCCCTCTTTTGTTATGATTTGTAATTAAATCAGCAGAACCTTGTTCTGAACGTAATGCTCTGGCGGATGATAAGCCTAATGCAAATAGAATACTATCAATTATATTGCTTTTTCCGGAGCCATTAGGGCCGGATATCGCAGTAAAGCCTTCTAATAGAGGGATGGTTACTTTATTTGCAAAAGATTTAAAATTATCTATTTCTATTTCTTTTATATACATTGATTGAACTTAAACATACTCCAATATATTAATTACACTATAAAAGTTTAAAGCATGTCAAATTTTATATAAAAATTAATATCTATCGACGATATAAGTGTCTTGTTCTATTATTTTTTCTGATTGTTTTTTGTGCAGCATTACATATTTATCTTTTAAAATATTAATTCTTTTTATTGGAAAAAACATAAAATTAGCTCGTCCGATTACTCTTTTTCTGTCTAAAAATCCCCAAAAACGACTATCTTGAGAATTATTTCGATTGTCTCCCATCATAAAATAATGGTTTTCTGGAATTATAAAAGGCCCACAATACATATTTTCGCTACACTGCGTCCAATCTATCTTAGAACTTATATATGGTTCATTTAGTGCTTTGTCGTTAATATAGACCCTGTATTGATTGCTATTGGAATCTTTTTTTATTTCAAATTTATCATTTGGCATACCTATAACGCGTTTAATAAAGGCTATGTCTTTGCAAAAAATTCCTGATAATCTTGCTAATATAGCAAAAGGCGAATTGGATAGTTGAACATCAGGAGGATAAAAAACAAGAATATCCCCTCTTTTAATTTCTTTTTTAGGAAAATCTAATTTTTCAACAAACACTCTATCTTTTTCCATTATAGTAGGGCGCATTGAGCCAGAGGGTATCCAACGCAGTTCACCTATAAAATATCTGATTACAATTACACAAATTAATACAAAAATAATGGTGTTTATTATTTCTTTTGTGAAACTTGTCTCTTTTTCGTTTCCGTTTTCATCTTCTATATTATCAAATAAAATCTTTTTAATTAAATAATTCAGACCTTTCTTTTTTGTTTTTTGGATAAGATTTTTTATTGATTCTTTTTGTTTATTTAAAAATTTGCAAAATATTTTTTTTGTGGAGTTAATAGAAAAAGTTTTTTTAAAAAATATCTGCAAAATTATACAAAAGATAAAGGTAGAAATTAATAAAATACCCAAAAAATTTAAAAAAGCTGCATAAGGTTTGTTATAAGCATTTCCAAGGGTACTTACATTAATCAATTTTGCATTTTTATCGATTTGAAAAATAAGGTCTGAAATTTTGTTAACTTCCGCTGTGTTTTTCTCGTTTAATAATAATGGAATTTTTACTAAAAGAATATTTTTCACAGGTTCATTTTCAAAATCATATTCAATTTCATCAAGTTCAAAAAATTTTTCCGCAAGATATTTTATTTTTAAACTATCTAATTTTTTTTCTATATTTATATTCTGATCACTTACAGAATATTCAAGTAGCACACCTCTTTTTAATAAGTAATTTAAAGAAGGATTATTTATGTTATAGATAAGGCATACAAATAAAAAAATCAACAAGAAAACAATTAACTTATATTTTTTTATAAAAAAAGTTTTAATTTTTGCCGTATTTATCAAATTTAGCTCCTTAATGTGTAATTACACAAATCAATCAAAGTTTTTTTGTATATTGTATCTTCAATATTATTTAAGAAACTTATTGCTATTTTGTTATAGCTATCAGCTTTTTTATTTGCTTTATTCATACAATTTTGAAAACAATCATTTTTGCAATTTAATAAATTAATGTCATTCTCTTTGCAAAAGTATAGCACAGGTAAGGTATAGTTTCCATTTTTAATATCTGATGAATCTTTATTTTTTATGTTGTTTATATCATTTTTTATTTGAAAAGCAAGGGTATAGTTTTTCAGGAAATTTTTAAGATTACTTTGGATTTTTTTATCAGTTTTTTTTAAAGTAAAAAGTGATTCAAGTCCTGCAAAAAAAAGGTTACCTGTTTTATTAAAAGTTTTTTTAATATATATTTCTTCGCTAACTATTTTATTTAATAAAAAATTTTGTTCAATTTCACCGTCGAGTGTTTTTTGTATTTTATCGGAAAAAATTTTTAAAATATCAAGACTTGTTTTGCTTAAAATATTTAATGCCATGCTTAAAAGCAGGTCACCTTCTAAAATGGCAATTTTTGCGCCGTATTTTTCATAAAATGTTGGATTGTTTCTTCTGATTTTTTCGTTATCTAAAATATCATCATGAACTAAAGAAGCACTATGTATAAGTTCAAGTGCAAGTGCTATATTCAAAATTTGATTAAAATTGTTTATTTTTAATATTTTTGAAAAAAGAAATACAAACAAAGGTCTTAATCTTTTAGGATTTGAAAACATAAAGTTAGCCAAATCTTCTTTTAAAAAATTATTATTTTTGTCTATAAATTCTTTTAATTTTTTTTCAAAAACATCTAGTTCAAATTCAATAACAGATGTAATTTCTTTAATTTTTTTAATATCATCCATTTTATATTATAAACTTACCGTTTTCATAAATTAATTTGTCGTCAGCATATATTTTGCCACCGTTTTTCATATTTTTAATCATGTCCCAATGCAAACCGGATTTGTTTTTTCCGCCTGCTTCGGGGTAGCTTGAACCGAACGCTATATGGATTGAACCACCGATTTTTTCATCAAAAAGTATGTTCCCTGTTACGTTTTGTATTCTTTCATTTGTTCCGATAGCAATCTCTCCTACAAAACGTGCTCCTTCATCAGTATTTAACATATTTTGTAGAAAATCATTGCCGCTTTGGGCTTTTGCTTCAATAACTTTTCCTTCTTTTAGGGTTATATATACTTCTTTTGCACTTGAACCGTGATAATTTTGAGGAAAGTCAAAATATATTGTTCCATTTCCGCTGTTTTCAACAGGAGATGTAAAAATTTCACCGTCAGGAAAATTCATATTTCCAGAACAAGGAATCCAAGTTCTTCCGTCGGTTGAAAAGGTTATATCTGTTTTATCTCCAATAAATCTTATTTTAGATGTGTTATTCAAAATACCGGCAATTCTTTTTTGTTCTTTGTCTATTTCTTCCCATTTTTTTATGGGGTTATCTAAATCTAAATAACAAGAGTCAATTAAAAATTGGCTATATTCATCCAGACTCATAGAAGCTTCTTGTGCCAATGCGTTTGTCGGATAATCAGCTATAACCCAGCGCATTTCGTCCTTTGCAGAACGTTCTAGCCTTTTTGATAAAACAGGTTGGAGCGCTTTGGAGCGTTTTGCAAGTTTAGCAGAATCTGCGTTTGCCATATTTTTAACATTATTTGGAGCACCTATAAAAATCATAACATCTGCAGTTTCTACTTCGATTTTTGACATTTCATCAATATATTCAAGTTGATTGTTGTTTGCATATTTAATAAAAGTTTCTGCTAGTTCATCCATTGATGTTCTAACAATAGGATTAGCACCATTTATAAGGCAAGCTTTATAAATTTCCTTGACAAGCGGTTGTGCTACATAACCTCTTGCATATATTATAACCAAATCCCCTTTTGTAACTTTTGTTGAATAATTTACAAGAATATCCGCATATTTTTTTATTAATGGATTAAACATTTAATTGTCCTCGTTTTCTTCCATTTGCCCATGATAAGCTGCTTTGAATCTTAAGGCGCATCCTCTTTTTGAAGATTTTACAAAATTAACTAAATTATCCACATATTTATTACCTTTAAATTCTTTTTCAATTAATTCAAGAGCTTGAGATGTATTATAATGTTCATTTCTTAATAATCTTATTGCTTTATGAATTGCGTCTCTTGATTCTTTATCAACATTTTTTCTTCTTAAACCAATAGCATTTAATCCTATAGGTAAGCATGGTATGCCTTCTGCTTTACAGTACGGAATTATATCTGTTCTTGCAGCAGATACTCCTGATATAATTGCCATTTCTCCGATTCTTATATTTTGATGAAACGCACTCATTCCGCCAAGAAATGCCCCATAACCTATATGGCAGTGACCGCCTATTGTTGCTCCATTTGCCATTATGACATTGTCTTCCAGAATGCAATTATGAGCTACATGAGTATATGCCATTAACATACAATTTTTACCAACTATAGTATTATTTCCTTCTCCTGCTGCTCTACTTACGGTTGCAAATTCTCTTATCCAACAATTTTCACCAATTATAACTCCTGTTTTTTCTCCTTTATAACTTAAATCTTGGGGTTCTCCTCCTATTGAAGCATAAGGCGAAATTCTTGTATTTTTTCCTATATGTGAAAATTGTATGTTTGCACTTTCGCCTATTTTGCAACCCTCTTCTATGATTGTGTCGGGACCAATAATTGTATATGCGCCAATTTCTACATCAGGTGCAATTTTAGCGCTTTTGTCAATTATTGCACTTGGATGAATTTTACTGGAGTTCATTTTTTATTCCTTTTATTTTAATGCTACCGTTAATTCTGCTTCTGTGCAAAGCTTTCCATCAACGTATGCTCTGCCTAAACATTTTGCTATAGGACCTTTGACTTTTAAACATTCAGTTTCCATATCTAATCTGTCCCCAGGCCTTACAATGTTTTTGAATTTTGCATTTTCTACCCCTGCAAAAAGAGTTAATTTTCCTTTGTATTTTTCCATTGTCATTAATATAGGAGCAGAAGTTTGAGCAAGTGCCTCAATTTGTAATACTCCTGGCATAATAGGATTGTTTGGAAAATGACCTTGAAAAAAAGGTTCATTAAAAGTAACATTCTTATACCCTTTTGAATATTCACCGGGGACACATTCTGTTATTCTGTCAACCAACAAAAAAGGATACCTATGCGGAAGCATTTCAAGTATTTGGCTGTAATCAAGTGTAATCGGTTTAATGGTCGAGTCCATTTTTATCTCCTCATTGTTTATCAAGTGTCTTTTTTAAAGCTTTTGCACATTCAATATGGTAGGCATGTCCGGCTTCTTTAACTATAATATTTGCCTTTAATTTGAGTGGATTATAACCTGTTAAATATAAATCTCCAATAATATCAAGAATTTTATGTTTTGCAGGTTCAAATTCACTTCTAAGAGTTGTTGTATATCCATCATCGGTTAATCCGACAGTATTTTCAATGGTAACTCCTTTTGAATATCCGGCTGCTTGGAATTTTTCAAGATCTTTAAGGTATCCAAACGTTCTTGCTTCTATTATTTCATTTATATTTTTGTTTAAACTTACCCACCTTTGGCGTAAATCAGGATGGTTAAAGTTTACCATGTAAGTTATTGTTGTTTCTTCTTTTGAAGGAATGATAATAATAGAAGAATTATTTTTTTGAAAGGTAACAACATTATTTAGCGGAACGACTGTTTCGCTTTCGCCACTGTAACCTATTTTGTCAAATTCTTCAATCCAAACTTTTGCGCTGCCATCAAAAATTGGCATCTCAAAACCTTGTGAATTGAAATAAATATCCAGCGCATCAATTCCTTTTATTGCGCAAGCTGCCATAAAATGTTCAACTAACGCGATTTTTCGTTTTGCACCATTTTCAACATCGGCTAAAATGACACAATGTTCGGTTGAAACTACATTTTCAACTTTTGCTTCAACCATACCATCTTGTATAAAAAATCTTATACCTTTTTTTTCTGATGGTTTAATTGTAATTTCTACAGGTGCAGCAAACATAAGTCCTGCACCGTTTAATATCAAGTTAGATTTTAGCGTCTTCATTTAAAAATTTCTCATAATCTTCTAGTAAATGTTGGTATTTTTTATATTTTTGAACCATTATTTCTGCTTCGTCAAGATATTTTAGTCTCTTGATGAAATCTTTTCTAAGAACGGCAGGAGCACCCATTATGACTGATTTTTTAGGGAATGATTTTGTAACTCCGGCTTTTGCCAGAATTATTGAATCGTCACCAATCTCAACATGGTCTTTTAAGCCTGCTTGACCAGCTATTACAACTCTATCTCCAATTACGCAACTTCCTGCTATACCTACTTGTGATACTATTGTGCAAGCATTACCAATTTTACAGTTATGACCTATCATAACAAGATTGTCTATTTTTGTTTGATTTCCTATTGTTGTATTTTCTATAGTACCTCTGTCTACTGTTGTATTGGCTCCTATTTCAACGTCATCTCCAATAACAACTGAACCCAGAGAAGGTATTTTGAAAACTTTTACTTCAGTATTTGCCTCTTTAATTGATCCTTCTTGGCGGGCTTGTTCAATGTTGCTTGGAGTTTCGGTTACAAATGAAAATCCATCGGCACCAATGCTTGCTCCATGATGAATTATGCAACGTGAACCTATTTTTATGAAATCACCTATATTTACTCCAGGATGGAATAGGCAATCAGAACCAATTTTAGTGTTTTTGCCAATATAAACATTGGGCATTATTGCTGTATTGTCACCAATTTCAACATTTCTTGATATAACAACATTAGCACCTATTGAAACATTTTTACCTATTACTGCGGTTTCGTCAATAATCGCAGATGGATGAATATTTCTTGGAGTATCGGGAGCAATGTAAAAAATATTCAAAAGTTTCATAAATGCAAGTCTTGGTCTTTCAACTTCAATGGTTGAAATACCTTCTAAATTAACACCAAGAGGTACCAAAACAGCCTTTGCTTTTGATTGAGCCATATTTTCTATTTCATCTTCATTCATTGCTAAAGCTAAAGTATTTTCATCTGCCAATTTTGGCGGTGCAACTTTTGTTATTGTTACATCTTGTATTTTTGTTAAAATACCACCCACTAACCGAGATAATTCATCAAGGCTAAACTTTTTTTCACCTGAATTCATTTCAACCATTTTCGCTCCCTCTGTATTGATAGTATATTTATTTTATAACAATAAAAGTTTTTTGCCAATTTTTTTAACAAAAGTTAGCAGTTTTGCGAGTTTTGTGTTTTTTTAATTATATTTGTTGTGGATTTTCCTTGAACTAAATTGATAAATTCAATTTTTCCGCCATTTTTCAGGACAGTTTTTGCTTCAGGGAGAGTATTAATTGTATAATCTGCTCCTTTTGTATAAATATCAGGTTTAATCATTTCTATTAATTTTTCAGGCGTTGTTTCTTCAAAGATTATAATATAATCTACAAACGATAGAGCGCTTAGTACTTCTGCTCTATCGTTTTCATTGTTTATTGGTCGATTTTCACCTTTTAATTTTTTAACGGAAGAGTCTGAATTTAATCCTATTATCAAAACGTCCCCGTATTTTGATGAATTTGCAAGATATCTGACATGCCCTACGTGTAGAATGTCAAAACATCCGTTTGTGAATACTATTTTTTTGTTTTCTTTTTTTAATTTTTCTATAAGTTCTTGTACTTTTTCTTTTTTAATTATTTTTTTCATTTTTTATTCCTTTAAAATAACCGCCTTGTGGCGGTTATTTTTTAAATTTAATTTTCTTTTTTGGTTTCATCTAATGCTTTTAGCTTTGATTTTGGTGCTCCTTGCTTCTTTTCTGCATCTTTTTGTTTTGCTAATGCTTCATCAAGTTTCTTTTTGATGTTATCAGGACTTAATGAAGTATCTACATATTCAATTTTTGCATTTTGTTTTAAACCATCAATAAGATTTTGCAGAGTTTTTATTTTCTTTTGCTCGGTTAAATATCTTTTTAAATCGTTTTTAACATTTGCAAAAGGTTGTGTGCCTGCTGCTGCTTTGTCTACAACAAGTATTATATGTTCACCAAATTGGGTTTTAACAATAGGGCTAATTGTACCAACTTTTTGACTGAAAGCTGCATCGCCAAATTCTTTAACAACTTGAAAACGTGTAACAAAACCCAAATCTCCGCCTTTTTGTGCGCTTCCAGGGTCATCTGAATATTGTTTTGCTAGACTTGCAAAATTTTTTGGATTTTTAACCAGTTTTTGTCTGACTTCTTGTGCAAGCTTTTCTTTTCTTGCTACTTCATTTTTAACTTTCTCGTCAATATTTGCACTTGATAATTTTGCTTCTTTATCTGCATCTGTTATTTTTCTTTTTATGCTTTCAGGGTTTGTGTCAAATAAAATATGAGAAACTTTAACTTTTTCTGGTACTGCAAATTGAGCTTTGTTTTGTTTATAATATTTTTCAACTTCAGCATTTGACGCTTCTTTAGCTCCTAACATGTCAATCAGTTTAGCAATTTTAACTTCGTTTGCCATATCTGAGTTAAGTCTTTGTTCTGTTATTTCATTTTCTTTTAAAATGTTGTTAAATTGTTCTTCCGAACCAAACTGAGCTACAATCTGAGCCTTTTTATCCTTTATTTCTTGCTCTGAAGCTTCGATTTTTCTTTTTTCAAACTCTTGTTCTAAAAGGCTTCTGATTATAAGATCATTCACAAATCTGTCTTTTATAGCTAATGCGGCATAACTGTCGCTTTTTTGAATTTCTTTTGGTGCATTTTTTAACTGTGCATTTTTAATTCTGTTGTAATCTTCGTTAAATTCAGCTCTTGTTATTGTTTTATCATTAATTTTCAATACTACATCACTATCCTTAGCACATCCGCAAAAGATAGTTACCGAACAAAAAAGAGTTAGTGCTATTTTTGTAAACTTCATTTTTTTCTCCTTATTTAAAGTTTAATTATTTTCGATTTTAAAATTTAAAATTACCTCAGATATATAATAAAACAAATCCGCCAGTTTGTTAAATATTTCGTCAAAATTATCTTCATTTTTGTTCATAAGCAAAATTCCTTTAGTTTTTGCAAGGGTTTTGGGTGGTTGAGTAAATGTAAAGAATTTTGTAATCTTTGTTTCTATTTTTGATTTTAATATCATCCATTCTCTTAGAGTATAAGGTGTGTATATCCTAATTGTATTACCTGCTTGTCTTACTAATGTTATACCTGCACTGTCTGCTAAAATTCTTAATTTTACTAGTTTAATAAGGTTTTTAGTACATTCGGGAACTTTAGCGAACCTGTCTTTAAGGTTTAATTCCATTTCTTCAAGTTCAGATATTGTAGAAACATCTGATATTCTCTTATATTCAAGAATTTTTTGTTCATATGTTTGTGCCCAATCATCGGGTATGTATGCTTCTGCGTTGATGTCGATTATAGCTGGTTCTTTTTTTGTTTTTGGTTTTTCATAGGGGTTTTTTGCTTTTTTTGCTTTGATATCTTCTATACATTCTGATAAAAGACTGCAATATGTATCAAATCCCACATTTATCATTTGTCCGTGTTGATGCGTTCCTAAAATATTTCCAACGCCTCTTATTTCAATATCTCTAAGTGCAATTTGATAACCACTTCCGAGATTAGTAAAATCTTTTATGGAGTTAAGTCTCTTTTTTGCCTGTTCATTCAATTCTTTTGATTTTTTATAAAAACAGAAACAGTATGCCTGTCTGTCTGAGCGTCCAACTCTTCCTCTAAGTTGGTATAGTTGGGCTAATCCAAAGTTATCGGCATCATGAATAATAATAGTATTTGCATTTGGTATATCGAGCCCTGATTCAATTATAGTTGTTGAAAGTAATATATCATATTTCCGTTCTAAAAAATTACAAATTATTTCTTCAAGTTGTTTTTCTGGCATTTGCCCGTGAGCTATTGCAATTCTGGCATTAGGAACAATTTCTTTTAATTTTTCTTTAAATTTTTCAATAGTCTCAACTCTGTTATAAAGATAAAAAATCTGCCCATCTCTTTGAATTTCCTGATTTATTGCGTTTCTTACGTAATCGGGAGAAAATTCGCCAACATAAGTTTTAATTGGAAGTCTGTTTTTAGGTGGAGTATTTATGACAGATAAATCTTTTAAACCTGATAATGCCATATTAAGGGTTCTTGGTATGGGAGTTGCGCTTAAAGATAAAACATCAATGTTTTCCTTAAATTTTTTTAGTTTTTCTTTATGTCTTACTCCAAATTTATGTTCTTCATCAATAACTAAAAGTCCTAAATTTTTAAATTCAATATCATCAGACAAGAGCCTATGTGTTCCTATTATAACGTCAATTTCACCAGATTTTATTTTTTCGGTTATATTTTTTTGTTCTTTTTTGGAGCAAAACCTATTTAATAATGCTATTTTTATTTCAAAGGGTTCAAATCTTTCTTTTATGGTTTCAAAATGTTGCATTGTAAGGATAGTAGTGGGTGCTATTAGTGCTGTTTGATAACCGCTCATTACTGCTTTAAACATTGCTCTTAGGGCAATTTCTGTTTTACCAAAACCCACATCTGCACAAATTAACCTGTCCATGGGTTTTTGTTCTTCCATGTCTTTTTTAACTTCAATAATAGCTTTCATTTGATCTGGAGTTTCGGTATATTCAAAATTGTCTTCCATTTCATATTGCCAAGTTGAATCGGCTTCAAATTGAATCCCTTTGGAGATTTTTCTTTTTGCGTATAAATCTAAAAGGTCATAGGCAATTAGTTCAACTTCTTTTTTAGCTTTTGCTTTTATGGTCTCCCAACAACTGCCCCCCATTTTTGATAGTTTTGGTTTTGTTGTGCCTGAACCCCTATATCTGCACAAAAGATTAATTTGTTCTGCAGGCATGAATAATTTATCTGTACCTTGAAACTGAATTTCAAGGTAATCTTTTTGATTGTTATCTATAGTTTGTTTTGATATTCCATTATATATCCCTATTCCATGGACACTGTGTACGACATATTCGCCAGTTTTAAGGTCATTAATTGAATCTATAAAATCTTGAGTTTGTTTGTTGGAGTAATATTTTTTAGTTGTAATATCTCTCGAGTGTTTATTAAAAAGTTCTTTATCGCTTATAAAAAGAATTTTATCAAAAGAAATTTTATCATCTTCGCTAATAGCGCCACCACAAGATATATCGGGAAAATATTGTATATTGTTTGAATATATTTCAAATTCTTTAAAAATTTCTTTTAATCTGTTTGGGAAGTTAGAACAGATGTATATGTTGTAATTTTGGGACAACATTTTTTTTATATATTTTGAAATATTTGAAATGTTAGATGAAAAAATAGGCGCTAAAGCTGTTGTAAAATCAATTATTTTATCATAATCATTTGATAAGAAATTGTCCAATCCTATTTGTTTAAAAGTTTTTAATTTTTTTAAAAAATCCTCATAAGATAAGTGATTTAGCTTTTTTAAAGGTAATTTTAAATTGGATAGAATATTGTCATTGTAGTTTTTTATGTACGTTTTTTCTACTGTTTCAAATTTTGATAAAATTTGTGATGTTTCATCAAAAATTAAAATATAATCATCAAAAAAATCTAATGTTGAGCTTGGTGTTTCGATGAAGTAATTTAAATAATATTCAACTCCTTCAAAATATCCTATTTCATCAATTTTTTCAATCAATTCATATTTTAAATTTTTTAGAAAATCATTGTTTTCAATTTTTATATTTTTAATTTCTTTTTTGAAATTTTCTTTATTTTTTTCATCTAAAATAAATTTATATAAAGGAATAATGTTAATTTTTTCAATATGTTCAAAACTTTTTTGATTATTTGGGTAAAAATAGCGTATATCTTCAATAGTATCTGCAAAAAATTCGATTCGAACAGGGTTTTTATCAAGAGTGTAAATATCAAGTATATCTCCTCTTAAGGCAAATTCACCTATATCAGTTACTTGTGTTGCTCTTTTGTAGCCCATTTGAGTTAATTTTTTTGAAATGCTTGAATAGTCAATGGTATCATTTTTTTTAATTTTTAATACATTGTTTTGGTAAAATTTAATATTGTTAAATTTTTCAAGCAATGATTTTACGGGCATGAAAATAATTTCGGGTTGTTTTAATATTATGTTAATTTGTTCTTCATAAATATAACAATTTTTTTCAAGTTCGCTATAAAAACTTATTTCTTGAACAGGAAAAACTTTACTTTCAATATTTAATAAGTTTTTTAAATCTTTTTGAGCTTTAAGAGCGCTTTGTTCATCTAAAGTTATGTATATTATTTTTTTTTGATTTTTTAGAATATAATTTATTAAAAGCAAATTAAAAGGTTTTAAAAGTCCTGACAGAACAAGTTTTTGTTTGTTGGGATTTTTTATAAAACTATTTATACAGGTAAAGTTAATGTTTTTAAAAGGCATTGTTATATTCTTCTGTTAAAGTTGCGCCAATCACTGCTGAATAATCTTTAAGTTCCGCTTTTTTAAACTCGGTTTTTTCACTTGCAATCCTTAATGCTTTTGCTTTTGCAAGACGAACTGTTTTTAGATATATTTCATCAATTCCTTGAATTAAACCACCTCCAAGGATAATAAGCTCTGGATTAAAAAAATTAATTGCGCTTGCAAGCCCGCCTGAAAGGTACTCAATAGCTTCATTTACATATTGAGTGGTTATTTCATCATGTGCATCCAATGCTTGTTTTATATGTTTGGTTGAAATATGTTGACTTTCTGTTAATTCAGTTATAATTGATTTTCTTCCTTTTTTAATGGCACCTTGTATTCTTGATTCTATGGCACTTCTTGAGGCATATGCTTCAAGGCATCCTACAGCGCCGCATGAGCAGCTTCTTCCGTTTAAATCAACAATAATATGTCCGATTTCACCTGCAGAACCTGAAATACCTCTATATATTTTTTTATTTATAATTATTGATGAGCCTATTCCTGTGCCTATAAAAACACATAAAATATCATTATGATTTTTACCTGCTCCAAGTATAAGTTCTCCTATTGCTGCTGCTTCGACGTCGTTAAATACATTTGTCTTAATAGAATATTTTTGTTCAAGAATTTTTTTAATTTCAAGATTTTTAATTTCAAGATTGCAAGCATTTACAACTGTTCCACTTTTTCTTTCTATTTGTCCTGCTATGGCAATTCCTATAGAATCAATTTCTTCTTGTTTGATGTTTGAAATTTCAAATAATTCATCTATTGCTTCAAATAATTTGGATGTTATTTTTTTATTACCTTTTTCTTTTTTTGTTTTCTTTTTTACTTCGAAAATAACCTTTCTTTGAGGTAAATTATTATTAATATTTTTTTCTACTATGGCACAGAGCACTTTTGTACCACCTAAATCTATTCCTACATCATATTTTTTCATTATTTTTCAATTTTATCTTTCATTCCTATGTTTTTTAATCTTCTTTCTATGTCTCGCCACCAACTGAGTTTTTGTTTAAAAAGGTATCTGTAACCTTCAAAATCTCCTTTGGAGATTTGTTTTTGTTGGTTATCACATAAAACTTCAAATTCTTTTTCTAATTTATGACAAAAATCTTTTCTTTCATATTTAAATTCATGAAATGTTGTAACTTCGCCAAATTCAAGTACTATTTCTGGCTTATCTTGTCTTAAAAAGGTATAATTAACAGCTACAGGACAAAGATTAATTCCGCCATAATTTTTAACTGCATTTTCTGTTAAATAAGCCAATCCTGTTTGAAAAACCTCTGGTCTAAAATGTGGCGGTCTTATTATTCCTTGAGGAAAAAGCCAAAAATTTATATCAGGGTCTTTTAAAGTAGTTGCAGCGTACTTAAGAGCTTTTATAGCATCTTGTGCAGATTTTTTATTTATGGGAAAACAACCTATATATTGAAAAAGAGGAAAGCGATTCATCTCTTCAATCATTAAACGTAAACGCCCTTTCATTATTCTCCTTGCAACATTATAGCCCAAAATACCGTCCCACCAGTTGTTATGGTTAGTATAAAAAAGCATGGCTTTCGTTTTATCTCTTTTTTCAATATTTTCAATTCCCTTATACATTAAAGAATGAAATCTTGCTTCGATCATTCTTGGAAAAACATAATCTGCTATAAAAAGCCAAAATGGAACATCTTTTGCTGTTCTAAATTTTTCTTTTCTGTTTCTTAAAATTGTTGGCGGAGTATCGCTATATAAATGCTTAGGAGTATCAATTATTGTCATAATTTTTTCCTGTTATTTATCCTCTATTATTCGATTTAGTTGACAATGAGCTTTAAAAGATGTTAAATCTTTTTCAACTTTTTTTGTATAAGTCTTAAGATTTAAATTTTTAGTTAAGTCTATTGTTCTATTGTACATTTTTATGATATTTTGAGCATAACTGTATTTTTTACTGTCTGGTTCACTTGATAATAGTTCACGAGCAATTTCTGTTTTTAATTTAAATAATTTTGCCTGCAGGTATAAAAGTTCGTTTTCAGACGCACTTTGAAGTGCTAGCTCGCAATACATTTTAGCATTTTCTTTATCATTTAATTTTAAATAAGCTTTTGCAAGAAGTTCTTGGAATAAAATTTTAAAGTAATGGTTATTATTTTGAGCATTCTCGCAAATTTTAACTGCTTTTTCACAAATTTCTATACAATAAGTGTCTGCTTTATTATATGCTGTTGCAGCAGCGCTTATATACCAGGCTAAAAGTGCTCCGAATGCAATTTTTTTAGATGAAAAATATTGCATTTGTTCTGTTGCAATTTCAATAGCTTTTAAATATGATTTTTCTTCCAATAGTACATATGCTAACAGGGTTTTTATTGTGTTTTTTGAAACCTCATCTCCGCAATTATTTGCAAACGCACTGGCTTCAAATAATTCATCTTTTATTGAACTTATATCGAGTCTCAAAATTTTGTTAATTAAGCTTATAGTGTTCCATTTACAAATCAATTCGGGAGTATCTATTGCATAGGAATAGTTATCCACTATTTCTTTTAAAATATTATCTGATTCATCAAAGTATCCTTTAGCTGTATTTGCCATAGCTTCTGCGTATGCAAGACGAGTTTTTAGATAATCCGCTTTTTGTCCTTTTTCTTTTTCAAGAATTTTGCTTATTTCACTTATTAATTCAAATGCAAGAGGAGAGCCTTGTTGAGAATAGCTTTGCGCCAGTGTAATGTTAGAATTAATCCAGCAATAAAAAATTTCATTTTGATTTATCCATTTATGTTTTGAGAAAATATTTAAATGTTTTTGTAAAATTGGGTTTATTTCAGTATTTACAAGACTTGCTATTTCTTCCCAAGAGCCCAGTTTCAATAATGGTTCAAGCTTTCTTGCTTTTATTAGTGCAATTTGAAGTTCAAGAGTTGATTTTTTTTCATTTTTATCATTTTTATTAAAATATTTTAATACATTATCGCAAACTTCAACTGCACCTGTATAATCTTGAGTTAATAGTGCACTTTGCAATAAAAAGCCTGATAAATCAATAACTTTGTTTTCGTCTTCATTTTTTTGCGCTGCTATAACAGCGTTCGATAGATAGTCTTTTGCTTCTTGAGGGCTTTTTTTATATATTAGTTTGCCAAGTCTTTCGCAAATATTGTTTTTAGTGTATTCAAAATTATCTAATTTTACATTTTCAAGTAAAATAAGACATTGTTTTTGAGCCATCGAATAAATATTAACATCACCTATATAATTTGCATATTGCAGGTTTTTTGTCCATAGGCTATATGCTAGTTCTTTATTGCCTATAATTTGAGCTAAAATTGGACATATTAGGGGGGTGGAGATTGTTTTTCCATTTAATTCTTCCAATAATTTTTTAGCATCATTTTTAATAAGATCTTCCTCTTTTGCTTTGATGTAGCAATATGACCAGGTAAGCGAATTTTTAAATCCATATATATCATCAAATTTTCTTTTTAAGTATCCTTTTTTGCTTAATTTTTCAACTATTTCAAAAAATTCATTTTCATTTAATTCATATAAGCTTGCAAGAATTTTATAATCTAATTTGTCACCCAAAAGTGAGGCTGTGCAAAGGAAAATATATTCTTTTTTGCTTTGACTTTTTAAAAATTCAAGTCTTTCATAAAAGCATTTTTCAAGTGTATCAGGAATTTCGATATCGTCAGTGTTTTTAATAAAATTAATTTTTTTGTCTTTTACAAAAAGATATTTTCTTTCAAAAAGATATTGTAAAATCTGTTCTATGTATGCAATATTACCTTGCGCATTATAGGCTATTTGTGCAAGTATATCATTTGGTATTTCAGAATCTTGACCTAAAACTTTTTTAATAAAGTTTTTGCTTTCGAATGTGTTAAAGTTTCTTAAAGAAATATTCAGACAATTATTGTTGTCAAGCCTATTTGATTGAAAATACATTGCTATTGCGTGTTGATTTTTGTATCCTAAAATCATTTTAGCATCTCGTGCAAAATAATTTTCATCTACAAGATATTTTAAAAATCCATATGAAGATTCATCAATCAAATCAAAATCGTCAATTATGATTATAATGTTTTTCTTTTGTTTTAAATAATCAAAAATATCTTTTAAGTGTTTATATGTTATTTCTTTATTAATTAGTATGTTTTCAAAATAATCTCTTTTTAGAGGATATATTAAATTTGCGAGGGTTTCGAGATTTTCTTCATCAATTTTTTCTAAGTTTAATTTATTAAGAACTTTTTTTTCAAAAATTTTTAAATTAAATTCATCTTTAAGAACAACGGGGCAATTAAACAAACTTGCAAAAAAGCTTTGAATTAAACCGTAAGGGCTGACTTGTGTTAAGGCTGAGCATTGTGCATAAAATACTACAGTGGACGGGGATGATGCTTTATTTATTCTAAAATATAAGTCATTTAAAAGGTGCGTTTTTCCAACCCCTCTTGGTGCATTAATTGAAATTGCTCTTATTTGTGAGTTATTGTCAGATAAATTATTTAAAATCATTTCAAGAGCTTTATCGTATTTTTTGTATTCGCTTTGCTCAAAAGAAGGTTTTTGATCTAAAAATACCATCTTATATGAATCCGGAGCAATTTTAATTAAAGAAAATTCTTTATTTAATTTCACGTATGCTCCGTTTGTTGTTATTATATCTTTGTTTGAACCCAGTTTTAATTGTTTAATATTTTTATCTTTTTTAAACTCTTCAAGAGTTAAAATGATAAATTTGTATGAAATCCCTGTATCTAATGTTTTTTCTAAAATTTGATTAAATTTTAGAAATTCTATATCAAATTGATTTATTTTATTTAAAATTTTTGTATCTTCTGTGTACTTGAATTTAAAAATTACAGTATCTGAATTTAAAAATTTGCAAAAAGTATTAAATGTGATTTTAATTGTTGTTTTTATGTTTTCAATAACTTTTTGTTTAAATTCTTCCTTGTTGTATTTTTCAAAAGTTGTCTTAAGGTTTGGAAAATTAACGCAAATTACGAGTGTTTCGTTTTCTTTTTTTTGTTCATTTGATTTATCTGAAACTATTATATTTGATGATTTATTTTTTTCTTTTATTTCTATTTTTTTTGGTTGCGGTGTATTTTGTTGTTTTTGATTTTCAAATATATGACCGCATTTTCTACATTTTTTGCTTGTTGAATAATTGGCACTATTGCAATTTGGACAAAATTTAACAAAAGTATAACCACAAGATGCACAATTTACGGAACCAAGGCGAGCTGGGGAACCGCATTTCGGACATTTTATAATCAGTCTTAATTTACAAGTCGGACAATATGTTTCTTTGTCTGAGACTTCTGTTTTACATTTCGGACAAATCAAAGCTTTTATCCCAATATAAATTGTTGTATTCAAAATGATTATAATACAAATATGAAAAAAGTATGTTTTTTGTAAATTTTGTAAATTTTTAGATTTTATTTTTTGTTAGTAGTAGAATTAAACTATGAAATTAGGAGTAAATATAGATCACATTGCGACCTTAAGAAATGCAAGAGGAGGTGTAGAACCAAATCTTGTTGAGGCTGCTAAGATTATATTAAATGAAGATGTTTCGACTCTTACTATGCACTTAAGAGAAGATAGACGTCACATAAAAGATCAGGATTTATTTGATATAAACAAATTGGGAGCAAGAATTAATTTAGAAATGGCTGCTACATCTGAAATTCAACAAATTGCATTGAATATTTTGCCTTATAGCGTTTGTATTGTCCCCGAAAGACGTATGGAAGTCACTACCGAAGGTGGTTTGGATGTATATGGCCAAAAAGAGAAGTTGAAAGAGTTTATTAAACCGTTAAAAGAAAATGGTGTTCTGGTAAGTATGTTTATCGACCCTGATTTGTCGCAAATTGAAGCTTCGAGTTATATTGGAGCAGATTATATTGAATTGCATACAGGAACCTTTTCAAATGCATTTGAAAAAGGGGTTTGTACAAATGAACTTGATAAATTAAAAAAAGCTGCAGTTTTTGCTAAGAATGTTGGATTAAAAGTTAATGCAGGACATGGACTTAATTATGAAAATGTGCATTTTATGAAGCAAATGGAGGTTTTAGAACTCAATATTGGACACAGCATTATTTCAAGGTCTGTTTTTGTTGGGATTCAAAAAGCTGTAAGAGAAATGCTGGAGCTTATAAAATAAGAATTGTAAACAATTTCTTGACATAGTTTTTTGTCTTGGATATATTAGGATATGCAGATAGGTTGATCGCTCGTAAATGCTTTAAGATAAGCTGCGATTCCTTAAAAGAAAGGATTTAAAATGTACGCAATAGTTGAAACAGGCGGAAAACAATATAAACTTGAAGAAGGCAGATATGTCGATATTGAGTTGTTGGATGCTAAAGCGGACGAAAAAGTTACCTTTGACAAGGTTGTTATGCTTGTTAACGGTAAAAAATCAAAAGTTGGTAAACCTTATGTGACTTCTGCTACTGTTGACGGCACTGTTGTTAAAAATGATAAGGCAAGAAAGATTATTATTTACAAACAACGTCCTAAAAAAGGTACAAGAGTTAAACAAGGTCATAGACAGCAATTCACTCGTGTTATGATAAATAAAATAAACACAAAAGCAAAATCAGCTAAGAGTGAAGAAACAACAGGAGAAGAATAACAATGGCGCATAAGAAGGGTGTAGGTTCATCAAAAAACGGTCGTGACAGCGAAAGTAAAAGATTAGGCGTAAAAAAATATGCTAATGAGTCTGTTGTTGCAGGCAATATTATTGTAAGACAAAGAGGTACAAAGATTCATCCCGGCAATAATGTCGGCAGAGGTTCTGATGATACTTTATTTGCATTAATTGATGGCGTAGTTAAGTTTGAACCATACAGAAGAACAAGAAAACAAGTTAGCGTATATGCTAAATAACGATCGAACAATTAAAATTTAATATGGTTTGGGAGCGTAGCTCAGTTTGGTTAGAGCGCTTGCCTGTCACGCAAGAGGTCGCGGGTTCGAGCCCCGTCGTTCCCGCCATATTTATAAAAAGCACCGGAAGGTGCTTTTATGTTATAAAAAATATAGAGGCATTTATGTATAAAAAATTTTTAAAGCAAATTCCAAAAAATGTTAAAAAAGTAGCTATTTATGGTGCAGGTACTTGCGGTTTAGCATTATGTGAAAATATTAGAAAAGAGTTACCAAATATTGATGTTGAATTTTATATTGATTCCAACAAAACATACGATGAAAGAATTAATATTCCTATATATAAAACATCGCAAATTGATGAAATTAAAAATAAAATTGATATGGTATTAATATCTGTAAGAAGTGCTCTTCATATTACAGTTGAGATACTAAAATACTATAATATCCCATATTTATATATTCCTTATAAATTAGAAAGCGGAATAAGGAATTTACAATTTCAAAATAATTACAAAAAAGCATTAAATATTTTTTCTGATAATAAATCAAAAAAATTATATGAAAAATTATGGAGTGCCAAATTAAACTTGGATTATTCAAAAATAGTTAAATATGTTGCTAAAAAACATAATATCAAAAAAGGTGCAAGCGGGAGAAATTATGGTGCTCAATATTTAGAATATATAAACAAAGATGCAATACAAATAATTTTTGACTGCGGTTTTTGCAACGGTGCGCACGTTTTTGGATTTAAAAAAGCATTAAAAAATTTAAAAACAGACTATGCCTTTGAACCGTTATATAACGAATTAAAAGAAGAATATCTTGACATTTTATTAAAAAAATTAAATTGTGTTCAAATAGTGCCTTATGGCGTTTGGGATAAAAAAGAAAAATTAAACTTTATAGTTAGTGGGCCCGCTTCAAGGGTAATTGGTATAAGTAATCTCAAACCAACAGTTACAAAAGAAGTTGAAACTATTACTCTTGATGAAGCAAAAGAAATGCTTGATGTTAAAAAAGTTGATTTTATTAAAATGGATATTGAAGGTGCCGAATTGCCTGCCCTTAAGGGGGCGGAAAAAATCTTATTAAATGATAGGCCTCAATTAGCTATATCAATTTATCATTCAAGCAGTGATTTTGTTAATATACCAATATATCTGAAAGGACTTTTAAAAGACTATAGTTTTTATTTGGGACATTACGCAATGAATCAACATGAAACAGTAATTTTTTGCATTCCAAATGAATTAAAAAAATAGTACTATATCATTTTTTTATTAAATTTATTTTGTGCCGCTTCCATACCCTCGTTTAGCCAGCAATCAATGAGTTTAACCGCATGTTTGCCCATAAGTTCTATATTTTTCAACTCATTATCATTAAAATTTGATAAAACAAAACTGTCTATTGATATATTGTTTGGTACTGGGCCGACTCCTACTTTTAATCTATCAAAAACATCCGTTCCAAGACAGCTAATAATTGATTTAATACCATTATGTCCGCCAAAAGAACCACTTTTTTTTAATCTGAATGTTCCAAATTCAATTGTTGCATCATCATATATTACGAGAATATCATTATTGGTTAATTTATAAAAATTTATAATTTCTAATATAGCATTTCCTGAAAGATTCATATATGTTTTTGGTAGAAGATACATTAGATTATCTTTTTTTGCAAAAAAAGAATTAAATTTGTTGATTAAGGTGACTTGGTGAGCTTTTAATATTTCATCCACAATTAAAAAACCCGTATTATGACGAGTATTTTTGTATTTAATTTCCGGATTTCCTAAGCCTATTATTGCTTTCATTTTTTATTTCTTCTTTTAAATGATATTTGAATTAATCATTATTATTTATCTTTTTTGGTAATTTAAAAATAAATAAAAGAGGTTATTTGTAAAATAGCATACAAGACGGAGTAAAATCAATATAAATGAAAAATAATTTTAAAATACAAAAGAAAAGTTCAAAATTAGTTGGGGATTTTTTGGAGAAAACAGGGCTTCATAAAAAAGAATTCGCTCAGATGATAGGTGTGACATTGTCTTATGTTTACAATCTAATAGATGAAAATGTGCCTTTTTCAACTCGTTCAATAACCCTAGAAAGAATTGCAACAGTTATGGATATAAATCCTGAAGAATTTATAGAATATCAAATTCCAAATGATATTGTTAGTTATAGTGAAAATTTATTAATGTTAAAAGATTTAATAAAATATAATAATCTTACCACACTTGATTTTTTAAGAATGTTTGAACGAAAAAAAAGACTTGAATTGGTTGATATTTTAAGAGGAGCCAGACCAATTCAAATTGATTTTGAAGAATTAAAACAAATAGCAAAAGCACTTAATATGAAAAATGACGAACTTTTTGAAATGTGGAAATCAAGGATGCTTGAATATTTACAAGAAGGCGGATTTAGTTTCGATAAAGGTAAAGAAAAAAATAAAGAAATAATTGATGCAATGTTTGATTGTGCAAAGAAAAAAATTGTTACAAATACTTAATAAAACTTTACATAATATAAATGCTTTCTTGACTTTATTTTGAACTCTATATAACATGTCTACAAGACTATTTATGATGATAGGATAAGACATGAAAGGTTCAACATTACATAGATCTGGTTTAACTCGAGAAAAGATGGGTGTGCTTGCAAGCCTGACCCAAAATGATAAGAAGCAGGCTACCAGAGCGCAATTAAATCAATATTATAAAACACAAAAAGCGCACGAACTTGATATTTTATGGGGTGGTGTTCAGAAGGGTATTCAAAAAGTTCATAATGCAACTAAAACAACTCAACAAAAGTCTCCTGCGGTTTATCTGTCGATTGGTTTTATTGCAGGCGTCTTGTTTATGTGTTGCATATTTTTTATTGTTTCAATATGCTCAATGACTCCAAAAAACACTGTCGATATTAAAGAAGACGTGGCTGTTATAGGCGCCGATAGTGTACCTGTTAGTGAAAGTACAATAACTGAAGAAAAATATGTTGTAAAAAAAGGCGATACTTTAAATGGTATAGCTTATAGATTTTATGGTAAATATGATGAAGCAAAAATTTTAGAGATACAAAGAATTAATCATATAGTTAATCCTTCTGCAATAAGTATAGGACAAGTGCTTATAATTCCTGTTTCTCAAGATAGATAGATTTAACTGTTCTAACAAGGGATGGTTTTTTATTATACTTTTTTGCAATAGTTAATAGTATTTTTTTATATTGTTTAAAGAATTAAAATAGTTTAAAACCTTATAAAAGAGGTTTTAAATGAGAAAAGTATTATTGGTTATTTATTTTTGTTTTGTATCTCAATTTGTTTTTGCGGGGGTAATTTCAGGCAAAGTTGATAGATATGATACAAATTATCAAAATAAAATTGTAGATTCAAAGACTCAAAAAGGCTTGAGTAATGCAAAAATTACAATTCCGGAAATTCATTATACAACTTATTCCGATAAAGATGGAACCTTTCAATTAAATGCTGATATTAGTGATAAAACTGTTCTTTTTGTTGAAAAAGAAGGATATAAAGTTTTTTCTTTAACTGTTGATAATAGCGTATTAAAAAATCCTTTAAAGCTTGGAATTGAACAAACCAGTCCTTTTGATATGCAAATTACTGATGGTGTTATTCATTTAGGCGATAATTTATTTTCGGATAATTCTGCTAATAGTGGGGATTTTAGATTAAATGCTAAGGGGCATTACCTATCCCAAACATTTAAAAGGCCATCTGCTGGTGCAAATCAAGATGTTGTAATAAAAATAGGAACAATTATAGGGCTTGACACTAAAAAAGCTAAGCAATTCGGACAAAATAGAATAGCAAAAGTATATTCAAGTCCGGCGGAAGTTTTTGTGAATGGGCATAAAGTTGCAATTCTTGAAGTAAATGGCGATAATCATACTATTGTTGTTAATAAAAGTATTTTAAAAGATTCAAATGAGCTTGTAATTAAAACAGGAAGAAATTTGTTTCAAACGGAATATGTTGATTATGATGATATAGAACTTGCAAATATACGTATAGAAGTTCAAGAAAAGACTTATTATGCTCGACACTAAAGTTCTTATATAGTATAATCTTTTTTATGATAAGCACAAGGAATACTATTGAAAATATTTTTCCCCATAAATCAGAAGAATATATGATTGATTGGCGGTTAAAACTGGATTCAAATGAAAATATATATGGTTCTTCAAATGTTGTTTTAAGCGCAATTAAAAATATCGACCCATTGAGTATTTCCACATATCCTGTTTATGGAAAAGTATTAGATAAAATATCCGAAAAATATAATTTAATTAAAGAAAATATTTTACTTACAAATGGTTCTAGTGAAGCAATAAATATAATTTTAAATACATATTTAAATCCTGAAGATGAAATATTATCTTATTGTCCGACTTTTATTATTCCTCAAATGTGTGCAAAAATTTTAGGAGCATCAGTTAAATTAATTAACTATGATAAAAAATTTGTTTTTGATTGTGAAAAAATAAAAAATAGCATTTCGGATAAAACTAAAATTATATATATAGCAACTCCTAATAATCCTACCGGTGAACTTGTTAAAGCTTCAATTATAGAAATTTTACTTGATAAATTTTCTGATATTCTTTTTGTTGTTGATTGTACATATATAAATTTTTCCTATGGTTCAACATTTATGGACTACATAGATTTAATTAAAAAATACAATAACATTGTTGTTGTTAAATCTTTTTCAATAGATTTTGCAATGGCAGGATTAAGATTTGGTTTTATTGCATCAAATTCTGAAATTATAAAAAATCTTAAAAAGGTAACTCCTTCGTATAGTGTTAATTCTGTTGCTTTAAATTGCGCTATTTCTGTTTTAAATGATGAAAAGAGAATGGAAGATATAAAAGAGCAAAATTCAATAGCCAGAAAAGCACTTTTTGATACTTTAAGCGAAAAAGGATTTAATCCTTATGAAAGTGAAGGAAATTTTATTTTTTGTGATTTTAATTCGTATGCTAAATTTTATTATGAAAAGTTTAAAAAAAGTGGTGTAATAGTAAGAGATTATTTTTGTAGTTCTGAGTATGATTCTTTTTTGAGAATTACTGTTCCAAAGTTAGGGGGTGTAAAATATATATCTGAACTTTTAAACAAAAAAGATGTTTTAATATTTAATTTGGATGGAATAATTATTGATACTTCTGAATCTTATATTAAAACTATTATGCAGACCTATGAATATTTTTCCGGCAATACAGTTTCTCTAAAAGAAGTAATGTATGTAAAAAATCAAGGAAAAATGAGTTGTAATTGGGAAACGGTAAGACATTTATTGCTATTGCATGGACAAAATGTTGAACTGCCGGAAATTATAACTGTGTTTCAGAAATTATTAAATAATTTTATCGACAAAGAAAGGCTTTTAATTTCAAAAGATATTTTTGAACAGTTGTCCAAAAATTATGATATGGTTATTTTTTCAGGCCGTTTGATGGATGAAGTTAAATATACCTTGGAAAAATTTGAAATAGATAAATATTTTTATTTTTATATTACAAGTGATGATTTACCCAAGAATATGCTGAAACCTAATCCAAAGGGTGTTTATGAAATATTAAAAAATTGTCCGTATAAAAAAATTAAGTATTTAGGAAGTAGCGTTGATGATATTATTGCTGCAAATTCTGCAGGTGTTGATGCTATTGGTGTTGTACCTCCTTTTGCTGATGAAAATATAATGATAAATAATTATAGACATCTTGGTGTTAATGATATATTGGTTGATGTTAAAAGTATTGTACCTTTTTTGAATGATATAAATATAGATAAAGTTGATTCAAAATTTTAATATCCTTCAAAAGAGTAATTGTTTTTTGTTTTTACAAAAGTTATTTTATTAAAAATGAACAAATTAATTTTGATTTCGTTTAAAAGTATGTAGTATGTGTTTACAAATTTTTTAAAAAGGAGTAAAAAATGACTGAAGAAATTAAAGAAACAGAAATTAAGGAAGAATGTTTTTGTAAATCTAAGGGTTTTAGGAAGTTTTTAATTGTTGCAGGGGGTAGTTTTGTAGGTGTATTTTGTGCATTAAGTTTATTTGCTGCTTTGCATAAACCTCCAATGCCGCCTGCGCCAATAGGACCTATGCCACCTATGGTTGGCGCTTATGGTCATCATTATGCTGGGCATTATATGAAACATTTTAAAAAACATAATTGCGATTGTCCTTGTCATAAAAAAATGTTAAAAAAAATGGAAAGGAAAATGGAAGGAATGCCTAAACCTCCTGAACCAAAAGCTGAAATAGATGATTAAAAAAGCCCCTTTTGGGGCTTTTAAAATTTAACTTGTAATTTTTATTTTTTTATGTGAAAATTGGTTAATAAACTTTGGCAAGGTAGCTCAGTTGGTGAGAGCGCACGGCTCATACCCGTGAGGTCGAGAGTTCGAATCTCTCCCTTGCTATTTTTAATATAGGGGTTTTGCTTGTTTTAATTTATGTAATTGTTGTAATTTTAATGTATTGAAGTGAGTGTTTTGCGTAGGGCAGATGGTGCGATTATTTTGGGCAATCGGCTTGTGTTGCGGTTTTTGGGGGCAGGAATTAATCAAACCATGTGAACCGTAATTACTCTTTTTACTCTTTTTCTACTCGGGGCAGATGGTGTGATTATTTCGGGCAAAAGGATTGCAACCCTCTTTTTGCTTGTGTTTTAGGGTATTTTAGGCTTGGTTCAAATGGTATGATTCCTCCGGGCAATGTGAGTCGTTTGAGGTTTTTGAAATTTCTGCTATTCTATTATTGTTTTAGGCAGAATTCAGTACTTATTTTCTGTGTTTTTCACCCCATTCACAAAGTGCATATAAAATCGGAATAAAAGATTCTCCTTTTGCAGAAAGCGAATATTCAACTTTAGGCGGAATTTGAGGATATTCTTTTCTTGTAATCAAACCATCTCGTTCAAGTTCTTTCAAAACTCCGCTTAAAGTTTTATGTGATACTATGTTTAAATATTTTTGCAAAGAATTGAAACGAATAACTTTATGCCTGTATATTGCATACAATACAGTTAATTTGTATTTCCCGCTTACAAGAGAAAGAGTGTAGTTAAATCCTGTTTTTTCAAAACTTTCAACTTCTTTTAAACAATCCCTTTCTTGAACAGCCATATTATGCTCCTTTTTGTAAGTAGGTTACCTTTTTATCCGTACTTGAATAAATTACCCTTATAATTTAACATAATTAATGTTAAAAAGAAAGGGGTTTAAAATGAGAGAACAAATAGAAGAATTCAATGCTGTTGAAAAGCTTGCAAGAAAATTTATTGAAGCTGTTAAAAACGGCAACAGCGAAATTGTTAAACCATATTTTTATGAAAAAGCAAATTTTTACGGTCAATTGAATGAAAGGGAATATCAATCAGGTTCTATTCAGGGTTTTTATGACACAATAGACAAAATGGGAGCTTGCGGCGATGATTATGTTGCAAGAGTTGATGTCATCACACTTGAAAAAACAATAGCAGCCGTCAGGGTGATTGAAGATAACTGGCACGGATATAAATTCACTGATTTGTTAATTATGAACAAAATTAACGGAGAATGGAAAATAGTTGCAAAAGTTTATGACACATTATCTTATGAGGAGTAGCGAATGAAAGTTTTATTACTAAACGGTTCACCTCATAAAAACGGATGTACATATACTGCACTAAATGAGGTCGCACAAACTCTAAACAATGAGGATATAGAAACAGAAATCTTTTATATTGGAACAAATCCTATTGCTCCTTGCAAGGATTGCAGAGCCTGTACAAAAATAGGTAAATGTGTAATAAATGACAAGGTTAATGAATTTTTAGAAAAAGCAGAAACATCCGACGGCTTTATATTTGGTTCACCTGTTCATTATGCAAGTGCAAGCGGAATAATAGTTCCGTTTTTAGACAGAGTTTTCTATGCTGATGCACTAAGCGGCAAGCAAAGATTCAGATTAAAACCTGGTGCTGCTGTAATTTCTGCAAGGCGTGCCGGAACAACCGCAACTTTAGACCAGTTAAATAAATATTTTCTTGTATCTGAAATGCCTGTTATAGGTTCACGCTATTGGAATATGGTTCATGGCTGGACGCCTGATGATGTCAAGAAAGATTTGGAAGGGCTGCAGACAATGCGTATTTTAGGAAAAAATGTGGCGTGGTTTCTTAAAATGAAAGAGGTCTCTGAAAAGTCAGGATTAAATCCGCCGCCGGCAGAAGAATATATTTACACAAATTTCATAAGATAAAGGTATAATAATTTATTTTTACTGTTTTAACAAGGTGCAAATTTTGCACCTTATTTTATATATATTTAGCTGTAAACTATTAATAAACAACATAAATTGAGCAAGATTCATTCATCTATTTAAATTTTTTAATTGATAC